>NZ_CAJPVI010000012.1 GCF_905397435.1 Cupriavidus numazuensis
CCCCGGGATCGCCAGAATGGCCCGGCAGGAGCGGTCCTCCCGCCCCAGGGTTTCGATGTGCTGCTCCAGCCGGCCAATTACCTCATCGAGCTGTGCGAGGCTCTGCAATTGTTCGCGCGCGCACATGAACAGCACTGGCGGCAGGCTCTGCTCGATTTCGTCCATCCGCTGCACGATCTCCTGCAGCCCCGCACGCATTCCCGGCCGGATCGAGACGCCAAATTCGTAGAGCAACCCACGCAGTTGGTTGACCAGCATGGTGCGTATCTTGACGCGCAACTGACGCAGGGAGTGCAGCCCGAGCATGCACTGCTGGGCCTCGGTCTTCGCGGCCACCACCGGCATGTCCGGCTGCTGTGCCGCCGTCCAGATCGCCTTCGCATCGGCCGCATCCGTCTTGTTCCTCTGCACGAACGGACGCACATAGCTGGCATGCAGCAGCACCGCCTCATGCCCCAGCGCTCGCAACTGACGGGCCCACCAGTGTGCGCTGCCACACGCCTCGAGCACCACGCGGCCCGGCTCACGCCTCGCCAGGAACTCGATCAGTTTCGGGCGACTGAAGCTCCGGTTGAAACTCTTCCCCGACGGCTCAACCCAATAGAGTTGGAAGACAGTCTTTGCAATGTCCAGGCCATAAGTCGTAGCATTCATCTCGGGTCCCTCCATCCACGTGGTTGCAGACACTTCCACTTTGGCACATCGATGCCGTTTTGCGATGGAGGGCCCGCCTACTCGCTCACGTTCCCCAGATCTACAACTGAATTGCCGGTGCCTTCTGCTTAGTGGGCCGGGGCGCGTTCATTCCATCTTTTTGTCGCTCGGACAAAAAGTGACTCGCCGGCTACGCCGGCGAAACCGCAGCGCATGCCAAGAACGACACCCCCACAATACGTCGAAGAATCATAAAAAAGGGCCAGTCCGAAAGACTGGCCCTTTGTGCATCCAGGATGCTTGCTTAACCCTGCGCGACGCGACCGGCGATGTGCGCGAGCGCTTCGTCGACCTGGTCCACCAGGATCAGGCAGAGGTCGCCCGGCTGCAGGTGCGACAGCCCCGTGTCGATCGCCACGAACTCGCCGCGGATCTCTTCGACCGTGCTGGTGCGTGTGGCACCTTGCAGGCCTTCGCGCAGCAGCGCCAGCACCTCGCCATCGGCGCGGCCGCGCTGGCACTGGTCCTGGTACAGGATGACCTCGTCGAACACGCCGCCGAGGATCTGCGTCTGCTTGCGGATGTCCTCGTCGCGCCGGTCGCCTGCGCCACTGATCACCACCACGCGGCGCTTGGCCGGCATGGTCTGCACAGCGTTGCACAGCGCCTGGATGGCATCCGGGTTGTGGCCGTAGTCGGCGATCAGCGTCGCGCCGCGGTAGTCGAACACGTTAAAGCGGCCCGGAGCCGTCTGCGCGTCGTTGACGAAGGTGGCCAGGCCGCGGCGGATGATGGCCCAGTCGATGCCGAGCGCCCACGCCGCGCCGATCGACGACATGGCGTTCTCGACCTGGAAGCCGATCGTGCCATTGCGCGTGAGCGGGATCTCGGCCAGCGGGATGCGCATTTCGTTGTCGCCTTCCGACGCCACGATGTGATCGCCGTCGACGAACACCACGCGCTTGCCCTGGGCACGGTGCGTAGCCATGGCCGGCTGGCCCGGGTCGTGCGCGAAGAAGGTCACCAGGCCCGGGCAGGCATCAGCCATGCGCACCACCATCGGATCCGCGGCGTTGAGCACGGCCATGCCGTGAGGCGCCACGTTCTGCACGATCACGCTCTTGAGCACGGCCAGGTCTTCCACCGTGCTGATGAAGGACAGGCCCAGGTGGTCGCCTTCACCGACGTTGGTGACCACGGCCACATCGCAGCGGTCGAAGGCCAGGCCCTCGCGCAGCAGGCCGCCGCGTGCGGTCTCGAATACGGCAGCATCCACGTCCGGGTGCAGCAGCACGTTGCGCGCGCTGCGCGGGCCGCTGCAGTCACCGGTGTCGATGCGTTCGCCACGGATATACACGCCGTCGGTGCCGGTCATGCCCATGCGCAGGCCGCTCGTGGCCATGAGGTGCGTGATCAGGCGAACCGTGGTGGTCTTGCCATTGGTGCCCGATACCGCGACCACCGGAATGCGGCCATCGTCACCGTCGGAGAACATGGTCGACACGATCGCTTCGCCGACCGCGCGGCCCTTGCCGTACGACGGCTGCAGGTGCATACGCAGGCCCGGCGCGGCGTTGACTTCGACGATGCCGCCGGCCTGTTCCTCGAACGGCTTCAGCATGGTCTCGCACACGGCGTCCACGCCGGCGATGTCGAGGCCGACCATCTGTGCAGCGGCGACCGCGCGCGCGGCGATATCCGGGTGGACGTCGTCGGTCACGTCGGTGGCGCTGCCGCCGGTCGACAGGTTGGCGTTGTTGCGCAGGACCACGCGCGTGCCCTTCGGAGGCACGGACTCGGCGGTCAGGCCTTGCTTGGCCAGCGTGGCAAGCGCGATGTCGTCAAAACGGATCTTGGTCAGCGAGGTCGCATGGCCTTCGCCACGGCGCGGGTCGCGGTTCACTTCCTCGACGAGCTGGCGGACGGTATGCGCGCCATCGCCGATCACTTGCGGCGGATCGCGGCGCGCGGCGGCAACGAGGTGCTTGCCGACCACCAGCAGGCGGAAATCATGGCCCGGGATGTAGCGCTCGACGATCACGTCGGAGCTGATGTCGGACGCCACTTCGTACGCCGTCATCACTTCCTCGCGCGTGCGGATGCGCACCGCCACGCCCTTGCCCTGGTTGCCGTCGCGCGGCTTCACGACCACGGGCGCGTCGATTTCCTGCGCGGCTTCCCAGGCTTGCTCGGCGCTGCGCACCGAACGGCCCAGCGGCACCGGTACGCCGGCCGCATGCAACAGGCTCTTGGTCAGTTCCTTGTCCTGCGCGATCGATTCGGCCACGGCGCTGGTCGCGCTGGTTTCGGCAGCCTGGATGCGGCGCTGCTTGCTGCCCCAGCCGAACTGCACCATCGAACCCTGCGTCAGGCGGCGGTACGGAATGCCGCGTGCCACGGCCGCGTAGACGATCGAGCCCGTGCTGGGCCCGAGGCGCACGTCTTCGTCGAGTTCGCGCAGGCGGTGCAGCGCGTCGTCGAGGTCGAACGGGGCATCGTCGCGCGCGGCCAGGCACAGCGCCTGGGCCAGATCGAACGCCAGGCGGCCGACTTCTTCCTCGCTGTACTGCACGATCACCTGGTAGGTGCCCGGCTCGACGGTCTGCGCAGTGCGGCTGAACGTGACCGGGCAGCCGGCCGCGGCCTGCAGGCGCAGGGTAGCCGCTTCGAGCACGTGCGCGAGCGACAGCTCGCCGGCGTCCTCATCCGGATGCAGCGGGCCGATGTCGGGAAAGCGCGCGCGCAGGCGGTCTTCAAAGCCGGGCAGGGTGGCGACCATGTCCGACGGCTCGGGACAGGCCACGATCGCCTCGACGGCGGTGTGGCGGCACCACAGGTTCGGGCCGCGCAGGGCCCGGATGCGAGAGACTTCCATAGATTCTGGTATCCGTTCTTCTTCGGGCCGTCAGGCGCGGCGCGGGGGCTGGCCCATCCACTGGTGCACGCGGTCGACGGTGGCAGCGGTAGCGCCTTCGTCGCTCTGCAGGACCAGCAGGTCGCCGGCCACCAGCTGGCCGAGCGCGGTTTCAATGGCGTCCTGGCGCGAGCCTTCGTCGATGATCTTGGTGACGCGGCGGCCTTCGTACAGCCCCTGCTTGAGCAGGGCGCGCGCCTCGGCATCAGGCAGCGCGCGCTTGACGCTGCGGTCCTCGCACAGGAACACGCGGTCGAACGTGGCGCCAATGACCTTGCCCTGGCGGACCATGTCTTCGTCGCGGCGTTGCACACCGGCACCGTAGACGATCATGCGGCGCTCCGCAGGGAAGCGGTCCAGCGCGGTGGCGAGCGCCTCAAGCGCCGGTGCGTTGTGCGCGTCGTCCACGATCACCGTGGCGCCATTGCGCTCGAACAGCGTGAAGCGGCCCGGCACATCGACCTGGCCGACGTCGAACGTCACGATGCCGGCGCGGATCAGGTCATTGGAGATGCCCAGCGCCCAGCCTGTCGCCACAGCCGCCAGCACGTTCTCGACCTGGAAGGACACGCGGCCGGCATAGGTCACCGGAATTGCGGCGACATCGGTCAGCGGCGTTTCACTGTTGCCGGTGGCCAGCACGACCTTGCCGTCGCGCACGAACACCGCGCGCTTGCCCTTGGCGCGATGCGCGACGATCGCCGGCAGCTCGGCAGACAGGCCGAAGAAGATCACGTCGCCGTCCGACAGCTCGGCCATCTCGACCACGCGCTCGTCGCGCGCGTTGAGCACCGCGGCGCCGTTCTTGAGGACCACGTCGATCTGCGTGCGCAGCACGTTGAACATGCGGTCTTCGTCTTCGACGTAGTAGTCGCCCATATGGTCGGGCGTGTCGAAGTTGGTGACCACGCCGACCTGGCAGCGGTCATAGACGAGACCTTCGGACAGGATCGCGCCACTGTCGTTCTCGAACACGGCGGCTTCGACCGCGCGGTTCATCAGGATGCGGTGGCCGGCGTCCCAGTTGCCGCGGTCGCCGCCCTGGACCAGGCGACGGTCCAGGAACAGGCCGTCGCTGCACGCGAGGCCGGTGTGCTTGCCCGACAGTTGCAGCAGGCGCGCGACCAGCTTGGCCACAACCGTCTTGCCGTTGGTGCCGGTAATGCCAACCACCGGGATGCGGCCGGGATACGTGTCGTCGGCCTCGGGGAACAGGTGATCGACGATGGCGCGGCCCACCGGGCGCGGCGTGCCTTCTGCCGGCTTGAGGTGCATGAGCAGGCCGGGGCCCGCGTTGACTTCGACGATGGCGCCGCGCTGTTCGGCCAGCGGTCGCGAAATGTCTTCGGCCACCAGATCGACGCCCGCGATGTCCAGGCCGACCACGCGCGCAGCCAGCGCGGCATTCGCTGCCACGCTCGGGTGCACGCGGTCGGTCACGTCGAACGCCACGTTGCCGGTGCGCTGGATCAGCACGGTCTTGCCTGCGGGCGGCACCGACTCGCCATCCATGTTCTGGCGCTTCAGCTCCAGACGGGCGGCAGAGTCAAGGCGCACGCGGTTCAGCGGATGGTCTTCGGTGCTGCCACGGCGTGGGTCCGAGTTGATCTGCAGTTCGATCAGTTGCTCGATGGTCGACTTGCCGTCGCCCACTACGCTGGCCGTTTCGCCCATCGCAGCGGCGACCAGGCGGCCACCCACCACCAGCAGGCGGTGTTCGTTGCCGGGTACGAAGCGCTCGACGATCACGCCGTTGCCTTCCTCGATGGCAACGGCGTAGGCGGTCTCGACTTCCTCGCGCGTCACCAGGTTGGTGAAGACACCGCGGCCATGGTTGCCGTCGTACGGCTTGACCACCACCGGCACGCCGATGTCCTCGGCGGCTTCCCACGCGTCTTCGGGCGACTCGACCATGCGGCCTTCCGGCACCGGCACGCCGCACGATTCCAGCAGGCTCTTGGTCAGGTCCTTGTCGCGCGAGATGCTTTCGGCGATGGCGCTGGTACGGTCGGTCTCGGCCGTCCAGATGCGGCGCGAACGCGCGCCGTAGCCAAGCTGCACGAGGTTGCCGTCGGACAGGCGGATCGACGGGATGTCGCGGTCGTCCGCGGCATCGACGATGCAGGCCGTGCTCGGACCGAGGCAGTGCTCGTCGACCAGGCGGCGCAGGTTGTCCACAGCGGCGGGCACGTCGAACGGACGGTCCTCGATCGCGGCCATGACCAGGTCGCGCGCCGCGAACAGCGCGGCGCGCGTGACTTCCTCATGCCAGGCGCGCACGATCACCTTGTAGACGCCGCGGATCGGCGTCTCGCGCGCCTTGCCGAAGCCGCCGGGCATGCCAGCCAGGTTCTGCAGCTCAAGCGTCACGTGCTCCAGGATATGGCCCGGCCACGTGCCTTCCTTGAGGCGCTGCAGGAAGCCGCCGCGCTCGCCGATGCTGCAGCGATGCTCGATCAGCGAGGGCAGCCACGTCGACAGCCGTTCATAGAACCCCGGAATCGTGTTGGAGGGAAAATCCTCCAGCTCCCCGATATCGACCCACGCCTCCAGCACGGGCCGATATGTCCACATATTCGGGCCGCGCAGCGACATGACATCGAAAATCTCAATGTCCTTCTTTTTCATTGATTTAGCTTGAGGCAATGGGCGGGACCGCCCGAGAAATGGAAGCCTAACCTTTCAATAACGTTACAGCATACGTCAGGTTGACTTCTTTAGCTGACATCCGATTGTGCAATGCATCAGGAGCACCCGCTGGTTGGCGTTATGTATACTTGCGGGCAAAATCGCCGGCCGCCAGAGTGCGGCCATTCTAAATTGTTTCAAGTTATGTCCGTTTCCGCTGGACGCTGCAAGGCGCGCCGACAATGACCCAGTCTTCCCTGCCTGTCTCTCAAAGCCTCGCCCCGGAGGAGCCGTGGCGTGCCGAAGCCGGCGCGACGCTTCGTCCCGGCGAGACCGTTCTGGCTGGACTGGAACTCGACCTCGACGCGAGGCTGCATTTTACCCAAGGGTGGCTGGTTGTGACGGACCAGCGGCTTCTGGCCCGCGCTCCCGGTGAAAAAAGTGTGCGGGAATGGGCCATCGAGCCGGGCCTGCGCCTGGCCCATACCGACCACGCCGGCGTCGGCACCCTGGAACTCTGCGATACCGGGGGCCGGCTCGCCAGCTGGCGCTACACGCTTGGTTACAATCCCGCCGCGCTGCGGCTGGTGGATCAGTTCGAAGCACGCCGCGATAGGGCTGTTTCCGCCGCCCCGCAGGACGATGGCGAAGTGCTGTGCCCCACGTGCAAGGCACCCCTGCCACCGGGCGAGGAAGAATGCCCGCAGTGCAGCCGCGAGCTGGAAACCCCGTCGTCGACATGGGCACTGCTGCGCCTGTGGCGTTTTGCGCGCCCGTACCGCTGGGAATTGCTCACCGGCTTCATGCTGACGCTGCTGTCCACCGCGGCCACGCTGGTGCCGCCGTACCTGACCATGCCGCTGATGGACAAGGTGCTGATCCCGTTCCAGAACGGGGTGCCGATCAACTACGACCTCGTACGCGTGTACCTGGCAGGGCTGCTCGGCGCGGCGCTGGTGGCATGGAGCCTGGGCTGGGCGCGCACTTACCTGCTGGCGCGCGTGTCGGAACGCATCGGCGCGGACCTGCGCACCACCACCTACGAACATCTGCTGAAGCTGTCGCTCGAGTATTTCGGCGGCAAGCGTACGGGCGACCTGATGGCGCGCATCGGCTCGGAAAGCGACCGCATCTGCGTCTTCCTGTCGCTGCACCTGCTCGACTTCGCGACCGACGTGCTGATGATCGTGATGACGGCGGTGATCCTGGTGTCGATCAACCCGTGGCTCGCGCTCGTGACGCTGGTGCCGCTGCCGTTCATCGCCTGGATGATCCACCTCGTGCGCGACAGGCTGCGCCATGGCTTCGAGAAGATCGACCGGATCTGGTCGGAGATCACCAATGTGCTGGCCGACACGATTCCTGGCATCCGCGTGGTCAAGGCATTCGCGCAGGAAAAGCGTGAGGTCGCCCGGTTCCGCGAAGCCAACAAGCACAACCTCGCCATTAACGATCGCGTGAACGCGGTATGGTCGCTGTTCACGCCGACCGTCACGCTGCTCACGGAAATCGGCCTGCTGGTGGTGTGGGTGTTCGGCATCTGGCAGGTGTCGCACAGCGCCATTACGGTCGGTGTGCTGGTGGCCTTCCTCACGTACATCAGCCGCTTCTACACGCGGCTCGACTCGATGAGCCGGATTGTCTCGGTCACGCAGAAGGCTGCGGCGGGCGCGAAGCGCATCTTCGATATTCTCGACCATGTTTCGAGCGTGCCCGAGCCCGTGCGCCCGGCAAAGCTGGACAAGGTAGAGGGCGCCATCGAGATGCGCGACCTCGGCTTCCGCTACGGCAACCGCGCGGTGATCCGAGGGCTGGATCTGTCGATCGCGCCGGGCGAGATGATCGGCCTGGTCGGCCACAGCGGCTCGGGCAAGAGTACGCTGGTCAACCTGATCTGCCGCTTCTATGACGTGTCCGAAGGTGCGATCCGCGTCGATGGCATCGACATCCGCTCGCTGCCGGTGTCGGAATACCGTCGCCATATCGGCCTGGTGCTGCAGGAGCCGTTCCTGTTCTTCGGCACGATCGCCGAGAACATTGCTTACGGCAAGCCCGATGCGACGCGCGAGGAAATCGTCGCGGCAGCGCGCGCCGCGCACGCGCACGAATTTATCCTGCGCCTGCCGCACGGCTATGACTCGCTCGTCGGCGAACGCGGGCAAGCGCTGTCCGGCGGCGAGCGCCAGCGTATTTCGATCGCGCGCGCGCTGCTGATCAATCCGCGCATCCTGATCATGGACGAGGCCACGTCATCGGTGGATACGCAGACCGAGAAGGAAATCCAGAAGGCGCTCGACAACCTTGTGCAGGGACGGACCACCATCGCGATCGCGCACCGGCTTTCGACGCTGCGCAAGGCCGATCGCCTCGTGGTGATGGACCGCGGCAAGATCGTCGAAGTTGGCGGCCACGACGAACTGCTCGCGAAAGAGGGCGCCTACTACAAGCTGTACCAGGCGCAAGCGCGCAATGTCGATACCGAGGACGACGACACCGAGAGCGAAAGCCAGGTGCTTGCGAGGGAAGCGGAGGCTGCCAATGCTCAATGATGCCAATCTTCAAGCGAGTGAGATGCCTGACACGGAATTCACGCTGACCCGCAATGGCTTTGGCCGCCTGGTGCTGACACTTGGCGATGGCACGGCGCACGAGGGCGTGGTCCCCGTGCGCGCATTCCCGATCGGCGCGCCCGATGATGGCATCGGCATGATGAGCACGGATGGCCATGAACTGGCCTGGATTGCGCGGCTCGATCGTCTGCCCGCGCCGCAACGCGCCATGGTCGAAGAAGAACTGGCTGCGCGCGAGTTCATGCCGGAGATCCGGCGCATCGTCAGCGTGTCGACGTTCTCTACGCCGAGCGAGTGGACCGTGCAGACCGACCGTGGCCAGACCACGCTGGTGCTGCGCGGCGAGGAAGATATCCGCCGCCTGGCGGGCACCACGTTGCTGATTTCAGACAACCACGGCATCCACTACCTGATCCGCGACCTGATGGCGCTGGACCGGGCCAGCCGCAAGATCCTGGACCGCTTCCTCTGAGCGGTTGCGTTGGGGCGGGGCCGCCGCCTCAGTGCAGCAGTTCCTCGCCGTCGTCGTCTTCGTCCATGTCGTCATGCATCAGCGGGATGTCCGGGACCATGTCGAAGACCGACGAGTGATAGTGCACGCTGAACCAGTCGCGGAACATCTGCAGCGACAGGGTCTCGGGCCACAGTGACTCGTCGAACCACTCGGCGAGCATGAATTCGAAGAAGCCGCGCCAGCGCTTTTCCACCCAATGGCGGGCGCTGTCGGTGGTGTCCGCAATCTCCTCGGGCAACAGGAAAACGCTCTGGTCCTCGCGAATATGTTCGAGTGTCAGGTTTGGCACGGGCTCCGGATCTACCGCCTGAATCCAGTCCAGAAACGGCTGCTCGGGAACGATCGCGACCAGGGCGCGGTTGATGGTGAAGCGGGGATAGTCGGACATGGCTAGGCGACGAGGCGGGCTGCAGGACGGTATTGTAGTCGCCGGAACGAGCGGCCAACCGTACGAGAGACGAAGCGAAGGCAAGAAAAAACCCAGCCTGTGCAGGCTGGGTTTCGGAAATACTGGTGGAGCCGGCGGGAATCGAACCCGCGTCCGCAAGCCCTCCACAGAGAGTTCTACATACTTAGTTCTGTCATTTAATTTAACCGCCGCATCGCGGACGAACACGCTCTACGACGGCGAGTCACTTGGTTTTCATCCCCGCAGTCGTGACACCGACGGGGCTTATCTGACGTAAATGACCTCGCTGGTTCTTGCGAACCCTAGCCCGTCAGCGAGCCAGTGCGAGGACGGCGGCCCTTAGGCTGCCAGTGCGTAACGTTCGTCGTTAGCAGTTATTACATTCCCATTGATTAACGAGGTGACGGGTCCTCGGTATGCCCTCCACTGCTTCGCAACCCACGTCGAAACCAGGTCGGCCCCAGTGATGAGAAATCGGATTGTACCCGGTTTGGACGCAACTTGCCGTGGCGGGTTCCGTTTTTGCTTGCAGATGCCAATCAGGTCGGCATGAGCAGCGGAATCAACTCGGCAGGGTGGCGCACGAGGTAGTCCGCGCCCCAGGTTTCCGGCGGTTCACCTTCGCCGCAGTAGCCGTACGCGGCCGTGACCGTGAGCATGCCCGCTGCCTTGCCCGCCTGGATATCGCGCAAGTCATCGCCCACATACACACAACGCCGGGGCGATACGCCGCTGAGTTCCGCGGCCCGAAGCAGCGGAGCCGGATGTGGCTTCGCATGGGGCGTCGTATCTCCGCTGACCACGGCAGACGCGCGCGGCGCCAGCCCGATTGCGGTCACGAGCGGCACCGTGAATCGGGCGATCTTGTTGGTGACAATGCCCCAGCGGATGCCTGCACTTTCCAGTGCATCGAGTACCTGCGGCATGCCGTCGAACAGGCGCGTATGCACGGCGATATCGGCTTCGTAATAGTCGAGAAACAGGTCGCGCAGGGCAGGGAAGTCAGGATCGTCGGGATGCTTGCCGAAAGCGGCGCCCAGCAGGCCGCGCGCGCCATGCGACGCCACGGGGCGCAGCTTTTCATAGGCAACAGGCGGGCGACCATGCTCGATGACCAACCGGTTGGCAGCTGCGGCAAGATCCGGAGCGGTGTCGGCCAGCGTGCCGTCGAGATCGAAAAATACGGCGTCGATTCCAGTCATCATTCTGCAACCCGGCGAAACGCCATCATGTAATTGACGTCCGTATCACGGCTCAGTGAATAAATCTGCGATAGCGGGTTATAGGTCATGCCGCGCATTTCGACGAGATCCAGTCCGGCGTTGCGGGCAAAGCGGGCCATTTCGGACGGTGTGATGAATTTCTCGTAGTCGTGCGTGCCACGTGGGAGCATCTGCAGGATGTACTCGGCGCCCACGACCGCCATCAAATAGGCCTTGAGGTTGCGGTTGATCGTCGAAACAAAGACGTGGCCGCCCGGTCGGACCAGAGTCGCGCACGCCTGGACGATCGACGCTGGATCGGGCACATGTTCAAGCATTTCCATGCAAGTCACGACATCCACGCTGCCCGGCTCGCGCGCCGCCAGCGCTTCCGCGGCGATCTCCTCGTAGTTGACGGCAACGCCGGACTCGAGACTGTGCAGGTCGGCCACCCGAAGCGCCTTCGTCGAGAGGTCAATGCCACGCACATTGGCGCCAAGGCGCGCCATGCTTTCGGACAGGATGCCGCCGCCGCACCCGATATCCACGACCTTCTTGCCCGCCAGCCCGGCAATGCCGTCAATCCAGCCCAGACGCAGCGGGTTCAGGTCGTGCAGCGGCTTGAACTCGCTGTTCGGGTCCCACCAGTGGTGGGCCAGCTCGCTGAACTTGTCGATTTCCTTGGGATCGGCGTTGGGGCCGGTGGGTTTGCCAGCGGAGGCCGGCAGGACTTGCGAAGGCGACGTCATGGTTTGCAGTGCCGGTACGGACGAAGTGCCTGAGCCGGCAGATAGGAGGGTGTCTGGCCACTGTACCAAAAAAAAAGCCCAGCTTGCGCTGGGCTTTCTTGCATCGGAAAGAATCCGATTAACGTGCGCTGCGGGTGCCGACCACTTCGACTTCCACGCGGCGGTTCGGCTGCTGGCAGGCGATCTGGGCGGTGCGGTTGCCCTTGCACGACTTCGGATCGACCTTCAGCTGGCGCTTGCCCTTGCCTTCGGTGTAGACGCGGTTGGCTTCAACGCCCTTGCTCACCAGGTAAGCCTTGACCGACTCAGCACGACGGATCGACAGGCGATCGTTGTACTTGTCCGAACCGAACGAGTCGGTGTGGCCAACGGCGATGATGACTTCCAGGGTGATGCCTTGCAGCTTCGAGACCAGATCGTCCAGCTTGGCCTTGCCTTCCGGCTTCAGGACAGCCTTGTCGAAGTCGAACAGGGTGTCAGCTGCGAAAGTGACCTTCTCGCTGGAGACGACCGGCGGAGCCACCGGTGCCGGTGCCGGTGCCGGGGCAGCGGCCGGGGCCAGCGCGCCGTCGCACAGGGCGTTGGCGGTAGCCGGGGTCCAGGAGCTGTCGCGCCAGCAGAGCTCGTTCGTGCCGTTCTTCCACACGTACTCGCTCGTACCGTTGCCCCAGTTATCGTTCACGGCCTTCTTTTCATAGGGGACGGACTGGGCTTGAGCGGATGCAGCCATTACTGCGGTAGCTGCAACGAGCGCGAGCTTGGCAAATTTTTTCATATTTCTCCTCTCAGGATGAGATCACCGCAGGGTTACTGCGAGCAAATGGACGAAAACAAGTCATACATTCTTCGGAGTATAACATTCTCGATGTGGTGTATGCTCCACTTCGAACAATGTCTGGCTCTTCGCTGGGGAATTGTGCCACAAGGCTCGTTTCCTAAGAAGTAAATATATTCGATTCAATCAACCCCTTTTAGGCCTGTGGTGTTTGTGCAACATGGGTCTTGAACTACCCGCAAAGCCTTGTGGCATCAGGCTTTGCGGGTTTGGCCGAGACGCGCGCGAACGGGTTTGTCGGGCCGGCGCAGGGGGTCGGAGGCGGGTCCGCGCGCATGGTAGAATGGCATGTTGGCCTACCGCCGGATGCCCTCGCGCATTGAGCGGAAAACACGGCCCTCCTTTCGCTTAAACCCGCCGCATAAACCACGCCGCAATGGATCCATTCGCAAAAGAAACCCTTCCGGTCTCCCTTGAAGAGGAAATGCGCCGCTCGTATCTGGATTACGCAATGAGCGTGATCGTAGGGCGGGCGCTTCCCGATGTGCGGGATGGCCTGAAGCCGGTTCACAGGCGCGTGCTCTATGCGATGCATGAGCTCAACAACGACTGGAACCGGGCGTACAAGAAATCGGCCCGTATCGTCGGTGATGTGATTGGTAAGTACCATCCGCACGGCGACACTGCTGTATACGATACGATCGTTCGCATGGCGCAGAATTTCTCCCTGCGCTACATGCTCGTCGACGGGCAGGGGAATTTCGGTTCGGTGGACGGCGATAACGCGGCAGCAATGCGTTATACCGAAATCCGCCTTTCGAAAATCGCCCACGAGATGCTCCACGACATCGACAAGGAAACTGTCGATTTCGATCCGAACTATGACGGTTCGGAAAAAGAGCCCGCTATTCTCCCTGCGCGAATTCCGAATCTGCTTATCAATGGTTCGTCGGGTATTGCGGTCGGCATGGCCACCAATATCCCGCCGCATAACCTGAATGAAATCGTCGACGGCTGTCTTCACCTGCTGCGCAATCCGCAGGCAACGGTGGATGAGCTGATTGAATTGATTCCCGCGCCCGATTTCCCGACCGCCGGCATTATCTACGGTATTCAGGGCGTGCGCGAAGGCTACCGCACCGGTCGCGGCCGCGTGGTCATGCGCGCGCGCACGCACTTCGAGGACATCGACCGCGGCCAGCGCCAGGCGATCATCGTCGACGAGCTGCCGTACCAGGTGAACAAGCGCACGCTGCTCGAGCGAATCGCCGAGCTGGTCACCGAGAAGAAGGTCGAGGGCATCTCGGACATCCGCGACGAGTCGGACAAGTCCGGCATGCGCGTGGTGATCGAGCTCAAGCGCAACGAGGTTCCCGAGGTCGTTCTCAACAACCTATATAAGAACACCCAGCTCCAGGACACGTTCGGCATGAACATGGTGGCGCTGGTCGACCGCCAGCCGCGCCTGCTGAACCTGAAGCAGATGCTCGAGTACTTCCTGCAGCACCGCCGGGAAGTGGTGACGCGTCGCACGGTGTTCGAACTGCGCAAGGCGCGCGAGCGTGGCCATGTGCTGGAAGGCCTGGCCGTGGCGCTGGCCAACATCGACGAGTTCATCGCGATCATCAAGGCGGCGCCGACGCCACCTATCGCCAAGCAGGAGCTGATGGCGAAGTCGTGGGATTCGGGCCTGGTGCGCGACATGCTCGCACGTGCCGAAGCCGACACACCGGGTGGCCGTGCGTCGTACCGCCCGGATGGCCTGCCAGCGGTCTTCGGCATGCAGGGCGATGGCCTGTACCGCCTGTCGGATTCCCAGGCGCAGGAAATCCTGCAGATGCGCCTGCAACGCCTCACGGGTCTCGAACAGGACAAGATCGTCCAGGAATACCGCGATGTGATGGCGATCATCGCCGATCTGCTGGACATCCTGGCTCGGCCGGAGCGCATTACCACCATCATCTCCGACGAACTAACCGCTATCCGCGCGGAATTCGGCGACGAGCGCCGCTCGCAGATCGAGCTGAATGCGACCGAGCTGGATACCGAGGACCTGATCACCCCGCAGGACATGGTGGTCACGCTGTCCCACAGTGGCTATATGAAGAGCCAGCCGATTTCCGAATACCGTGCCCAGAAGCGCGGCGGACGCGGCAAGCTCGCGACGGCGACCAAGGAAGACGACTGGATCGACACGCTGTTCGTGGCCAACACCCACGACTACATCCTGTGCTTCTCGAACCGTGGTCGCCTGTACTGGCTCAAGGTCTATGAAGTGCCGCAAGGCTCGCGCAACTCGCGCGGCCGGCCGATCGTCAATATGTTCCCGCTGTCGGATGGCGAGAAGATCAACGTCATCCTGCCGGTCCGCCAGTTCGACGCCGAGCACTTCATCTTCATGGCCACCGCGCGCGGTACGGTCAAGAAGACAGCGCTGACGGAATTCTCGAACCCGCGCAAGGCCGGCATCATCGCCGTCGACCTCGATGAAGGCGACTACCTGATCGGCGCCGCCGTTACGGATGGCCAGCATGACGTGATGCTGTTCTCGGACGCCGGCAAAGCCGTGCGTTTCGATGAGAACGACGTGCGCCCGATGGGCCGCCAGGCACGTGGCGTACGCGGCATGAACCTGGATGAGTCGCAAACCGTCATCGCCATGCTGGTGGCGCCGGCAGAGACGGCGGAGCAGACCGAAGCCGGCTCGCCGGGCAGCGTCCTGACCGCGACCGAGAACGGCTACGGCAAGCGTACGCCGATCGCTGAGTACACTCGACACGGCCGTGGCACCAAGGGCATGATTGCGATCCAGACGAGCGAGCGCAACGGCCGTGTGGTGGCTGCTGCACTGGTTTCGCCCGATGACGAGATCATGCTGATCACCACCGGCGGCGTGCTGATCCGCACCCGCGTGGCCGAAATCCGCGAGATGGGCCGCGCGACGCAGGGCGTCACGCTGATCAATGTCGACGAAGGCACCAAGCTCTCGGGCCTGCAGCGCATCGTGGAAACCGATGCTGATAACGCTGGCTCAGAAGAGGCGGAAGAGGCGGATGGTGCCGCCGATGCCGATGCCAATTCGTAAGTTGTTGCAACAATAGGACACCAGCCGGAACTCGCCAGATGGCGCTCCGGACTAAAACGGACATATTTTCCAGGGAGTCACAATGCTCAAAACCTATCGACGTATCGCTGTTCTGGCTGCTTTCGTTCCGACGTTCATGGTGGCGCAGCATGCGCACGCACAGGATGCGGACAAGACGGCAGCCATCAAGGAACTGCTTTCCGTCATGCAGGCTGACCAGGCCGTGAAGGGCCAGGCAGAGAACTGGCAGCAAGGCGCCAAGCAGGAAGCCCCGCTGGTGCTGGAGCAGGTACTGGTCGAGAACAAGACGCTGAGCGACAAGCAGAAGCAAGCCGCTGTCGAGAAGCTGAAGAAGAACGGCGCGGTGCAGCGCATGGTGGATGGCGCTGGTACGGCGTTCAACACCGATGGCTTCAGGAAGGACGCGATCCAGGCTCACTACGACGCCTTCGGCAAGTACTACAGCGCCCAGGAACTCAAGGACCTGACCACGTTCCTGAAGTCGCCGACCGGCCAGAAGTTCATGGCTAACCAGGGCAAGGCGACCCAGGAGATCTGGGGTTCGATGATGCAGAAGTACGGCCCGCAAGTCGGCAAGTCGATGCGCGACGCCGCCGAGAAGGAAATCGCGGCCGCCGCGAAGTAACTTCCGGCGACAGGGCGCAGGTCCTGCGCCCGCCCGCATCGCCCAACGGGATGCGGGTTTGAGGGATAATGGCTGCTTGGGGGTATCCCCGGCAGCCATTTTTCTTTTCCAGTTCATGAACGATCCACAGACTCCCGCCCTCGCCGGCATGCAGCGTGCATTGGCCGAACGCGTCTTCAACTTCTCCCCGGGCCCGGCCGCACTTCCCGCTGAAGTGCTGCAACAGGCCGCAGAAGAGATGCTGTCATGGCATGGGACGGGCGTGTCGGTCATGGAGATGAGCCACCGCAGCCGTGAGTTCGAAGGCATTCTTGCGGAAACGACCGCAGACCTGCGTGAGCTGCTCAATATCCCGAAGAACTTCCGCATCCTGTTCCTGCAGGGCGGCGCCATCGGCGAGAACGCGATCGTGCCGCTTAACCTGATGCGGCTGCGCAATGCCGACCACCCCAAGGCGGACTTTGTGGTGACCGGGTCGTGGTCGGTCAAGACCGAGCAGGAAACCCGGCGCTACGGCGAGGTCAACATCGCTGCATCGAGCGCGGACCGCAAATTCCATGACATCCCCGCCGTTGCCGACTGGAAGCTGTCGGATGACGCCGCCTACGTGCATCTCTGCACCAACGAAACGATCGGCGGCGTGGAGTTCCACGAGGTTCCGGACATTGGGCAGGACAAGGGCCGCGTCGTGGTGGCCGATGCATCGAGCCACATGCTGTCGCGTCCGGTGGACTGGTCGCGCGTGCAGGTGATGTATGGCGGTGCGCAGAAGAACATCGGGCCAGCTGGCGTGACGATCGTGATCGTGCGCGAAGATCTGCTGGGCCATGCTCATCCGCTGTGCCCGTCGGCGTTTAACTGGCGTATCGTCGCCGAGCATGACTCGATGTACAACACGCCGCCGACGTACGCCATCTACATCGCGGGGCTGGTCTTCAAGTGGCTCAAGCGCCAGGGTGGCGTGCCGGCGATCGAGCAACGCAATATCGCCAAGGCGAAGGCACTGTACGACTTCCTCGACCAGAGCGATTTCTATCGCAATGAGATCGACCCGAGCTGCCGTTCGCGCATGAACGTGCCGTTCTTCCTCGCTGACGAGACCCGCAACGAGGCATTCCTGCAGCAGGCCCGCGCCAATGGCCTGCTGCAACTCAAGGGCCACAAGTCCGTGGGCGGCATGCGCGCCAGCATCTACAACGCCATGCCGATCGAGGGCGTGTATGCGCTGATCGATTTCATGCGTGAGTTCGCGCGCAGCGCTGCCTGACGGCGTTGCGGCGGACCGCCGCGCGCGAGTGGCGCGCGGCCTTGTTTTATTCTCAGGCCCCTCCTGCGGAGCGGCCCAACCGGTTCCTGCAAATGACAAGCGAAGACAACAACACCGCGCGCGAGGAGACGCAGCAGAGCGGTGCTTCCCCGAGCGAGGCTGAGCGTGCGCTCGGCGCCGAACTGGCCCCGCTGCGCGAGCAGATCGATACCGTCGACCGTGAACTGCTGACCATGCTGAACCGGCGCGCGCAGCTTGCGCTCGATGTCGGCGAGGTAAAGAAGAAGTATGGCGCGCCGGTGTTCCGTCCCGAGCGCGAACTGCAGGTCATTCGCAAGGTGCAGGCGGCCAATCCGGGTCCGCTGCTCGGCGAGAGCGTCGCGTCGATCTGGCGTGAGGTGATGTCGGCCTGCCGCGGACTGGAAAAGCCGCTCGAGATCGCTTTCCTCGGCCCGGCCGGTACGTTCTCGGAGCAGGCCCTGTATGCGCACTTCGGCCATGAAGTGAGCGGCGTGCCGTGCCCGAGCATCGACGAAGTGTTCCGCGCCGTGGAGGCGGGGACCGTCGAGTATGGCGTGGTCCCGGTGGAGAACTCCACCGAAGGCGCCGTGTCGCGCACGCTGGACCTGTTCCTGCAGACCTCGCTGAAGATCAGCGGCGAAATCGCGCTGAAGGTTCACCATAACCTGATGGCTGCTTCTCCGGACATGAAGGGCGTCACGGTCGTGCGCGCGCATGCGCAGGCGCTGGCGCAGTGCCAGCACTGGCTGACCGCCAACTATCCGCATCTCGAGCGGCAGGCCGTATCGAGCAATGCCGAGGCGGCGCGCATGGCGAGCGAAGATCCTACGGTCGCGGCCATTGCCGGCGAATCGGCGGCTAATCGCTATCACCTCCATATCATCCGGCCGCATATCCAGGACGATCCGCACAACCGCACGCGCTTTGCCGTGATTGGCCGGTACGAGACCGAGCCATCGGGCAGCGACCAGACTTCGATGATCCTGTCGGTGCCCAACAAGGCCGGCGCGGTCTACCAGCTGCTCGCGCCGCTGGCGGAGAACGGTGTGTCGATGTGCCGCTTCGAATCGCGCCCCGCGCGCAGTGGCGCGTGGGAGTACTACTTCTACGTGGATGTGGAAGGCCACCAGCACGAGCCGGCGGTGGCACGCGCGATCGAGACGCTGCGGCGCAATGCCGCGTACCTGAAGGTGCTCGGGTCATACCCGTCGAGCAAGTAAGCACGCGCGTGGCCAAGAGGCAAGGAGGCAAGATGGCAGAGCAAGGCAAGCAAGGCGGCAAGGTACCGTTCGGCCCGGATTACGTCAGGGCGATCTCGCCCTACATCGCGGGCAAGCCGATTTCCGAGGTGGCACGCGAGTTCGGCCTGGACGAGGCCGGCATCGTGAAGCTCGCGTCGAACGAGAACCCGCTGGGCATGCCGGAGTCCGCGAAACAGGCGGCAGCCGCGGCCATTGCCGAACTCGGGCGTTACCCCGATTCGAACGGCTTCGAACTGAAGGGCGCGCTCTCTGCAAAGCTCGGTGTGCCGCAGGACTGGCTTACGCTCGGCAACGGCAGCAACGACATCCTCGAACTGGCCGCACACGCGCTGGTGACGCCGGGCCAGTCGGTGGTGTACGCCGAGTATTCGTTCGCGGTCTACGCACTTGCGACGCAGGAAATCGGCGCACGCGCGATCGTGGTGAAGGCGCGCGATTATGGCCATGATCTCGACGCCATGGCGGCGGCGATCACGTCCGACACGCGTCTGGTGTTCATCGCCAACCCGAACAACCCGACCGGCACGTTCGTGCCCGCGGCGGCGCTGGAAGCGTTCCTGGCCAAGGTGCCGGCCCAGGTAGTCGTGGTACTGGACGAGGCGTACAACGAATATCTCGATGACGACCAGCAATATGATTCGGTGGCGTGGGTTCGCCGCTATCCGAACCTGCTGGTGTCGCGCACGTTCTCGAAGGCTTACGGACTGGCAGGGCTGCGCATCGGCTATGCCGTGGCGCAGCCGGAGCTGACGGATCTGCTGAATCGCATCCGCCAGCCGTTCAATGTCAACAGCGTGGCGCAGGCTGCCGCTGTGGCCGCGCTTGGCGACACGGCATTCCTGCAGCGCAGCGCCGAACTCAACCGGGCGGGCAAGGCCCAGCTCGTCGAAGCGTTTTCGCGCCTCGGGCTTGAGTTTGTACCATCGTCCGGCAACTTCGTGCTGGTGCGCGTCGGCGATGACGATGACGCCGGTGCGCGCGTCAACGTGGCGCTGCTGAAGCAGGGCGTGATCGTGCGGCCCGTCGGCAATTACGGCATGCCGCGCTGGCTGCGTGTCACGATCGGCTTGCCTGACGAAAACACCGCCTTCATCGCGGCGCTGGAGCGCGCGCTGAAGTAACCGCGCGACGGCCATGCATTTCCTTTTTCGAATTTCCTGTATTGCCCGCCCCCGAGGGCTGAGATTGTGAGCGCTCTGCATTTTTCCCGTGTTGTGATTGTCGGTGTCGGCCTGATTGGCGGTTCGCTTGCGCTTGCGCTCAAGCGCGCGGGCGTCGTTGGGACCGTGGTCGGTGTGGGTCGCTCGCCCGCGTCGCTGCAAAAGGCACTGGATCTGGGTGTCATCGACGAGGCCGCTTCGCTGGAAGAGGCGACGCGCGACGCCAGCCTGATCGTGCTGTGCGCGCCGGTCGCGCAGAACTTCGCGTTGCTGCATGCGCTGGAACCACACCTGCAGCCGGGTACGATCGTGACCGATGCGGGCAGTACCAAGTCGGATGTCATCATGGCGGCCAAGACTGCGCTCGGCGACAAGGTCGCGCAGTTTGTTCCCGCGCATCCGATTGCGGGGCGCGAACTCAATGGCGTCGAGGCCGCGCTTGCGGACCTTTACGTCGGCAAGAAGACCGTACTGTGCCCGCTGCAGGAAAACTCGCGTGCCGATGTCGCTGCCGTGCGCGCGATGTGGGAAAGCGCGGGGGCCGAATGCCATGTCATGTCCGCCGTGCAGCACGACGCGGTGTTCGCGTCGGTCAGCCATTTGCCGCACGTGCTGTCGTATGCGCTGGTGGCGCAGGTCGGCAATGCGGAAGACGCAGCGCTCAAGCTGGCGTTTGCAGGCGGTGGCTTCCGCGATTTCACGCGCATTGCCGCATCGTCGCCGGAGATGTGGCGCGATATCTGTGTGGCCAACCGCGAGGCGCTGCTGCGCGAGCTGAACACCTACCAGTCGGTGCTGACGCATCTGAAGACGCAGATCGAGAAGGGCGACGGCGCGGCGCTGGAACGCATCTTTGCGCGCGCGAGCAAGACTCGCCTGCAATGGGGCGCCGACCGGGCAGCCGCGGCGAATACTGAACCCTGAACTGGCGCGGCCGCGAGCCGTGCCTAGTGTGAATACCATGGAACACCTGACGCTTGGCCCTCTTACCCGCGCCACGGGCACTGTCCGTTTGCCGGGCTCGAAGAGCATTTCGAACCGCGTGCTGCTGCTGGCTGCGCTGGCCGGCGGCGAGACGCGCGTGCGCGACCTGCTCGATTCCGACGACACCCGCGTCATGCTGCAGGCGCTGAAGACGCTCGGCGTCGCCTGGCGCCAGGAAGGCAGCGACTACATCGTGACCGGTTCGGGCGGTAATTTCCCGGTCAAGGCGGCCGAGCTGTTCATGGGCAATGCCGGCACGGCGATCCGCCCGCTGACGGCCGCGCTCGCGCTGCAGGGCGGCGACTACAAGCTGTCCGGCGTGCCGCGCATGCACGAACGGCCAATTGGCGATCTCGTGGACGGCCTGCGCCAGGTGGGCGCGGACATCGGCTATCTCGCCAATGAAGGGTTTCCGCCCTTGCATATCCGTCCCGCGCAGATCCGCATCGATGCGCCGATCCGCGTGCGCGGCGATGTGTCGAGCCAGTTCCTGACCGCGCTGCTGATGACGTTGCCGATGGCGCAGGCGGCAAACGGCAAGATCGAGATCGAGGTGATCGGTGAACTGATCTCCAAGCCCTATATCGAGATCACGCTCAACCTGCTTGCACGCTTCGGCATCAACGTGGAGCGGCAAGGCTGGGAGCGCTTTATCGTCCCGGCCGGCGCGGTGTACCGTTCGCCGGGCGAAATCTACGTGGAAGGCGATGCCTCGTCGGCCTCCTATTTCCTGGCGGCCGGCGCGATCGGCGGCGGCCCGGTGCGCGTGGAAGGCGTCGGCATGAGCAGCATCCAGGGCGACGTGCGTTTTGCCGAGGCGCTCAACCGGATGGGTGCCAATGTCATGGCAGGCGACAACTGGATCGAAGTGCGCGGCACCGAGCGCGACGATGGCCGCCTGCATGGCATCGAACTGGACTGCAACCATATTCCCGATGCCGCGATGACGCTCGCGGTGGCGGCGCTGTTCGCCGAAGGCACGACCACGCTCACGAATATCGCGAGCTGGCGCGTCAAGGAAACCGATCGCATCTCGGCCATGGCGACCGAACTGCGCAAGCTCGGCGCGACGGTGGAAGAGGGGGCCGACTACCTGAAGGTAACGCCGCCCGCGCAGTGGCAGACGCCGGCCGACGGCATTGGCACCTATGATGACCATCGCATGGCGATGTGTTTCTCGCTGGCCGCATTTGGCCCGCTGCCGGTCCGGATCAATGACCCGGGCTGCGTGGCGAAGACGTTCCCGGACTACTTCGCGGTGTTCGGCGGCGTTACGCGTTAAGCGCCGGGGTGCCAGCCTGCACCGGTTCGTGCCGGTGCTCCCGCTGTTCCCGCCGGTCCCAGTAGCGATCGAAGAAGTAGTGCGCCACAGTGTTGATGGCAGGCTCGATAAACGTGACCGCGCCGCTGACGGCCAGGCTGCCTGTCAGCGCGTAAGTCACGCTGAACGCAATGCCGAGGTGCATGATGCCGAACGTCAGGGTCTTGGCCATGGTAGATTGCCTCGCGAACGAAGGGATGTAGCGGGAATAGTGGAAATGCGGCACCGGGGTGCGATGAATCAAATGATAATGATTCTCAATTGAATTTCCAATCGAAGTTTTCTGTCGGCATCATCAGCAATGACTATCGTTCACGTCATCACCATTGACGGTCCAACCGCCTCAGGCAAAGGCACTGTCGCGCACAAGGTAGCTGACGCGGTTGGCTATCATCTGCTCGACAGCGGGGCGCTGTACCGCCTGGTGGCGCTCGCCAGCGACCGCATCGGCGTGGATATCGAAGATGTCGATGGCCTTGCAAAAACCGCGTCCCGCCTCGATGTCAAGTTCGGTCCCGACCGTGTCTGGCTGTCCGGCGAGGAAGTCAGCCTGGCGATCCGGGCCGAAGCCATCGGCAATCGCGCCTCCGCCATCGCCGTGCACCAGCCGGTGCGCGACGCGCTGACCAAGCTGCAGCGCGACTTCCGCAAGCTGCCGGGCCTGGTCGCGGACGGGCGCGATATGGGAACGGTGATCTTCCCCGATGCCCAGCTCAAGGTATTCCTGACCGCAAGTGTTGAAGCGCGCGCTCGCAGGCGCTATAAACAATTGATTGATAAGGGAATTTCTGCTAATATCGAAGACCTTTTGCGTGACCTTGAGGCGCGCGATGCACGGGATCGAAACCGTGCAGCCGCGCCGCTGCGTCCCGCCGAGGATGCGAAACTGCTCGATACCTCCGACATGACGGTGGATCAGGCAGTGGCGCAGGTGCTGGAGTGGTTCGCTGCTGTGCGCAAATCCTGACATTGTCAGGGCGTACCCAAGCGGTGGACGCTTCCCGTACCAGGTGTCGGCCCCCACAAAGCGTGGCCGGCAGTGTTCAACCTGACCCCGCTGCACATGGCAGACTGAGCGTGATCGTCGCGCCGGCCGGTGTACCGCGGATTGATACTTACGTTTATGTCCGACCTGCAAACTAACGAATCCTTTGCCGCACTGTTCGAGGAATCGATCGCCCGCTCCAATATGAAGGCTGGCGAAGTGATCTCCGCTGAAGTCGTGCGCATCGACCACAACTTCGTGGTCGTCAACGCTGGCCTCAAGTCCGAGGCTTTCGTGCCGGTGGAGGAGTTCCTGAACGACCAGGGCGAACTCGAAGTGCAGGCCGGCGACTACGTCTCCGTGGCCATCGACGCACTCGAGAACGGCTATGGCGACACCATCCTTTCCCGCGACAAGGCCAAGCGCCTGGCATCGTGGCTGAACCTCGAGAAGGCGCTGGAAGACGGCGAAATCATCTCGGGTACCGTGACCGGCAAGGTCAAGGGCGGCCTGACGGTCATGGTCAACGGCATCCGCGCGTTCCTGCCGGGTTCGCTGGTTGACGTGCGTCCGATCAAGGACACCACCCCGTACGAAGGCAAGACCCTGGAATTCAAGGTCATCAAGCTGGACCGCAAGCGCAACAACGTTGTGCTGTCGCGCCGCGCCGTGGTTGAAGCCACGCTGGGCGAAGAGCGCCAGAAGCTGATGGAAACCCTGAAGGAAGGCGCCATCGTCAACGGTATCGTCAAGAACATCACCGACTACGGCGCGTTCGTGGACCTGGGCGGCATCGACGGCCTGCTACACATCACCGACCTGGCATGGCGTCGTGTGCGTCATCCGAGCGAAGTGCTGTCGGTTGGCCAGGAAATCACCGCCAAGATCCTCAAGTTCGACCAAGAGAAGAACCGCGTTTCGCTGGGCGTGAAGCAGCTGGGCGAAGATCCGTGGGTGGGCATCTCGCGCCGCTACCCGCAAGGCACCCGCCTGTTCGGCAAGGTGACCAACCTGACCGACTACGGCGCGTTCGTCGAGATCGAAGCCGGTATCGAAGGCCTGGTGCACGTGTCCGAAATGGACTGGACCAACAAGAACGTGGCTCCGTCGAAGGTTGTCCAGCTGGGCGACGAAGTGGAAGTCATGGTCCTGGATATCGACGAAGACAAGCGTCGTATCAGCCTGGGCATGAAGCAGTGCAAGGCCAATCCGTGGGACGATTTCTCGCGCAACCACAAGAAGGGCGACAAGCTGAGCGGCCAGATCAAGTCGATCACCGACTTCGGCGTGTTCATCGGTCTGCCGGGCGGCATCGACGGCCTGGTGCACCTGTCCGACCTGTCGTGGCAAGAGACCGGCGAAGAGGCTGTGCGCAAGTACAAGAAGGGCGACGAAGTGGAAGCCGTTGTCCTGGGCATCGACGTCGACAAGGAACGCATCTCGCTGGGCATCAAGCAGCTGTCGGGCGATCCGTTCAACAACTTCATCTCGGCCAACGACAAGGGCTCGCTCGTGACCGGCACCATCAAGGCTGTCGATCCGAAGGGTGCCGTGGTTCAGCTGGCTGACGACGTGGAAGGCTACCTGCGCGCATCGGAAATCTCCGCTGACCGCGTGGAAGATGCCCGCAACGTGCTGAAGGAAGGCGAGCAGATCACCGCTCTGGTGGTGAACGTCGACCGCAAGTCGCGCAACATCAACCTGTCGATCAAGGCCAAGGACAACGTCGAGCAGCAGGAAGCCATGCAGAAGTTCCAGGCCGACACCAGCACCGCTGGTACGACCAACCTGGGCGCTCTGCTGAAGGCCAAGCTCGGCCAGGACAACCAGTAATCGCAGGCCCTGACGCCCGCGCGAACGCCCATGACCAAGTCGGAGCTCGTCGAAAAACTGGCTGCCCGCTTTCCGCAGTTGCTGCTGCGGGATGCGGACATCTCGGTGAAAACGATACTCGACGCGATGTCCGATGCGCTGGCCGACGGCCACCGCATCGAGATCCGCGGATTCGGCAGTTTTGGTCTGAACCGGCGTCCGCCGCGCGTTGGGCGCAACCCCAAGTCCGGCGAGCGTGTGCTGGTGCCCGAAAAGCGGGTGCCGCACTTCAAGGCGGGCAAGGAGTTGCGCGAACGGGTGGACCGGAACCTCACGCCGTCTTCGGGCGGTTCGGGTAACGGACACCTGACCGGTACGCCGTCCGGCAAGGGCCCTCAGGGCGCCGCGCCGGGCAGCCCGGCGGTGCTGCATGAAGGTGGCGGGCTGAACCTGGCCCGCTCCTGACGCGATCCGTCTGCCGGCACTGTGTTGTCGCAAATGAAAAAGCGCTCCATTGCGGGGCGCTTTTTCATTTTGGGCATCCCATCGGAAACGTGCCGTTTTCGTTTGCTGGAAGTGATTCCGCTACAATGCCGGGGTCTGTCGCACTCCAGCGATGCGCCTGTGCGCTCCCGCAACGCCACGCCTGCCTATACCGCATGAAACTCGTCGCCTGGATTATTCGCATCGTCCTGTTTGCGCTGCTGTTCGTGCTCGCGCTGCGCAATACCGCGGACGCTTCGCTGCAGCTTTTCTTTGACGCCGTCTGGCGCGCCCCGCTGATCCTCATCCTGTTCGTGGCCTTCGTCCTCGGCGCCGTTGCGGCGCTGGCAGCGGTAGCGCCAGGTCTGATGCGCCAGCGCATGGAGGTGGCGCGGCTGCGCCGTGCGCTCGGCGATGCCGGTCGCCAGCCCGTACCCGACAATGCCGTACGTGACGGCAAAAGCGCTCCTTACAACGTAATTGGCCCGAAAGTCTGATCCATGATGTTTGAAACCTGGTGGCTGCTTGCGCTGCCACTTGTCTTTGGCCTTGGATGGATGGCGGCACGCTTCGACGTGCGCCAGCTCATCAGCGAGCAGGGTGCCTTGCCGCGCTCGTATTTCAAGGGCCTCAATTTCCTGCTCAATGAGCAGCCGGACCAGGCCATCGACGCCTTCATCGAAGTCGCGCGGCTCGATCCGGAGACGACCGAACTGCACTTTGCGCTGGGCGCACTGTTTCGTCGCCGCGGGGAAACCGAGCGCGCGATCCGTGTGCACCAGAACCTCGCCACACGTCCGGATCTGCCCGAGCCAGAGCGCGAGCACGCGCTGTATGAACTGGGGCAGGACTTCCTGCGTGCCGGCCTGCTCGATCGCGCCGAAGAGTCGTTGCGCCGGCTGATGTCCGGCCCGTACGCGGCGTCGGCCAAGCGGGTGCTGCTTGAGCTCTACGAAGTGGAGAAAGAGTGGCAGAAGGCGATCGATGCCGCGCGCGAGCTGCAGGCGCTCGAGAAGAAAGACTATCGCCTGCAGATTGCCCAGTTCTGCTGCGAACTGGCGCAGGATGCACTGCAACGCAAGCGTCCCGAAGACGCCGTCAAGTGGCTGAACCAGGCGACCCAGGAAAATCCCGCCAATGTGCGCGCGCCGATCCTGCTCGGCGATGTGGCTGCGGCGGCGGGCGATGCGCGTGCTGCACTGGGCCACTGGCTTGGCATCGAGCGACAGGACGCGTCGTTCCTGCCACTAGTCGCAGAGCGCGTGGTGAAAGCCTATGCCGGCCTTGGCGAACAAGGCGTCGCGCTGGAATGGCTGCGCGGTCTGCTGAAGGGCAATCTTGCGGCTGAACTGCTCGACGTTGCGTTCAAGACCGAACTCGAACAGAACGGGCCGGAAGCAGCGACCCGGCTGATGCGCGAGCAACTGCGCCGCCAGCCGACGCTGCTGGCCCTGACGCGGTACTTCGAGGCGCAGGCCGCCAGTCTGGCGCCAGCCGGCGCGATCGCCGGCAATGGCAGCGAAGCCGATGCAGGCGAGACGGTTGAGGGCGACAAGACAAAGGAGGTCACGGCGATCCGCGACCTGCTGCAATTGCGTACGCGCAACCTGGCCCGTTACACCTGCCGCGAATGCGGCTTCCGCGCGCGCCTTTTCTACTGGCAGTGTCCCGGCTGCAATCGCTGGGAGACCTATGCGCCCCGGCGATCCGAAGCGCTCGGCTGACCAGGCCGCCACGCGAACTAATTTCATGTACATGCTATGAAAGTCACCATTATCGGCAGTGGCTATGTTGGCCTCGTTACCGGCGCGTGCCTGGCCGAACTCGGCAACGATGTGTTCTGCCTCGACGTCGACGAAAAGAAAATTGCCCTGCTTAACGCCGGCGGTGTGCCGATCTACGAGCCGGGCCTGCAGGAAATCATCCAGCGCAACCGTGCGGCCGGGCGTCTGACGTTCTCGACCGACGTGGCGGCCAGCGTCGAGCACGCCGATGTGCAATTCATCGCCGTTGGCACGCCGCCCGATGAAGACGGCTCCGCGGATCTCAAGTATGTGCTCGCGGCGGCGCGCAATATCGGCCGCCATATGACCGGCTTCAAGGTCGTGGTCGACAAGTCCACGGTACCGGTCGGCACGGGTGACCGCGTTGCCGCTGTGATTCGCGAGGAACTTGCCGCGCGTGGCCTCGAGGACCTGCAGTACTCTGTGGTATCGAACCCGGAATTCCTCAAGGAAGGCGCCGCGGTCGAAGACTTCATGCGTCCGGATCGCATCGTGCTCGGCTGCAGCGCCGACGCCGCCGGGCGCCACGCGCAGGCCACCATGCGCCAGCTCTACGCGCCGTTCAACCGCAACCACGAACGCACCTTCTACATGGATGTGCGCTCGGCGGAATTCACCAAGTACGCCGCCAACTCCATGCTGGCCACGCGTATTTCGTTCATGAACGAACTGGCTAACCTGGCCGACGAGGTCGGTGCCGACATCGAACTCGTTCGCATGGGCATCGGCTCGGACCCGCGTATCGGCTACAGTTTTCTGTATGCGGGTGCCGGCTATGGCGGTTCGTGTTTCCCGAAGGATGTGCAGGCGCTGATGCGCACGGCATCGGACCATGGCAAGCCGATGCGCGTGCTGGAGGCCGTCGAGGCCGTCAATGGCGCGCAGAAGCAGGTGCTGGGCGACAAGGTGGTGCGCCGGTTTGGCGATGACCTGAGCGGCCACACCTTTGCGATCTGGGGGCTGGCGTTCAAGCCGAATACCGACGATATGCGCGAAGCGCCGTCCCGGGTGATCGCGCGCGAACTGGTCTCGCGCGGGGCATCGCTGCGCATGCACGATCCGGTGTCCATGGAGGAGGCGAGGCGCGTGCTGGAAGCGGATCTCGCCGACATCCCGGGTGGCATCGACCGGCTCAGTTTCCACGCCGCCCAGATGGAGACCCTCGATGGTGCCGATGCTCTCGTGATCGTCACCGAGTGGAAGGTGTTCCGCAGCCCGGATTTCGAGCAGATCAAGCGGCGCCTGAAGACGCCGGTGATCTTCGATGGCCGTAACCTGTACGAGCCGGAAGCCATGGCGCAGTCTGGCATCGAATACCACGCGATCGGGCGATCGGCCGCGAAGCGCTGAACGCATCAGCAGCGGGCCTGTCCGAAGACGGACAGGTTTGCCGGAGGAATCATGGGTATGAATCAAATTTCGCAGGATCAGATCGGCCAGGCACGCATCCTGGTAGTCGGCGACATGATGCTGGACCGCTACTGGTTCGGCGACGTCGAACGCATTTCGCCGGAGGCGCCGGTACCGGTTGTCCAGATCAAGCGCAGTGATGAGCGCCTGGGCGGCGCCGCCAACGTGGCCCGCAACTCTGCCGCGCTCGGCGCGCAGGTCGGCATGCTCGGCGTGGTCGGCGACGACGAGCCGGGCCGCACCATTGAATCGCTGCTGTCGGCGTGCAAGGTCCAGCCGTACCTGCACCGCGATGCCAGCGTCAACACGACGATCAAGCTGCGCGTGCTCGCGCACCAGCAGCAGCTGCTGCGCGTGGATTTCGAGAACCCGCCGACGCATGAAGTCCTGCTTTCCGTGCTCGATGGGTTCCAGGAACTCGTGAAGCAGTACGAGGTGCTGGTGCTGTCGGACTATGGCAAGGGCGGGCTGACCCACGTTGGCCGCATGGTCGAGGCCGGCCGCGCGGCCGGGCGCATGGTGCTGGTCGATCCCAAGGGCGACGACTATTCGCGCTATCGCGGTGCCACGCTGATCACTCCCAACCGCGCCGAGATCCGGCGCGTCGTGGGTGCCTGGAAAAGCGAACAGGACCTCACCGCGCGCGCCCAGAACCTGCGCCGCGACCTGCAGCTCGAAGCGCTGCTGCTCACCCGTTCGGAAGAGGGCATGACCCTGTACACGGAGGCGGAGGTGCTGCACGTCTCGGCACAGGCGCGGGAAGTCTATGATGTATCAGGTGCCGGCGATACCGTGATCGCCACGCTGGCGACCATGCTGGCGGCCGGCGTGTCGCTGAAGCAGGCGGTGCAGTTCGCCAACCGCGCCGGCGGCATTGTCGTGGGCAAGCTGGGTACTGCCGTCGTCAGCTACCCGGAACTGTTCGGCGCGGCCGGCTGAGCGCCAGTGTCTGCCGGCGCGTCGTGTTGAACTCTCTGTCGGACCGATCATGACCATCATCGTCACCGGCGCTGCGGGATTCATCGGCAGCAACCTCGTCAAGGGATTGAACGCGCGCGGCGAGAACCACATTGTCGCGGTCGACAATCTCCACCGCGCGGACAAATTCCACAACCTGGTGGACTGTGAAATCCGCGACTACCTCGACAAGGACGATTTCCTGTCCCGCTTCGAGCGCGGCGAGTTCGGCCGGGTACGCGCTGTTTTCCATCTTGGGGCCTGCACCGACACGATGGAGCAGGACGGGCGCTACCTGATGGAGAATAACTACCGCTACAGCAAGACGCTGATGGAGCTCTGCCTCGCGCAGGACACCCAGTTCATCTATGCGTCGTCTGCGGCGGTCTACGGCGAGTCGCGTTCCTTTCGTGAAGCGCGTGAGTACGAGCGGCCGCTGAGCGTCTACGGCTATTCCAAGTTCCTGTTCGACCAGGCCGTGCGCGACAGGCTGGATAGCGCGCTGTCGCAGGTCGTCGGCCTGCGCTATTTCAACGTGTATGGCCCGGGCGAGGCGCACAAGGGCCGCATGGCCTCGATCGTGTGCCAGCAGTTCGAGCAATTCCGTGCCGAAGGCACCGTCAAGCTGTTCGGCGAGCACGGCGGCCATGGGCCGGGGTGCCAAAGCCACGATTTCGTTTCCATCGAGGATGTGGTCAAGGTGAACCTGTTCTTCCTCGACCATCCGCGCCGATCGGGCATCTTCAATGTCGGTTCCGGCCATGCGCGTTCGTTCAACGATGTCGCCGGTGTTGTCGTCAATACACTGCGCGCGGCAGAGGACAAGCCGCCGTTGACGCTGGAGGAACTCGTGCAGGAAGGGTTGCTGGAATACCTGCGCTTTCCCGATGCGCTGCGTGGGCGGTACCAGAGCTTCACGCAATCGGACAGTTCGCGCCTTCGCGAAGTTGGCTTCACCGCGCCCTTCGTTCCCATGGAGGAAGGCGTGACGCGCTATTGCCAGTGGCTGCTCGAACGCGGCCAGTGAGCGCGCCCAACGAAGCTTCGACGCTCGGAAACATCTCCGTGCAATCCACGTGAACGTTTGTTGCCGCATGCGCTGGCGCATGCGGCGGGTCCTATCCTGAGCGCACCTTGCCAATCCCGGCAAGGCAACTCAAACGGAAGGGGAACTCACAAATGTTCAAGGCATTGTTCAAGCGCGGCTGCATGGCCGCCGCGGTCTGGATGGCGCTCACCGGTGCGGCGATGGCTGCTGTGGATGTCAACACGGCCGACGCGACCGCGCTGACTTCGGTGAAAGGCATCGGGCCAGCGACCGCAAAGAACATCATCGACGAACGCACCAAACACGGGCCCTACAAGAGTGCGGCTGATCTTGCCGAACGCGTCAGCGGCGTGGGAACCAAATCGGTTGCCCGCATGCAGGAGGCGGGCCTGACGATCGGCGCCAAGGCTGCGCCGGCAGCAGCGGCTCCGCCAAGCGCTGATCACGCATGGCACCCCGGCGCAAAGGGGGCCGCCGGGGTGCCGAGGTCCTTCGCCTCCTTGTTCCTTGTGTCAGATTCGATGTTGTGCCATTGGTATGGCTTGTGCTAGTCAGGCGCACTGTTCTTCGCTTGCCGGGAGCGGCGGAGTATCATGCGGCAGCCAGCGCGGGCCGGACGGATTCACCGGCCGCGCGATCTGTATAACCAGGCCAGGCTCGCCACTTTCCAGTGGGCCAGGGAGAGCCCGGCAGAACAACAGGGAGCATAACAATGACCAATGGCGAGGACACAGGGTTCCTGCCGAAGTGGCGGCTGAAGACGGAAGGGGTTATCGGTCCGGACGAGCGCCTGCCGACCGGGCAGACGGTGCTTGCCGGCATCCAGCACGTGGTGGCGATGTTCGGTTCCACGGCGATCGCGCCGATCCTGATGGGGTTCAACCCGAACATCGCCATCCTCTTCTCCGGCATCGGCACGCTGATCTTTTTCCTGTGCGTGCGTGGCCGCGTGCCCAGCTATCTGGGCTCCAGCTTCGCGTTCATCGCCGTCGTGATCGCGGCCACCGGGTATGCGGGCAGCGGACCCAATACCAATATCCCGGTCGCGCTGGGCGGCATCATTGCCGCGGGCGCGCTGTACACGGTGATCGGCCTCGTTGTGCAGGCGGTCGGCTATAGCTGGGTGGAAAAGCTGATGCCGCCCGTGGTCACTGGCGCGATCGTCGCGGCCATCGGCCTGAACCTGGCGCCGGTGGCGGTGAAGGCCGTGAGCGGATCGTCGTTCGATACGTGGGTCGGATTGTTGACCGTGCTGGCGGTCGGACTGGTGGCGGTGCGCGCGCCTGGCATGATCGGACGCCTTCCGGTGCTGATCGGCGGCCTGTTCGGCTACCTGATTTATTTCGTCGGCACGAACCTGATGGGCCTGGGCAAGCCGATCGATTTCGCTGGCGTGGCCGCCGCGAACTGGTTCGGCCTGCCGGCGTTCACCGCGCCGGTATTCCAAGGCAGCGCCATGCTGCTGATCGCACCGGTGGCCATCGTGCTGGTCGCGGAGAACCTCGGCCACATCAAGGCCATTGGCGTGATGACGGGCCGCAACCTCGATCCGTATATCGGCCGCGCATTTATTGGCGATGGTGTGGCGACCATGCTGTCTGCCAGTGGCGGCGGTACTGGCGTCACGACGTATGCCGAGAACATGGGCGTGATGGCTGTCACCAAGATCTATTCGACGCTGATCTTCGTCGTGGCCGCGGCGGTTGCCATCCTGCTCGGATTCTCGCCGAAGTTCGGTGCGCTGATCCTGACCATTCCGGGCCCCGTGATCGGCGGGCTGACCATCGTGGTGTTTGGTCTGATTGCCGCCACGGCTGGCCGCATCTGGGTCCAGAATCACGTGGACTTTTCCAGCTCGCGCAACCTCATCACGGTCGGCGCGACGCTGACGGTAGCGGCCGGCGACCTGACGCTCAGGCTCGGTGGCATGACGCTGGGCGGTATTGGCACTGCGACGTTCGGTTGCATCCTGCTTTATCACCTGCTCGGCGAAGGCAACAAGGAGGCCTAAGCCGGGGCATCCACACTGGCAGTGGGCCCAACGGGCCGCTGCCGGCGCGGGTCTGGGGCCTGGATTACAATGTGCGGGACATTTTCGACCCCGCACCATGGCCTACAAGACAATCGAAGACACCATCGGCAATACGCCGCTGGTCAGACTGCAGCGCATTCCCGGTGCCGCCAACGACGCACGCGGCAACGTCATCCTGGGCAAGCTCGAGGGTAACAACCCGGCAGGGTCGGTCAAGGATCGCCCGGCCGTGTCGATGATCGCCCGCGCTGAGGCGCGCGGCCGCATCAAGCCCGGCGACACGCTGATCGAAGCCACGTCCGGCAATACCGGCATCGCACTCGCCATGGCTGCGGCTATCCGCGGCTACAAGATGGTGCTGATCATGCCGGAAGATCTGAGCCTGGAGCGCCGCCAGAGCATGGCCGCGTATGGGGCCGAGATCATCCTGACTCCGGTAAAGGGCGGCATGGAGTATGCGCGCGATCTCGCGGATTCCATGGAGCGCGACGGCAAGGGCGTCATCCTGGACCAGTTCGCGAATCCGGATAATCCGCTGGCCCATTATGAAACCACCGGCCCGGAAATCTGGCGCGATACGGAAGGGCGGATTACGCATTTCGTATCGGCCATGGGTACGACTGGCACCATCACCGGTGTTTCGCGTTACCTGAAAGAGCAGAACCCGGCCATTGAGATCATCGGTGCGCAGCCGGCGGAAGGCTCGCGGATTCCCGGTATTCGCAAGTGGCCGGAGGCTTATCTGCCGAAGATCTACGACGCGAAGTTTGTGGACCGTACCGAACCCGTCAGTCAGGCCGATGCCGAGCATATGGCACGGCGCATGGCGAGCGAGGAAGGCATCTTTAGCGGTATCTCGGCAGCAGGCGCGCTATGCGTCGCCTTGCGAGTCGCTGAAGAGGTGGAAAACGCGACGATCGTTTTCGTGGTTTGCGACCGGGGAGATCGATACCTGTCCACAGGCGTATTTCCCGCCTGAGTTTCCGTCGAAGCCGGGGATCTAAAGCACCCTGCGATGGATGATTCCGTTGCAGGGTACTGATGCTCTTATCTCGCGGACTTGTCGCGGATCCAGCCCTCGACAATTTCAAGGACGGATTGCGGGCTGAGTTGATACATGCAGTCGCAACTGATCGTATCGAGCTTTTCGCAATCCCTGCAGCTCTTGTCCCGCACGAGATTCTGGGCTCTTTCCCCCAGTGCCGCCCATCTGCCCGGATGCATCGGACGCGTCGGCGGGAATAGCCCCAACGTGCGCTGGCCAATCGCGGCCGACAGGTGCAGCGGTCCGGTGCCACTCGCGATCAAGCCATCTGCCTGGTGGATGAAGGTAGTCAGCTGACCCAGCGTCTGGGTTCCGCAAAGGCTCGTGACGTTTGGCTTGGCCAGCAACGCGCCGCCATTGGCTTTCAGCCACTCTCCTTCCTTTGCGCTGCCCGACAGCCACAGATGCACATCGCGTCTCGCCGACAGCAGTTCCGCGAGCGCAGCGTAGTGTTCGATCGGCCATTCGCGGCCGTGGCCGTTGGACTTGGTGTGGAGGACCAGATTGAACGCATAAGGGGCCTGCATGTCGGCAATGGCCTTGTCCACCGGGATATCGAAGTGATACAGGCCGGGGATTTCCTCGCGAGTCGGAATGTCGCGGCTGCCGTACGGGCTCAGGAAGCGGAAGTTGATCTGCGCCTCGTGGTCTTCCGTGGTCCGCTTGCTGAAACGCACCCTGCGGTTGCAATAGAACAGCAGGTAGAGCTTCTGGCGCGCATTGCCGATACGGTGCCGGACGCCGGCGCGAAATGCGGCGAGTGCCAGCTTGCGGTCGGGCTGCGCCAGGATCACGGTATCGATGCCTGACTTTTTCAAGAATCCGGCCGGGTCACTGGCGATGCTTTCCAGTTCGATGACTTCATCGATATCCGTGCAGAAGCGGACCAGCGGCGCGGCATAGGCGCGGCACAGGAAGCTGATCTTCGCTGTCGGATTCAATTGCCTCAGTCGAGCGACCATTGGCAAAGTCAGTACTATGTCGCCGATATTGTCGGTGCGGCTGACCAGTATGTGGTTGCTTCGGATTGCCATTTATCTTCGATGTGAGAGCAGGGTAGGGGCATGCCATCCGGGCATTACCGTTGCGCCCGCTTGCGCAAATACCGCAAATACCACTTCAGGCTTTCCACCGGCTTGTGCTGACGGAACATGAAGCGCGAATGCATGCGCATTTCCTTGGTGTTTCTCGGTTCCGGATCCAGCGGCATGTCGCGCCACGGTGACAAGGCCAGATACTTGCGGAACAGTCCGCGCGCTTCATGGCCGCTCCAGTCGGCCCACGGTTTGACCGAGCCCGCAAAATGGATGAAGACCGCCTTGCCGACCGGACGCATCGCAAAGCTGTTGACGTTCAGGTCGTGAATCAGGTCATACAGGTAATTCCATCGCGGCGAGATGTATTTCGCGCGGCCGTTGAGCACCTTGTTGAGCGCGTCCTGGTCGTTGAAACGCATATCGGTGCTGGTATCGAGCAACGCTTCCAGGGTTTGGGGCGTGATGTTCTCGGCCAGCCATTTCTCGATATTGATGAACAGCACGCCGCCATTGAAATACTCGGCATGAGCGAGGCCGAGCGCGGCGACGCGCCGGCGCAGCGTGACGGGCGCATCGGGCACGACGACCGCGATCTCGTTGCTGATGTCCATGTCCACGAGCTCATCGAGGCGGTTGACGCACAGGATATCGGCATCGAGGTACAGCACGCGGTCGGTCTGCCCTTGCAGCACCTCGGGGATTACCAGCCGGGTGAAGATCGACAGCGAATAGTGCGAGTGCCCGAGAAAATGCGAGAACTGCGTGAACGACGCCAGGTCCAGCACGTGCAGCTGGGTGCTGACCGGGTACATCTCTTCGAGCTGCTTCAGGCGGCGCTGATTCTCTTCCAGCGCTGAGAACGTCAGCACATGGAAGGTGAAATGCTGTCCCGGATTGTTGTCGATGATCGACGCGATCGTCGCGCCCATCGCGCGGAAATAGTTGTCGTCGACGCAGAAGGCGATATGGAACGACGGCTTGCCATTGCTGCCTGTCATCGGAGCCATTGAGGTGTTGTCGGATGCGGGCAGGTTCATTGGATGGCTTTCATGACTTGTTCGACGGGAATGGCCTTGACCCAGTCCCGGCGATTCGCTGCGGTGATGACAGTGCTGTTCTGCCTGTCGATCGGCACCCACTCGGGGTTCTTCTGACGCATCAGCGCGATGACCGGCACATGCACGGCGTTCGCGAGGTGCATCACGGCCGTTTCCACCGAGATAATCAGGTCGCATTGCGCCAGGATCGCTGGCAGCTGGAAGAAGTTGTCTTCGGCGCTGAACAGCTCGGTGCGCGCCAAGGCGTAGCTGCTGAGGACCTCGCGCGCATGTGCCAGCTCCTGTGGCACCGCATTGACGATGAAGCAGCTGTCGCGCCAGCGCGGGTGCTGCTGCATGGCCTGGATCAGCGCGGCGACCTGTTCCAGCGTCCAGCAGCGTTTCTTCGTCTTGGCGTACGGGTTGATGAATACGAGCTTGCCCTCGCGCGGGGAAAAGCCCCAGGCGGCAAGCGTGTCCTGCGCATACTGCTGCCATTGCGCAGGAATGTCGACAAAAGGAAAGCGCTCGGCCGGTCTGACGTCCAGGCCGCCGATCTGGCGGAACCAGTGCGCGTACACGTCGCTGATGTGCTGCGGCGAGGCCCGGTCGACCTTGTACGGCGGAATCGAGGCGTCGAGCTTGCGGTAGGCAAACAGGTGGTGCGGCTGATAGAACCGGACAGGCCGTGTCATGCCGACCACGAATCCGTCCGGACTGATCGTGCGTGCGAGGTCCGCGTACTGCGGCGGCCGTAGCGTCGCCAGCGACACCACGATCGGGTAGTGCTCCTGCTGCGCCTCGCGGATCGATGCCTCGTAGAGTTCCGGGCTATAGGTGCGCGTATAGACCTTGCTGAAAAACGGGCAAGCGGCCAGCCAGTCGTAGAGCGAATACTTGCGCAGGTGCTCCCAGGCCTTGGTATCGCTGGTGCGGCGCACTTCGTCGACCCACAGGTGGATGTCCAGGTGCGGGTTCGCCTGCGCGAAGGCCTTGAAGAAGTTCTGCAGATAAGTGAAGTCGCCCAGTGCGAGGTGGGCGATGAACAGTATCTTTTTCGACCGCTTCAGTAAGTCTGCGGGAATCAGGGTCTGGGGTTGTGTCACGAATGGCTCGCGGGAAGTCACGTGGCGTCGTCAGCCCGTTATTGTAAGGGAGGGCAAGGACTGGCCTGGAAATTGCGGTGGCTTTGGGCGCACAATCGCCGGACGCGGTGATTCCGCCTGCCGGCGAGTGCTGGCAGGCGGTGGCGTATCCGGCAACAGGCGTGGCGTCAGGCCATTGCAGCCTTGACGGCTTCGCCGAGCTGGTACACCGAGAGCGCGTAGAAAAAGCTGCGGTTGTAGCGGGTTAACACATAGAAGTTGCGCAGGCCGATCATGTACTCGGTTGGCTGGTCGGGCGTGGGCAGATCGACCACCAGGACGCCGGTTTCGCCTTCGCGCGCGAGGTCGACGGGTTCATCGAGACGCAATCCCGCGCGGGTGAGCTGGTTTAGCGTCCGGGTCGGCCACGGTTCCCCGTCGGCCGCCGCCGCCGCGATGCCGCGGCTGCCTTCGTCGCCGGCCAGGCGCCAGACCACGGGCCGGTTGGCTTCCCAGCCGTGCAGTTGCAGAAAGCGGCCGACGCTGCCGATGGCGTCGGTGGGGCTGTTGCGCAGATCGATGCGGCCGTTGCCGTCATAGTCGATCGCATATTCGCGCAGGCTGGTCGGCATGAACTGCGGGATGCCGATGGCGCCGGCAAACGAGCCCAGCACCGAAAAGACATCAGTGCGGGTGTCGCGGCACCAGATCAGGTAATCCGCGAGCTGGTTGCGGAACAGCGTCGACCGGGCGTCGCGGTTGGGCGTGGACGGATAGTCGAAGGCCAGCGTCGAGAGCGAGTCGATGACGCGGAACGTGCCCATGTCGCGCCCGTAGATGGTTTCCACGCCGATGATGCCGACGATGACCGAAGCCGGCACGCCGAATTCGGCTTCGGCGCGGCGCAGCGTGTCGCGGTTCTCCTGCCAGAAGCGCACGCCCGCGTTGATGCGGATCGGTTCGATAAAGCGCGAACGGTAGGCGCGCCAGCTCTTGCGCCCCGGCGTGGCCGGCGGCATGACCAGCCGCACCACGGTGGCGGAATAGACCGCCTGCCCGAACCAGCCTTCCAGCGTGCCGCGGTCGAATCCGTGGCGAGTCACCATGTCGTCGATAAAGGCGCGGGTCTGTGCATTGTCGCGATAGCGCCCGGGCTCGATTTCTTCTTCCCGCACGCTCACGCGGCGCTTGCCGGCGGCGAGGAGGCTTGGGGAGAGGCCGCAGAGTCCCAGTGCGGCAGCGGATAACGCAGCGCCCAGCAATGGGCGGCGCAATGAACGCTGGGTGTCGGTCATGGTGTCCTTAGCAAGTCGCAGCGAGTATAGCGGATGGCACTGCACGTTCCGACGCCGAACTGCCGCCTGTCTGCCGCTCAATTGCCGCGGATATGGCGCCGCCATGGGCCTTGGCGGTCCGCTGGGGGGCTTGTCCTGTGCTAACGTAACGTTTGGAGACAAAACAAAGACGATAAGACATGCCGACGGGCTATTACACGCATCCGGAGTTCCTGCTGCACGAGATGGGTCATTTCCATCCCGAGTGCCCGGAACGCCTGCAGGCGATCGAGGATCACCTGATTTCCCACGGCATGGACGGCCTGCTGGAGCGCCGTGAAGCGGCGCCCGCGACTCGCGAGCAGATCGAACGCGTGCACGGGGCTGCTTATATCGATTCGCTGGAGCGTGCGAGCCCCGCCAGCGGTTACTACCCGATCGATCCCGACACGTCGATGAATTCGCACACGCTGGCAGCCGCGAAGCTGGCAGCGGGGGCGGCCGTAGCGGCTACCGATGCCGTCATGGCGGGCGAGGTGGAAAACGCGTTCTGCTGCGTGCGTCCGCCCGGACACCATGCCGAGCCCGACCGCGCCATGGGCTTCTGTTTCTTCAACAACGTGGCCGTCGCGGCCCGCCATGCGCTGGAAGCGCACGGGCTGGAGCGCGTGGCCATCGTCGACTTCGACGTCCATCACGGCAACGGCACCGAGGCAGCGTTCCGCGGCGACGATCGCGTGCTGATGTGCAGCTTCTTCCAGCACCCGTTCTATCCCTACAGCGGCACCGAGCATATCGCCACGAATATGGCGAATATCCCGCTGCCGGCCTATACCAACGGGCTTGCGGTGCGCGAGGTCGTCGACACGATCTGGCTCCCGCGCCTGAACGAATTCCGCCCGCAGATGCTGTTCATCTCGGCCGGCTTTGACGCTCATCGCGAGGACGACCTGGGTCAGATGGGCCTGGTCGAGCAGGATTATGCGTGGATCACCGGCCAGCTCGTCGACGTGGCCCGCGCGCATGCGAACGGCCGCATCGTCAGCAGCCTGGAAGGCGGCTACAACCTCAGCGCACTGGGCCGCAGCGTGCTGGCGCACCTGAAAGTGCTGCTGGAACGATAAGGAGCAAGCCCGCATGGCCGATACCGACCCGCGCGCGAATGCGCCGCTGCTGACCGAGTCGCGCGATGCCGCCGGCGTGGCGCGCCTGACCATGAACCGCCCGGAAGCGTTCAACGCGTTGTCCGAAGGCCTGCTGGACGAACTGGTTGCCGCCTTCGCCCGCCTGGCCACGGACGAGTCGGTGCGTGTGGTGGTACTGGCCGGCGCGGGCAAGGCCTTCTGCGCCGGGCACGATTTGCGCGAAATGCGCGCCGCGCCGTCGCATGACTACTACCGGGGCCTGTTCGACCGCTGCACCCGCATGATGATGGCTATCCAGAAGATGCCGCAGCCGGTCATTGCACGCGTGCATGGCATTGCGACGGCAGCGGGCTGCCAGCTGGTGGCGATGTGCGACCTCGCGGTGGCCGCGGACGATGCGCGCTTTGCCGTATCGGGCGTCAATCTCGGGCTGTTCTGTTCCACGCCCGGCGTGGCCCTGTCACGCAACCTGTCGCGCAAGCAGGCCATGGAGATGCTGCTGACCGGCGACATGATCGATGCTGCGACCGCCTGCGCGCGCGGGCTGGTCAACCGGATCGCGCCGCTGGCCCAGCTCGATGAAGACGTGGCACGGCTGGCGGCAAGCATCTGCGCCAAGCCGGCGGCTGCCGTGGCGGCGGGCAAGGGCCTGTTCTACCGGCAACTCGAAATGGGCATCGAGGCGGCCTATCAGCTGGCCGGACAGACCATGGCCTGCAACATGATGGACGAGTCCGCGCTCGAGGGCGTGCAGGCCTTCATCGACAAGCGATCGCCCAGCTGGCGTGCCTCATGAGGCATATGAGGCGCAGCTATATGCCTTGAACGCATAAAGCCATCGAAAAAAATTCGTTTATTGCATGAAGCGGATCGCTTAAAATGCTCGCTTCATAAAACATAACGTGGCGGCAACAGCGCTGGAGACCTTTCTCGCCTGTTGCCGTTTTCTTTTGGTCACTTTTCATGATCGAACTGCAAGGACTCTCGCAGCGTTTCCCCGGCGGGTCGGGTGAAGTGCATGCTTTGCGGGACGTCAGCCTGTCCATTGGGGCGGGCGAGGTCTTCGGCATCATCGGCCGCAGCGGCGCCGGCAAGAGCACGCTGGTGCGCGCCATCAACCTGCTCAACCGCCCGACGAGCGGCCGCGTGATCGTTGGCGGCCAGGACCTGACCGCGCTGGACAACGGCGCGCTGCGCCTGGCACGCCGTGACATCGGCATGATCTTCCAGCACTTCAACCTGCTGTCGTCGCGCACCGTGTTCGAAAACGTGGCGTTGCCGCTGGAGCTGGCGGGCAAGTCGAAATCGGAAATCGCAGCCACGGTGCTGCCGCTGCTGGACCTGGTCGGCCTGTCCGTGCTGAAGGACCGCTACCCGTCGCAGATCTCCGGTGGCCAGAAACAGCGCGTGGGCATTGCGCGCGCGCTGGCGAGCAAGCCCAAGGTACTGCTGTCCGATGAAGCGACTTCCGCGCTCGATCCGGAAACGACGCGCTCGATCCTGGACCTGCTCAAGCAGATCAACCGCGAACTAGGCCTGACCATCGTGATGATCACGCACCAGATGGAGGTGATCAAACAGGTCTGCGACCGCGTGGCCGTGCTCGAAGCCGGACGCGTGGTGGAAGAGGGTCGCGTGATCGACGTGTTCCTGCGCCCGCAGCATGAAGTCACGCGCGCCATGATCGGCGACGTGATCGCGCAGGAACTGCCCGAAAGCGTGCTCAAGCGCGTGGAAAGTCGGCTCGGCAACGGGCGCGACCATGTCTACCGGCTTGCCTTCACCGGCGAGGGCGTGGACCAGCCGGTGCTGGCCCAGGCGATCCGCCGCTACGGTCTCGACTTCAATATCCTGCACGGCCATATCGACGAGATCCAGGGGCAGGCCTTCGGCTCGCTGGCGATCATGGCGACCGGCGAACTGGCCGACGTGAAGGCGGCAATGGAATACCTGCAGCAACAGGGCGTGGTGGTAGAGGAGATCGAACATGTGGTCTGAAATGTTTGACCTGTTCCTGACGTCCTTCAACGAGACGCTGCTGATGGTGGTGATCTCGGGCGTGGTTGGCTCGCTGCTGGGCGTGCCGCTCGGCGTGCTGCTGCACCTGACCAACCGCGGCGGCGTGCTGTCGCACCCGCTGTTCAACCGCACCATTGGCGTGGTGGTGAATGCCGTGCGCTCGGTGCCGTTCATCATCCTGCTGGTGGTGGTGATTCCGTTCACGCGGTTCATCGTCGGCTCGTCAATCGGCACCACGGCGGCGATTGTGCCGCTGACCATCGCAGCGGTCCCGTTCATCGCGCGGCTCGTGGAAAGCGCCCTGCGCGAAGTCGATAAGGGTCTCGTCGAGGCGGCCCAGTCGATGGGCGCCACGACCGGTCAGATCGTCTGGAAGGTGCTGTTGCCCGAAGCGATGCCCGGCATCGTGGCCGGCCTGACCATCACCTTCGTGAGCCTGGTCGGCTATTCGGCCATGGCGGGCGCGATTGGCGGCGGTGGCCTGGGCGACCTGGGCATCCGCTATGGTTACCAGCGCTACATCACCGAGGTGATGGTCGCGGTGGTAGTGATCCTGATCATCTTCGTGCAGGCTGTGCAGAGCTTCGGCGACTGGCTGGTCCGCCGCATCAGCCACCGCTGATTCATCAACGATTCAGGCGACGCGCCGCGAGGCGCTACGCCGCTACTCAAGAAAGAAGGCAAGACATGCAACGTCGCAACCTGCTGCAATGGATTCTTGGCGCCGCGCTTGGCGCCACGCTGGCTACCGGTGCGGTGGCCGAGGACAAGCCGATCAAGGTTGGCGTGACTGGCGGCCCGCATGCCCAGATCATGGAACAGGTGAAGAAGGTCGCCGCCAAGGACGGCCTGAACATCCAGGTAGTCGAGTTCAGCGACTACATCCAGCCCAACGCCGCGCTGGCCGCAGGCGACCTGGACGCCAACAGCTACCAGCACTTGCCGTACCTGGAAGCGCAAATCAAGGATCGCGGCTACAAGTTCACGCACGTGGCCTTTACGGTCACATTCCCGATGGGCGTGTATTCGAAGAAGATCAAGTCGCTGGACCAGCTCAAGGCCGGCGCGCGTGTCGGCGTGCCGAACGACCCGACCAATGGTGGACGCGGCTTGCTGCTGCTGCAGAGCAAGGGCGTGATCAAGCTCAAGCCGAACGCAGGCCTGAAGGCAACGCCGCTGGATATCGTCGAGAACCCGAAAAAGATCCGCATCGTCGAACTGGACGCCGCGCAACTGCCGCGTTCGCTTGATGACTTGGACGCCGCCGCCATCAACGGCAATTACGCCGAGTCGGCTGGCCTGTCGCCCACACGTGACGCAATCGCCATCGAAGGGCCGAAAGGGCCGTACGCGAACCTGATTGCCATCCGCGAGGCTGACAAGAACAAGCCGTGGGTCGCCAAGCTCGTAAAGGCCTATCAGTCGCCGGAAATCAAACAGTACATCACTTCTACCTTCAAGGAATCGGTGATTACGGCCTGGTAAGCCGGGGATCTCATCCAATTCGACGATGTGCGTGCCGCCCGTGTTGCGGCACAATCACGAGGATGCAAGAGCCAGCCGGGCTATGCCCGGCAAATTTTTGCCTATAAAATAGTACGATCGTTCGAAAAATATATAGGCCGCCAACCCGGTGGTTATAATGATGAGCGGACAAATTTCTGACTATCAGCTATCAGTGGAGTGAGCGCATGAAAGTACTCGTCGCAGTCAAGCGGGTGGTGGATTACAACGTGAAGGTGCGTGTCAAGGCCGACGGCACCGGCGTGGATCTGGCCAACGTCAAGATGAGCATGAACCCCTTCGACGAAATCGCCGTCGAAGAGGCCGTCCGCCTGAAGGAAGCAGGTGTTGTGACCGAAGTCATCGCCGTGTCGTGCGGCGTGGCCCAGTGCCAGGAAACCCTGCGCACGGCCATGGCCATCGGCGCCGACCGTGGCATCCTGGTGGAGTCGAACGAAGACCTGCAGCCGCTGGCCGTGGCCAAGCTGCTCAAGGCGCTGATCGACAAGGAACAACCGCAACTGGTGATCCTTGGCAAGCAGGCCATCGATGACGATTCGAACCAGACCGGCCAGATGGTGGCCGCGCTGGCTGGCCTGCCGCAGGCGACCTTCGCCTCGAAGGTGGTCGTGGCTGATGGCAAGGCATCGGTAACCCGTGAAGTCGACGGCGGCCTGGAAACCCTGTCGCTGAAGCTGCCGGCCGTGGTGACGACCGACCTGCGCCTGAACGAGCCGCGCTACGTCACGCTGCCGAACATCATGAAGGCCAAGAAGAAGCAGCTCGATACCGTCAAGCCGGAAGACCTCGGCGTGGACGTCAAGCCGCGCCTGTCGACCGTGAAGGTGGTCGAGCCTGCCAAGCGCAGCGCAGGTGTGATGGTGCCGGACGTTGCGACGCTGGTGCAGAAGCTGAAGAACGAAGCCAAGGTTATCTGAGCGCGGGGGAGATAGAACATGACTGCACTCGTCATTGCTGAACACGACAATCAATCGATCAAGGCCGCCACGCTGAACACGGTGACGGCAGCTGCCCAATGCGGCGGCGATGTCCACGTGCTGGTGGCTGGCGCCAACGCCGCTGCCGCTGCTGCCGCAGCCGCGAAGATCGCCGGCGTGTCGAAGGTCCTGCTGGCCGATGCCGCCTACTTCGGCGACGGCCTGGCCGAAAACATCGCCGAGCAAGCCCTGGCGATCGCCAACGACTACAGCCACATCCTGGCTCCGGCTACCCCGTACGGCAAGAACATCCTGCCGCGCGTGGCCGCCAAGCTGGACGTGGCCCAGATCTCGGAAATCTCGAAGGTCGACGCTCCGGACACATTCGAGCGCCCGATCTACGCCGGCAACGCCATCGCGACCGTGAAGTCCTCGGACAAGATCAAGGTCATCACCGTGCGTGGCACCGCGTTCGACGCCGCTGCCGCTGAAGGTGGTTCGGCTGCTGTCGAGAACCTGCCGGCCGTGGCCGACGCAGGCGTGTCGCAATTCGTTTCGCGCGAAGTGGCCAAGAGCGACCGTCCGGAACTGACTGCTGCCAAGATCATCGTCTCGGGTGGCCGTGGCGTGGGTTCGGGCGAGAACTACACCAAGGTGCTGACGCCGCTGGCCGACAAGCTGGGCGCCGCGCTGGGCGCTTCGCGCGCCGCAGTCGATGCCGGCTTCGTGCCGAACGACTACCAGGTCGGCCAGACCGGCAAGATCGTCGCGCCGCAGCTGTACATCGCCGTCGGTATCTCGGGCGCGATTCAGCACTTGGCCGGTATGAAGGACTCCAAGGTGATCGTCGCCATCAACAAGGACGCTGAAGCCCCGATCTTCTCGGTGGCTGACTACGGCCTGGTTGGTGACCTGAACACCGTGGTGCCGGAGCTGGTCGCGGCACTGGGCTGATATATCGCCGGCCCTTGTGGCCGGCCCTGCAGAGATGCTGCATAAGCCGTTCCGGGCGTGTCCCGCGAACGGCTTTTTTATACACGATTGGAGACATCGATGACCTACCGCGCACCGCTCAAGGACATGCTGTTCGTGATGAACGAGCTGGCCGGACTGGACGCCGTGAGCCAGTTGCCTGGCTTTGAGGAAGCCACGCCGGAAACGGCGCAGGCCGTGCTGGAAGAGGCGGCCAAGTTCAATGAGCAGGTGGTGGCGCCGCTGAACCGTGCGGGCGACCTGGACCCCAGCAGCTGGAAAGATGGCGTGGTCACCACAACACCTGGTTTCAAGGACGCATTCCGCCAGTTCGGCGAAGGCGGCTGGCAAGGCGTGCTGCATCCGCAGGAATTCGAGGGACAGGGGCTGCCCAAGCTGATCGCCACGGCCTGCAACGAAATGCTGAACAGCGCGAACCTGTCGTTCGCGCTGTGCCCGCTGCTGACGGACGGCGCCATCGAAGCGCTGCTGACGGCCGGTTCGGATGAACAGAAGGCCACCTTCCTGCCCAAGCTGATTTCTGGCGAGTGGACCGGCACCATGAACCTGACCGAGCCGCAGGCCGGTTCGGACCTGGCCGCGGTACGCACGCGCGCCGAGCCGCAGGGCGATGGCACGTACAAGGTCTTCGGCACCAAGATCTTCATCACCTACGGCGAGCACGACATGGCGGACAACATCGTCCACCTCGTGCTGGCGCGTACGCCGGACGCACCGGAAGGCGTGAAGGGCATCTCGCTGTTCATCGTGCCGAAGTTTCTCGTCAATGCGGACGGCTCCCTCGGCGCACGTAACGACGCACATTGCGTGTCGATCGAGCACAAGCTGGGCATCAAGGCCAGCCCGACCGCGGTGCTGCAGTTCGGCGACCACGGCGGTGCCATCGGTACGCTCGTCGGCGAAGAGAATCGCGGCCTCGAGTACATGTTCATCATGATGAACTCGGCGCGTTTCTCGGTCGGCATGCAGGGCATCGCGGTCTCGGAGCGCGCCTACCAGCAGGCCGTGGGTTATGCGCGCGAACGCGTGCAGAGCCGCCCGGTGGATGGTTCCGCGCGCGAGGCGGTGACGATCATTCATCATCCCGACGTGAAACGCATGTTGATGACGATGCGCGGCCTGACTGAAGGTGCGCGTTCGGTGGCATACGTGGCCGCAGGCATTTGCGATGCTGCACACAACCATCCGGACGAGGCCGTGCGCAAGCAAAACCAGGCGGTCTACGAGTTCCTGGTGCCGGTCGTGAAGGGCTGGAGCACCGAGCTGTCCATCGATGTGACAAGCCTGGGCGTGCAGGTGCATGGCGGCATGGGCTTTATCGAGGAAACCGGCGCGGCCCAACACTATCGCGATGCACGCATCCTGCCGATCTACGAAGGCACCACGGCCATCCAGGCCAATGACCTCGTCGGCCGCAAGACGGTGCGTGATGGCGGTGCCGTCGCGCGTGCCATCTGCGCCAGCATTGCTGAAACCGAAGCGGCGCTGGGCAAGCATGGCGGTGCCGCGTTCACGGCCGTGCAGGCGCAACTGGCCAAGGGTCGTGCCGCGCTTGAAGCGGTGGTCGAGTTCGTGGTTGCCAATGCCAAGTCGGACCCGAACGCGGTCTTTGCTGGCAGCGTGCCGTACCTGAAACTGTGCGGCATCGTGTTCTCGGGCTGGCAGCTGGGCCGCGCGATGCTGGCGGCTGACGCGAAGCGTGCTGAAGATCCGGGCTTCCATGACGCCAAGATCGCGACGGCGCACTTCTTTGCGGAGCACATCCTGTCGCAGGCGTCCGCGCTGCGCGATGCCATCGTCGCGGGTGCCGCGCCGGTGAATGCTGTCTCGCCCGATCAGTTCTGATCTGGCGGTACTCGGCAAATAAAAAGGGCGGCCCATTGGGTCGCCCTTTTTGCTGGTGCGGCGCGCAGCGCCGGAAGTTCAGGCGGTCGCGGGACGCGGCACGCCGTGCATGCGCTGCGGCTTCAGATAGCGCCCGACCGACAGGTCATCGGCGCGGATCGCGGGCGAGCGGCCCGATACCAGATCGGAAAGCAGCTTGCCCGAACCGCAGGCCATGGTCCAGCCAAGCGTGCCATGACCCGTGTTCAGCCACAGGCCGCGCACCTGGGTCGGGCCGACTATGGGCGTGCCATCCGGCGTCATTGGGCGCAGGCCGGTCCAGAAGGTGGCCTCGCTGACGTCGCCGGCGCCCGGGAACAGGTCGGTCACGACGTGCTCGAGCGTGCGGCGCTTGGCCGGATCGAGCGAGCGGTCGTAGCCGACGATCTGCGCCATGCCGCCGACGCGGATACGATCCTCGAAACGCGTGATCGCCACCTTGTAGGTTTCGTCGAGCACGGTCGACACCGGGCTGCGCGCGGCGTCGGTCATCGGCACCGTGATCGAGAAGCCCTTGAGCGGATAGACCGGCAGGTTCGACATGCCATGCAGGAACGGCTTGACGAGCTGCGTCGACCAGCTGCCGAGCGCCACGACGACGAGGTCGGCCGCCATTGGCTCGCCGTCCACTACGGCGCCGGTCACGGCGTCGCCCTGGGTCATCAGGCTGTTGATCGAGCGGTTGTACTGGAATTTCACGCCCAGCGCCTCGGCCATGGCTGCCAGCTGTCGGGTAAACAGCTGGCAGTCGCCGGTTTCATCGTTGGGCAGGCGCAGGCCTCCGGTCAGCTTGTGGCTGACGGCGGCAAGCGCCGGTTCGCTCGCGGCGAGTTCTTCGCGCGAAAGCAACTGGTAGGGCACGCCGGCTTCGTCGAGTACGGCGATGTCCTTGGCCGCACCATCGAGCTGGTCCTGCGTGCGGAAGACTTGCAGCGTCCCTTGCTGGCGGCCTTCATAGGCAATGCCGGTGTCAGCGCGCAGCGCGCGGATGCAGTCGCGGCTGTATTCGGCCAGACGCACCATGCGCTCCTTGTTGACGGCGTAGCGCTCGGCGCTGCAGTTCTGCAGCATCTGCCACATCCATTGGAGCTGGAACAGGGTCCCGTCCGGGCGGATCGACAGCGGGGCATGTTCCTGGAACATCCACTTGATCGCCTTCAGAGGCACGCCCGGAGCCGCCCATGGCGACGCGTAGCCGGGCGAGATCTGTCCGGCATTGGCAAAGCTGGTGCCAAGCGCGGGCCCGGCCTCGCGATCGACAACAGTCACTTCATGACCGGCTTTGGCCAGATACCACGCACTGGTGACGCCGATGACGCCACTGCCAAGTACGAGAACGCGCATGTTTCGGGGGCTCCTAACCAGGATGTCAGGGTATTGAAGGATTTGTGTCTATACTATTGAAACTAATCCAGTCATAGTTATTGAATTTCTCAGGAAAACAGGAATAAGTCATGAGAACGAGTCGCCAGCCCGTACGCGCCCTTGACCGGCTCGACCGCAAGATACTCGCGCTGCTGCAGGCGGACGGCCGGATGTCGATGAAGGACCTGGCCGAGGCAGTCGGGCTGACCATCACGCCATGCATCGAACGCGTTAAGCGCATGGAGCGCGATGGTGTCATCATGGGCTACTACGCACGGCTCAATCCGTCGCTGCTTGGCAGCGCGCTGCTGGTGTTCGTGGAGATCTCGCTGGGGAACAAGTCGGGCAATATGTTCGAGCAGTTCCGCCGTGAAGTCCTGCGGATTCCCGAAGTGCTCGAGTGCCACCTGGTATCGGGCGATTTCGACTACCTGATCAAGGCGCGCATCCGGGAGATCGGCGAATACCGGCGGCTGCTCGGCGACATCCTGCTGCAGTTGCCCGGCGCCGCGCAGTCGAAGAGCTATGTGGTGATGGAAGAGATCAAGGAGACGCTGGCCATTTCCGTGGAGGAGAAGGCGCAAGCTGCTTGACGATGAGACGTTCCCCGCCGGATTCCGCCCCCGATACGTACCCGGAGAGTCGACGCGAACGCGATGCCGATGACACTGGCACCGCAGCCGGCCCTCGTCCGCCGGTGGCGCGCAAGGGGCGCGGCGCGGTCAGCAATATCCAGGGCCGGTACGAGCGCGATCAGCGTGAGCCTTTCGATGACGGCTGGAGCGCGACCAGCTACGACGACGAGAGTGCCGGAACCGACGATCCTGCAGAGGCTGCCAAGCCCGTCATTCCGATCGTCCCGGCCGAGGCGGTGCCTCTCGCACCGCTTCGCACCGAGGTCACCATCGAGCGCGCGCGCTCCATCCTCACGCGCAACGCGTCGCCGGATATCCCGTTCGACGTCTCGCTGAATCCGTACCGCGGCTGCGAACATGGTTGCATCTATTGCTTTGCACGGCCAACGCACGCCTACCTCGACCTCTCGCCGGGACTCGATTTCGAGACCAAGCTGTATGCCAAGACCAACGCCGCCGAGCGGCTGCGGGAAGCGCTGATGCGGCCCTCCTACCGATGCGAGACGATCGCGCTGGGCGTCAATACCGATGCCTACCAGCCGATCGAGCGCGAGCATCGGGTGACGCGCGGCATCCTTGAGGTGCTCAGTGCTTGCGACCATCCCGTCGCACTGATCACCAAATCGTCGCTGATCGAGCGCGACATCGACCTGCTCGCGCCGATGGCGTCCAAAGGGCTGGCCGTGGCCGCCGTGACGATTACCACACTCGATGCCGGCATCGCACGGACGCTCGAGCCACGGGCGGCGACGCCGTCACGTCGGCTGCGCACCATTCGGACGTTGACGGAAGCGGGCATCCCGGTCGGCGTGAGCATTGCGCCGGTGATTCCGTTCATCACCGAACCCGACCTGGAGCGTGTGCTCGAAGCCGCGCACGAGGCTGGCGCGGTCTACGCCAACTACATCGTGCTGAGGCTGCCGTGGGAAGTTCACCCGCTCTTCGAGGAGTGGTTGCAGGCCCATTTTCCGGACCGTGCAGAGCGGGTGATGAACCGTGTGCGCGACATGCGCGCGGGCAAGGCCTATGACGCTAGCTTTGCCGCACGCATGCGCGGGACTGGGGTGTGGGCCGACCTGATGCGCCAGCGCTTCTACAAGGCGGCAGACCGGCTGGGATACCGTTACAACCGATTCGAGCTTGATACGTCGCGGTTCCGCGTGCCGCCCAGCTGGACGACCGTCGCGGACGACGCGCAAGGCACCTTGTTCTGACTGCTGGCGGCCGCTTCCTGGTCGCCGATCATGCTGCTTGCCAATTCGAGCGCGGCCCTCGCGCGGGCCGCAGGCAGGCCCGAAGACAGCGCGAGCCTGACTGCGATGGCCGCCAGGCGTCCTTCTTCATACGTAGGCATGTCAGTCTTGCTCCTTTGCACAGTCGGTGTCATGGCCGGCCGGGCTGGTTACCGCCAGAAGCCAGCGGGGTGCTTCCAGTATGGGCGATTTGCACGGAAGCGGAACCTGACATCGGTGGGGTTTGCGCGCGGACAAGTTGGAAGGGGATCGCACTGGACATTGCCAGAAGCGCCAGCTCCGTGTGGCGTGGCGTCTCAGGTGCGGTCCCGGTCCCAGTAGGGCGGATTGCCGAAGCGTGCCGCAAAGAAATCGACGAAGGCGCGTGTCTTGGCGGGAACAAGATGGCGGCTCGGATAGACCGCCCAGATGGAAACGGCCGGCAGGACCGGATACTCGTCTAGCACGGTCACGAGTTGTCCGCTTCGCAGCAGGGCGCCCACATCCCAGGTCGACTTGAGCGCGATGCCCATGCCTGCCACCAGCGCATCGCGGATGACTTCGCCATTGTCCACGCGCAGGTTGCCATGCACGGTGACCGCGGTCTCGCCGAGCGGCGTGTCGAAGCGCCACGCGGACTGGTCGCCGAGGATCAGGCAATTGTGGGCGTGCAGGTCATCGGGATGCCTGGGGATGCCGTGCGCGTCGAGATACGAGGGCGCCGCACAGATCACGCGGCGGCTTGGCGCAAGCGCGCGGGCCACAAGCGAGGAGTCCGGCAGCGCGCCCATGCGCAGCGCCACGTCGATGCTGGCGTCGACAAGTGGCACGACCTGATCGCTCAGGCGTAGGTCGAGCCGTATCTCAGGATAAGTCTCGAGAAAAGCGGGGATGGCCGGCGAGACATGCTGCCGCCCGAACGAAGCTGGCGCGGTGACGCGCAGCAATCCATGGGGTGCCTGTGCTCCCTTTCCGACCGATTGTTCGGCGGCCTCGGCGGTGGCCAGCAGTTGCTGCGCATGCTCGATGAAGCGCTCGCCATCGGCGGTCAGTGACAACCGGCGCGTGGTCCGGTGCAGCAGGCGCGTGCCAAGGGTTTGTTCGAGCCTGGCCAGGCGAGCACTCGCGGTGGACGTGGAAAGCTGGAGGTCGCGCGCGGCGGCAGACAGGTTGCCCAGCGCCGCCGCGCGCGTAAAGACCGCGACGTCGAGCAGGTCGAAGTACATGGCTGCCCGGCGTGGGAGGAACGGCTACTGCGACAGCGCGCGTGCCGCTTCGACCTGCGACTCGAAGAAGGTCTGGAAGCTGATGGCCAGCCCGGCCATCAGCAGACCCGTGCCGATCAGCAACGACAGGATCACCAGGATCACCACGGGCCAGCCCGAACGCGTGGGCGGGCCGCCGGGATTGAAGCGGGCATCCCATTTGTCATCGGGCCGCAGTCCGTAGACGATCGCGGCCAGGAACGCGCTGATTACCGACGCGCCGCCGGCCACGGCGAAGGTCCAGTTCAGCGCGGGCGAGCCGGAATCGGTCACCATCGAGGCAACGCCGATCGCGCCGGCCAACGTGGCCAGCAGGTGAAGCCATCCGTACTGGTCGCGCAGTCCGCCCAGATAGAACCGGTGCGCACCGAGACTGCCCAGCAGGAACGCCAGCGCCACCGTCAGCAGCTTCGATCGGGACCGCGCGGACGGCATGGCGGTCGAACGGGATGCTTGAGGCGCTTGGCTGGCTGCGGGCATGGGGCAACGTGGCAAAGGGTTGCCTGCGGGCGCGCCGGCAACGGTCAATGGGATTCGGCAGGCAACAGGTGCCAGCCGGGACACATTGTACGACGTCGTCCCGTCAGCTCGCGCGAAGGAGATTTACCGCGGAGGCCAGCTAACGCCAGCCGGAAGAGAAGAGGTGATGGAAGAGGTTGCTGGCGTGTTCGCTGATATGGGTTTCGCCATACAGGACCACCGTTAATAACAGCATGAAAAGTATCGATAACGACAGTTGTCCGGCGTGCTCAGCCAGGTCGCTCAACAGGCGGGTCATGACAGGCCTCGGCAATTTGCTGGGTCTTTGCTTGGGAGGCTGCGCCCGGCGGGTTTTATCCCGGCCCTGCGGGAGGTGCCGGGCAGAGGCAGGTCAGTTTGGTATGCCGTCTGCACAAGGCGGTACGCTGCGGGAATCCGGGCAGCGTCGGGCAGCAGCCTGTGCGCGCGTTGGGGGCGCACTGAGATAGAGACAGCGATATACGAGGCGAGTTCCGCAGCGCTCAGCGTCCGCCGTCGCGGCCCCGCGCCTGCCAGCCCGGTCCAACGCTGGTCGGCCGGTTGTCGTTGCGTGCGCCTTCGGTCTGGCTGGTGCGTTCGGTCTGGCGGGGACGGTTGTCGTCGCGGGCGTTCGGCCCGTTGGGGCCGTTCGGTCGGCCGCTCAGCCGGTCATCGGCGCGCGCACGCGCCTCCATGCGATCGATCTGTGCCTGCACGTGGTCACGGCTCTCGGCGCGCACGCTGGCCATCTGCCAGCCTCCCGCCGCTTGGACGCGGGGGACGCGGGCCTCGGCATTCACGCGAGGCCAGAACGTGACTTGTGCATGACTTGCGGCGACGGCGCCGATCAAGCCCGCAGCTGCGAGGATGCCAGCCACCAAGTCGCGCAGGAGTGAGCGGGTGAACATGCGGAATCCCAGGGTCCTGACGCGCAGCGTAGTAGTTTCAAAGTTGGGTTCATGGTACGCATGGGGCATCGGCCCGCCTATGCCAATCGCGTTACCGGTGTAACGGATTGTTTCGCCCGTTTTTTTCGGGCCCTGCAGCGGGTTTCAGGGCGCGTAGCGTATTCGGTAAACGGCGCCGGCAAGGTCGTCGCTGACAAGCAGTGAACCGTCTGGAGCGACCAGCACATCGGCCGGGCGTCCCCACGGCGTGCCATGCTGGAGCCAGCCTTGCGCAAAGACATCCTGGCGCACGGCTTTGCCGTCGGCATCCAGTGTCACGCGCACGATGCGGTAGCCAACCCGCTCGCTGCGGTTCCAGCTGCCGTGTTCGGCAATGAAGACGTTGTTGCGGTAGTCAGGGGGGAACTGCGTGCCGGTATAGAAGCGCATGCCGAGCGCAGCCACGTGGGCGCCGAGCTTTGCGACCGGTGGCACGAACTCGGAGCACGCGTGCCGCTTGCCGAACTCGGGGTCGGAGATGGTGCCCGCGTGGCAGAACGGATAGCCGAAATGCTGGCCGGCCTGCGTGACGCGGTTCAGTTCGTCGTCGGGCTGGTCATCGCCGAGATAGTCACGGCCGTTGTCCGTGAACCACAGCTCGCGCGTTGCCGGATGCCAGTCGAAGCCGACTGAATTTCGCACGCCGCGGGCCACCACCTGAAGGTCGGAGCCATCGGGCTTCATCTTCATGATGTTGGCGTAGCGGTTCTCGTCCGGCGCGCAGATATTGCACGGCGCCCCGACGGGCACGTAGAGGAAGCCGTCCGGGCCGAACGCGATGAATTTCCAGCCGTGGGTCGTTTCTTTCGGGAACCGGTCGGTCACGACGACGGGCGCAGGCGGGTTGTTCAGCCGTGCCTCGATGTCGTCGAGGCGGACGATGCGGGAGGTGGACGACGCATAGAGGCTGCCGTCGCGGAACGCCACGCCGGCCGGCATGGTCAGCCCGCTTGCCACCACGCGCACCACTGGATTGCCGCCGAGCGCCGCGGGCAGCGCATAGACCTTGCCTTCCGAGCGCGAGCCGACGAATAGCGTGCCGGACGGTGTCAGCGCCATGCCGCGGGCGCCGGGGACGGCATCGCTGAGGACTTCCAGGCGGAATCCCGGCGGCAACTGGATCTGCGCCAGCGGCAGTGCTGCGAGAGCCGCGCCGGGGCTGGTCAGCAGGATGATGCCGACCAGCGCCGCAAGGCGCGCGGTGCGATCGATGAAGTGCCGGACGATTCCCATGGATTGCCCCCAGTCGCCGATTTCGCCACGATGCGCGCGCCCGAACATCGCGTCAACCACCTAAGTGTTTGTTTGACCACGGTAATTGGGCTATACTCTTGCGTTTCGTGTTCGAACACCAAGTTTTCTGAGGAATCATCTCATGGTCGTCATCCGTCTGGCTCGCGGCGGCAGCAAGAAGCGCCCGTTCTTCAACATCGTCGCCACCGATTCGCGCAACCGTCGCGATGGCCGCTTCATCGAGCGCGTTGGCTTTTACAACCCGCTGGCTTCGGAAGGCGAAGAAGGTCTGCGCGTTGTTGCTGACCGTCTGGCCTACTGGCAAGGCGTTGGCGCTCAACTGTCGCCGACCGTTGCTCGCCTGGTCAAGCAGAACGCCGCCAAGGCCGCTGCCTGATAGCAGTTTGTCACGCGCCCCCTGGCGGGGCGCGTTTTCATTGCACACGTGACTGAACAAAAACAGGGCGCCGCTGCGCCGAGGCCATTGAACCGGCCCCAAGGCGAGTCGCCGAAGGCGACCAAGCTTCCGGCGACGCTCCTGTATGCCGATCCGCTGCCGGATGATCTGGTGGAGGTTGGCTATGTCGGTGCTGCCTACGGCATCCGTGGCTGGATCAAGGTCGAGCCGCATGCCAACGACGCATCCGCATTGCTGCATGCGCGCCGGTGGTGGCTGCTCACGCCGCCGCAGGCGGGCATCGTAGCCACGGCGGAAGCGTCACGCGCGCAGGCAGTCTGCGTCCGGGTTGCGCAATCGCGCGAGCACAGTGGGACTGTGGTTGCGCAGGCGACCGGCGTATCGGACCGCAATCTGGCCGAAGCGCTCAAGGGCCGTCGCGTGTGGATCCGGCGTGCGGACTTTCCCGCGCCGGAAGAGAATGAGTTTTACTGGGTAGACCTGATCGGCTGCACTGTCAGCAACGAGCAAGGCGAGTTGCTGGGCGAGGTGTCCGGTCTGATCGATAACGGGGCTCACCAGATCCTGCAGGTGGCTTACGCATTGCCCGACGGCAAGGCCGGTGAACGGCTGGTTCCGTTTGTCGATGCGTTCCTGCGCACGGTCGACACCGCGGGCAAGCGCATCGTGGTGGACTGGGGGCTCGACTACTGAATTGCCGAAGCCGGCAGTTCGGAGGGGAGGGCGGATGCAGTTCGATGTAATCACGCTGTTTCCCGAAATGTTTCGCGCGCTGACCGACTGGGGTATCACCAGCCGGGCAGCCAAGCAGCAGCGGTATGCCTTGCGTACGTGGAATCCACGCGATTTCACCACGGACAACTACCGCACGATCGATGATCGTCCGTACGGCGGTGGTCCTGGCATGGTCATGCTGCCCAGGCCGCTCGACGATGCGATCGATGCCGCTTCGGCGGCGCAGTCGCAGGCTGGCGTGGAAGCGCCGCATGTGGTGCTGATGTCGCCGCAGGGCGCGACGCTGACGCATGAAAAGGTTATGTCGCTGGCGCAGCGGCCCGGTCTGGTGCTCTTGTGTGGCCGCTATGAGGCCATCGACCAGCGCCTGATCGACCGTCGCGTGCACGAGGAAATCAGCCTTGGCGATTTCGTGCTGTCCGGCGGTGAATTGCCGGCCATGGCGCTGATCGATGCCGTGGTGCGTCATCTGCCCGGTGTGCTGGGCGATGCGCAATCGGCGGTGCAGGACAGTTTCGTCAACGGGCTGCTCGATTGTCCGCATTACACGCGGCCCGAAGAGTACGAAGGTGTGCGGGTACCCGAGATCCTGCTCGGTGGCCATCATGCCGAGATTGAAAAGTGGCGGCGCCAGCAGGCGTTGGCCAATACTGCGAGAAAGCGTCCCGATCTGATCGAGGCGGCTCGCAAGCAAGGTTTGCTGACACGTGCCGATGAGAAATTCTTGTCGGAATGGTTGGTGAAAGAAGGGCGGGAGATGTCTCCCGCCAGGTAAACCCCATCCTCTGCCGGGGCCCGGGCAATGCCTGGGGCATACAACGCTGGCACGATGGTTACGGAGAAAAAACGATGAACATCATCGAGCAGATCGAGAAGGAAGAGATCGCGCGTCTGACCGCGAACAAGACCATCCCCGCATTCGCACCTGGCGACACCGTGATCGTCAACGTGAACGTGGTGGAAGGCAACCGCAAGCGCGTGCAGGCTTACGAAGGCGTGGTGATCGCCAAGCGTAACCGTGGCCTGAATTCGTCCTTCATCGTGCGCAAGATCTCGTCGGGTGAAGGCGTGGAACGTACGTTCCAGCTGTACTCGCCGCTGATCGCCGGCATCGAAGTGAAGCGTCGCGGCGACGTGCGTCGTGCGAAGCTGTACTACCTGCGCGAGCGCTCGGGCAAGTCCGCACGTATCAAGGAAAAGCTGGTTTCGAAGGCAGCCAAGGCTGCTCAGTAAGCCGGACATGCCGGCCGGGATTACCGGCCGGACGTTTCCTCGGGAAGGGCACCGCAAGGTGCCCTTTTTGCGTTTTGGCAACTGTGCAGGATTGCTGCGCTGCCGGAATGCGCGCATCTGTCATACTTGAGCCTGTTATGCGCCCCGCCTTTGATCCCGAATCCCTTCCGGTCATCGATACCGACACGCAGCGCCCGGCCCTGAGCGCGCCGCGTCTGCAGTCGGAATTTATCCGCCACCGGCTGCAGCTGCCGCCCGCCTGGGCACCCGAACTCACCGATGAATCGCGCGTCTACGACCGCAGCCGCGGCTTGCGCGATGCCGCGGTGCTGGTGCCGATCGTCGAGCGCCGCGATGGCCTGACCGTGCTGCTCACCGAGCGCAATGCCAACCTGAGCGCGCACGCGGGTCAGATCAGCTTTCCCGGCGGTCGACAGGAAAGCTATGACATCAACCGTATCGATACGGCCTTGCGGGAAACCGAGGAGGAGGTCGGCCTGGTGCGGGACTACGTGGAAGTGCTGGGCGCGTTGCCGGACTACATCACCGGCACCGGCTTTCATGTCAGTCCGGTAGTAGGACTCGTCCGCGACGGCTTCACGCTGCAGCCAGATGCTTCAGAGGTGGCCGACGTCTTCGAAGTGCCGCTGGCCTTCCTGATGGATCCTTCGCACCATGAACGCAGGCTGTTCCGCTGGGTCGATGGTGAACGGATGTTTTATGCGATGCCGTACCCGCGCGAAGACGGTGGACACCGCTTTATCTGGGGTGCGACGGCGGGTATGCTGCGCAACCTCTACCACCTGCTCGCCGCCTGATCCTCAGTGGATCAGGCCGCTGCCTGATCGTGCCGCCCGACGCAATGCGGGCAGCTCTTGCCGACCACGTACTGCGGGCTTTGCTGTTCCTCGGGCGTCACGACTGCGCGGCAGGCGAAGCACTGCTTCGGACCAGCGGGTTCCAGGTTCGGATTGAGTGCCGTGCGATAGTCGAAAACGAAGCAATCGCCGCGGTAATGATCGCCGCCGACTTCCTCGAAATACTTGAGAATGCCGCCTTCGAGCTGGTAGACGTGGCCGATGCCGACTTCCTGCATGTGGATCGCGGCCTTCTCGCAGCGGATGCCGCCGGTGCAGAACGACACGACGGTCTTGCCCTCGAATTCCGCCTTGCGGGCTTCGATCACGTCGGGGAATTCGCTGAACTTGGTGAGGTTGTACTCGACCACGTTATCGAACGTCCCGACCGCCACTTCGAAATCGTTGCGCGTATCGAGCATCACCACCGGGCGGCCTTCATCATCGTGGCCCTGGTCGAGCCAGCGCTTGAGGTCGACCGGCCGCACCGACGGCGCACGCCCTTCCTCGGGGCGAATCAGCGGGCGCTTCATCGTGATGATTTCCTTCTTTGCGCGGACCAGCATGCGCTTGAAGGGCTGGTTGTCCGACAGGCTTTCCTTGGGGGCGATATCCGCAAAGCGGGCGTCGGCATGCAGCCAGGCCATGAACCCGTCGATCGCTTCGCGCGGGCCGGCCAGGAACATGTTGATGCCCTCCGGCGCGAGCAGGATGGTGCCCTTCAGGTCGAGATCGTCGCAGCGCGAGCGCATTTCCGGACGCAAGGTCTCGATGTCGTCGAGCGAGACGAACTTGTAAGCGGAGATGTTGACGATCTGCATGGGAAGGGCCGCGCTGCCGGCACGCGCGAAGGCGCGTGATAACTGCCTGATTGGAAAGGCGAAATTATAGCGCGTCGGGATGCTGCTGGCCGGCATTTCCCACCGCGCTCGTCAGCTATCGCGGTGCGTCCGCGATGTGCGATAACCGGGCCGCCACCATGCCGAGCCGCTACAATGTCGCCCATGTCTGCCCCCCGTTTCGTACACCTCCGCGTCCATTCCGAGTATTCCGTCGTCGACGGCATTGTCCGCCTGGATGATGCCGTCAAGGCTGCGGCGTCTGACGGCATGGGCGCTCTCGCACTGACCGACCTCGCCAACGCCTTCGGCCTGATCCGCTTCTACAAGGAAGCGCGGGGCGGCGGCGTCAAGCCCGTGGTCGGCGCCGACGTCTGGCTCGCCAACGAAGACGACCGCGACAAGCCCACGCGGCTGTTGCTGCTCGTGCAGGACCGCGTCGGCTACCTGAACTTGTGCACGCTGCTGTCGCGCGCATGGCTGACGAACCAGCACCGCGGCCGTGCCGAAATTGAGCCTGGCTGGCTCCAGGAGCCCGGCGAGGGCGGTGCGCCGCTGGCTACCGGACTCATCGCGCTGTCGGGTGCGATGGGCGGCGATGTCGGCATGGCACTCGCCAACGGCAACGTCGACGCGGCCCGCCGCGCCGCCGCGCACTGGGCGGCCGTGTTCCCGCAGCGCTTCTACATCGAACTGCAGCGTGCCGGACACCCCGGCACGGACGCCTATGTGCAACAGGCCGTGCACCTGGCGGCCGAGATGCAGCTGCCGGTGGTGGCCACGCACCCGGTGCAATTCATGACACCGGATGACTTCACCGCGCACGAGGCGCGCGTCTGCATCGCCGAAGGCGAACTGCTTGCCAACCCGCGCCGCACGCGCCGCTTCACCACGGACCAGTACTTCAAGACGCAGGACGAGATGTGCGCGCTGTTCGCCGACATCCCGTCCGCGCTGCAGAACGCCGTCGAAATCGCGCGCCGCTGCAACCTGACGCTGGAACTCGGCAAGCCGCGCCTGCCGCTGTTCCCAACGCCCGATGGCATGTCGCTCGACGACTACCTGGTCTTCATGGCCAAGGACGGCCTCGAGAAACGCATGGTGGTGCTGTTCCCCAACGAGGCGGAGCGCGAGGCGAAGCGGCCCGAATATTACGCACGGCTGGAGTTCGAGACCGGCACCATCATCAAGATGGGCTTCCCGGGCTATTTCCTGATCGTGGCGGACTTTATCAACTGGGCCAAGAACAACGGCGTGCCGGTCGGCCCGGGCCGGGGTTCGGGCGCCGGTTCGCTGGTGGCCTATGCGCTCGGCATTACCGATCTCGATCCGCTCAAGTACGCGCTGCTGTTCGAGCGTTTCCTGAATCCGGAACGGGTATCGATGCCTGACTTCGATATCGACTTCTGCCAGCACGGCCGCGATCGCGTGATCACGTACGTGAAAGAGAAATACGGCAAGGACGCGGTATCGCAGATCGCCACGTTCGGCACCATGGCGGCCAAGGCCGCGGTGCGCGACGTGGGCCGCGTACTGGATCTCGGCTACGGCTTCGTCGATGGCATCGCCAAGCTGATCCCGTTCAAGCCCGGCAAGCTCGTCACAATCGAAGAGGCCAAGAAGGAAGAGCCGCTGCTGACCGAGCGCGAGAACAACGAGGAAGAAGTACGCCAGCTGCTGGAGCTGGCGCAGCGCGTCGAAGGCATGACCCGCAACGTCGGCATGCACGCCGGCGGCGTGCTGATCGCGCCGGGACGCCTGACCGATTTCTGTCCGCTCTATACGCAGGGTGGCCAGAACGACGGCATGAGCGGCGTCGTCAGCCAGTACGACAAGGACGACGTAGAGGCCGCCGGCCTGGTCAAGTTCGACTTCTTGGGCCTGACCACGCTGACCATCCTCGACTGGGCCGAGCGCTATATCCGCCGCCTGGACCCGAGCAAGGCCGACTGGAATTGCAGCCATATCCCGCTGGCCGACGGCCCTGCGTTCGACATCCTCAAGACGGCCAACACCGTCGCCGTGTTCCAGCTGGAAAGCCGCGGCATGCAGGGCATGCTCAAGGACGCGAAGCCTGACCGCTTCGAGGACATCATCGCGCTGGTGGCGTTGTATCGCCCGGGCCCGATGGACCTGATCCCGAGCTTCTGCGCGCGCAAGCACGGCCGCGAGAAGGTGGAGTATCCCGATCCGCGCGTCGAACCTGTCCTGAAAGAGACCTACGGCATCATGGTCTACCAGGAGCAGGTGATGCAGATGGCGCAGATCATCGGCGGCTACTCGCTCGGTGGCGCCGACCTGTTGCGTCGTGCCATGGGCAAGAAGAAGCCCGAGGAGATGGCGCAGCACCGCGTGATGTTCCGCGAAGGCGCCGACAAGAACGGGCTCAACGCCGAGCAGGCCGACGATATCTTCGACCTGATGGAGAAGTTCGCGGGCTACGGCTTCAACAAGTCGCACGCGGCCGCGTATGCGCTGCTCGCGTATTACACGGCGTGGCTCAAGGCCCACCACCCGGCCGAATTCATGGCAGCCAACATGTCGCTGGCCATGGACGACACCGACAAGGTCAAGATCCTCTACGAGGACTGCAAGCTCAACAAGATCGCGGTGCTGCCGCCGGACGTCAACGCGAGCGAATACCGCTTTGCACCGACCGATGCGAAGACCATCCGCTACGGTCTGGGCGGCATCAAGGGCTCGGGGCAGGGCGCTATCGAAGACATCCTGCGGGCGCGCGAAGAACGGCCGTTCAAGGATCTGTTCGATTTCTGCGAGCGCGTCGATCGCCGCCAGGTGAACCGCCGCACGATCGAGGCACTGATCCGCGCCGGCGCGTTCGACAGCCTGAACAACAACCGCGCGCAGTTGCTGGCTTCGGTGTCGATCGCCATGGAAGCGGCGGACCAGAAGGCCGAGTCGGCCAACCAGGTGTCGTTGTTCGATTTGATGGACGACGCTGGCGAGGCACATCGCCCCGAACTGATCGACGAACCGGCCTGGACGCCCAAGCGCACGCTGCAGGAAGAAAAGCAGGCGCTGGGTTACTACTTCTCCGGCCACCTGTTCGATGCGTGCCGGGATGAGGTACGCCGCTTCGTGAAAAGCACGCTGGGCGGGCTCGAGAAGGAAGTGCAGGGCAATGGCGGCGGCTTCGGCCGCGACGTGCGCGGCAAGACCATCGCTGGCGTGATCGCCGGCGTGCGCACGCAGATGACGCAGCGCGGCAAGATGATCATCGTGCAGCTCGACGATGGCACCGGCCTGGTGGAGATGACCGTCTTCAACGAACTCTTCGACGCCAACCGGCACATGTTCCGCGAGGACGAGCTGCTGATCGCGACCGGCAACGCGCGCCATGACACCTTCACCGGCGGCGTGCGCTTCACGGCGGAGTCCGTGATGGATCTGGCCATGGCGCGCAGCGCCTATGCCAGCGCGCTGAGCATTGCGCTGGCGCCCGAAGATTCGACCATGGAACGCCTGCGCACCGTGCTTACGCAGTACCGTGCCAAGCCGCGCGACGCAGGTCCGGCAGGCCTTGGCCTGCTGGTGCGCTACCGCAACCCGAGCGCCGCGTGCGAGATCCATCTCGGCCCGAGCTGGCGCGTGGAGCCGGACGAAGCGCTGCTCGGTGAACTGCGGCAGTGGCTCGGCAACGACGCCGTCGAGCTGATGTACTGAGGCCGGACGTGGCGCCAACGTACGGCGCCACAGTGCTTTCCACGCATGCCGGCACGCCTGCCGTGCCGGGGAATGCGGTGGCGAATGCGGTTACAATGGCTGCGTTTTTTGCGCCCCATTGTGGCGCTTTCGCCATGCCGGACAGCATATTCCGGTGATCCTTTGGCGATCTCCGTGCCACCCGCCCCCGGGTGCGCGTCGCATCTTTCACATTAAGGGCGGTAGTGAGTAATCCAGCTAAGTCCGAACAATCGGCCGGACACGACGTTAAGGTAGGCAAGCGCCTGATGGGCTATCTGCGGCCCGAGCTGCGCATCTTCATTGCCGCCATCCTGACCATGGCAGTGGTTGCGGCCAGCGAGGGCGTGATCCCGAAGGTCGTTAACGACCTGCTCGACAAGGGCTTTGGCGGCGAGTACGCCGGCAAGCTCTGGCATGTGCCGGCGATCCTCACCGGCGTGGCGCTGATCCGCGGCGTGGCCCAGTTCGCGTCCGGCTACCTGCTCAGCCTGATCTCGAACCGCGTGCTGCTGAAGATGCGCATGCAGATGTTCGAACGCATGCTGCACGCGCCGGCTCACTTTTATCACCGCAATACTGCGGCGTCGCTGATCAACGCGGTCATCTTCGAAGTCAACCAGGTGCTGTCGATCCTGACGAGCGTGTTCATCACGCTGGTGCGGGACTCGCTGACCGTGGTCGCGCTGCTGATCTACCTGTTCTACACGAACTGGCGCCTGACGCTGATCGTGTCGGTGATCCTGCCCGTGATCGGCTACCTGATGTCGAAGATCAACCGGCGCCTGCGCCGCCTCAACCGCGATCACCAGACGCTGACCAACAGCGCCGCGTACGTGGTCGAAGAGGCAGCCGGTGGCTTCAAGGTCGTGAAGCTGCACGGCGGCGAGGCTTACGAGATGAACCGCTTCCGCAACATGGCGGAGCGGCTCAAGAACTACTCGATGCGCATGGCCGTCGCCGGTGGCCTGAACCAGCCCGTGACGGCATTCCTGGCCGCGCTTGCGCTGTCGGTCATCATCACCATCGCTATGATCCAGGCGCAGGGCAACCAGACCACGATCGGTGGCTTCACCGGTTTCGTGATGGCCATGCTGCTGCTGATCTCGCCGCTCAAGCACCTGACCGACATCAACCAGCCGCTCACGCGCGGCCTGACTGCGGCCGAGCTGATCTTCCGGCTGATCGACGAGCCGGTCGAGCCGCAGGACGGTGGCGTGCGCATCGAACGTGCCAAGGGCGATCTCGTGTTCGAAGGCGTGGGCTTCCGCTACGGCGAAGGCACTCGGCCGGCGCTGGAAGGCATCGATATCCGCGTACCCGCCGGCGAGGTGGTGGCGCTGGTCGGTCCGTCGGGCAGCGGCAAGACCACGCTGGTCAACCTGGTGCCGCGCTTCTTCGATCCGACCGATGGCCGCATCCTGCTCGATGGCCATGCCATTGGCGATATCGCGCTGCGCGAACTGCGCAACCAGATCGCCTTCGTGAGCCAGGACGTGGTGCTGTTCAACGACACCGTTGCCGCCAACGTGGCCTACGGCGCCCGTTCGGAAGACGAGATCGACATGGCTCGCGTGGAACGTGCGCTGCAGGCCGCCTATCTGACCGATGTCGTGAAGAACCTGCCCGAAGGCGTCAACACGAATATCGGCGATAACGGCATGAAGCTTTCCGGCGGCCAGCGCCAGCGTCTGGCGATTGCGCGCGCGATCTACAAGGACGCACCGATCCTGATCCTGGACGAGGCGACTTCGGCGCTCGATTCGGAATCCGAACGCCAGGTGCAGGCCGCGCTCGAAGCACTGATGGTTGGCCGCACGACGCTGGTGATCGCGCACCGCCTGTCGACGATCGAGAACGCCGACCGTATCGTCGTACTCGACCATGGCCGCGTGGCCGAGCATGGCACCCACGAGGAACTGCTGGCTGCCAACGGCCTTTACGCGGGCCTGCACCGGATCCAGTTCGCCACGCACTGATTCCCTGCCGGGCGGCTGCCGGCTCGCGGGTTGCGCCTTCGTTACAATGAGGCGACAACAACGACGTGAGTGAGACAGCCATGACCAGCCCGGCCCATCCCATCAGCCGTTACCCCGTTCCCGAACTGGCGGCGCTGCCCGACGACATCCGGCAGCGCATCCTGGAAGTCCAGGACAAGGCCGGCTTCGCGCCCAACGTCTTCCTGACGCTGGCGCATCGTCCCGACGAGTTTCGTGCGTTCTTTGCGTATCACGACGCGCTGATGCTCAAGGACGGTGGTCTGACCAAGGGCGAGCGCGAGATGATCGTGGTCGCCACGTCGGCGGCCAACCAGTGCCTGTATTGCGTGGTCGCGCATGGCGCGATCCTGCGTATCTACGAAAAGAAGCCCCTGGTCGCTGACCAGGTCGCGGTGAATTACCTCAAAGCCGACATCCCGCCGCGCCAGCGCGCCATGCTCGATTTCGCACTCAAGGTCTGCAAGGCCTCGCACGAGGTCAACGAGGCGGATTTCGAAGCGCTGCGCGAGCACGGCTTCACCGACGAAGACGCTTGGGACATCGCCGCCATCACGGCCTTCTTCGGCTTGTCGAACCGCATGGCCAATACCATTGGCATGCGCCCGAACGACGAGTTCTTCCTGATGGGCCGCGTGCCCAAGAGCAAGTAAGCGCGTCCTTTCCCGCCGAGGTGCGCAATCAGCGAATCTCGGCGCAGTCTCCGTTTCTCGGATTGAACAGCACCGGCCACGCCTGCTCATAGATGCCAGGCGTGCAGCGCTGCTGGCAATTGGCGTGCGCGAGCGTCACGCGTCGCGGGTCCTGCCAGATCAGCAGCTTGCATTGGGTGCCGTCGGTCGCTTCCAGCACGATGTGCGGCGTTTTCTGGACCTGCCTGAAGTCCGCCAGGTCGAACTGGCAGGTACCGCGCTTCGATACCCACAGCTTCCACTTCAGCGTCTTCACATCGTTCGAGACCACGCGCATCACCGCATCTTCGCGGAAGCCATCATCCTCGGTGCGGCGGCATGTGCCGGCCAGGCTGATATCGTGCGCGGCAATCGGTGTGGGGCGGGGCTGCTCGGGGGGCTTTGCTGCAGTTGGTGCTGGCGGGAGTGGCGGGGGAGCCTGACGGGCGATCGGCAACTGCTCGCAGGCAGTGCACAGGAGCATGGCCATCAAACAGGGGGCCAGGTTCGCGGCTTTCATGCGGGTACCTCACTACGGAACGCCTGCGGCATGCGAACTGCCGCCCCGGGGACTTGCGGATCGGATGGCGTTAACTGAGTTATAGCGGATCGCCGCAAACGCGTAGGGCAGCGGGGCTGTTGCGCGCGTAGGTGGAAACACCAACCAATTGGGGCATGCGGAGTTCATGGCCTTGGCGGATCGCCAGACATCGCCTGCTCTGGCAGACGTTACTGAAAACTGAGGGAATTTCAGTAACAAAGCCTTCAAGCAGGTCGATACGATAGTCGCTGTTGCCGGATCAGGATAAATCGTCAGTCATTCCTCCGGAGATCTGGCTACTGCGCGCTTCGCCCACGCTTTTTCCGGCTATCCCGACAAAGACATGCCACGCCCCATCTCCGTCACCGTTCATCGCGCTGCGCTCGCCAACAATCTGGCCGTAGCGCGGCGTCTCGCTCCCGCCTCGAAAGTCTGGGCCGTCGTCAAGGCCAATGCCTATGGGCACGGCATCGCCCGGGTCTACTCAGCGCTCGCGTCTGCGGATGGCTTCGCGCTGCTCGATCTGCATGAAGCGGCGCAGTTGCGGGATCTCGGCTGGACCGGACCGATTCTGCTGCTCGAGGGCTTCTTCGACGAAAGCGACATCGCGCTGCTGGCTTCTCTGCGCCTGACCACGGCGGTGCATGGCGAGGAGCAGTTGCGCATGCTCGAGATCGCGTCGCGCGATGGCCGGCTGCCGCCACAGTCGCTCGACGTCTGCCTGAAGCTGAACTCCGGCATGAATCGTCTCGGCTTTACCCCCGAGGCGTACGGCGCAGCCTGGTGCCGCCTGAGCGACGTCGCGGCAGTGAAGTCGGTGACCCACATGAGCCACTTCTCGGACGCCGATACTCAGAAGGGCGTCGCCGAGCAGGCGGCGATATTCCATGCCGTCACACGTGGTCTGCCCGGTCAGATATCCATTGCCAATTCGGCGACGACCATGCGGCACGCGGATTGCCACGCGGATTGGGTGCGTGCCGGGATCATGCTTTACGGCGCGGCGCCATCGGGCTGCGCGGCAGACCTGAACGGCACCGGACTGCAGGCCGCTCAGACGCTCACGAGCCGCATACTTGGCGTGCAAGAACTGCTGCCCGGCCAATCGGTCGGCTATGGGTCGCACTACGTGGCGACGCGCCGCCAGCGTATCGGCATCGTCGCGTGCGGCTATGCCGACGGCTATCCGCGTACAAGTTCGTCGCATGCGGATCACTTTGCGCCCGTTCGCGTGGGCGACCGGATCACGCGCACGGTCGGGCGCGTATCGATGGACATGCTGGCCGTCGATCTCAGCGAGTGTTCTGAAGCCAACGTCGGCACGCCGGTCGAACTCTGGGGTCGGCATGTTCCGATCGACGATGTTGCCGCAGCGGCGGGGACGATCGGGTATGAGCTGATGTGCGCGGTGGCGCCGCGTGTGCCGGTGGTCGTGGCGGAGTGAACGACAGCGGCATTCAACGAAACGGGGCACAGCATGATTGCTGTGCCCCGTTCTGTTGTTGCCTGTTACTGGTCACTCAGTCGGTCTGCCGCAGCGCCTCCCCGAGCGCATTGACGAGGTCGTCGATCTCGCGCGGCTCGGCAATGAACGGTGGCGCAAGCTGGATCGTGTCGCTGCCATAGCGCACATAGAATCCCTTTTCCCAGCAGCGCTGCGCGATTTCGTACGGACGGCGCGCGGGTTCGCCCGGCGCATGCGCGATCGAGAACCCGGCGGCGAGGCCGATATTGCGGATATCCACGATGTGCGGGCTGCCTTTCAGGCTATGCACGGCCTCTTCGAAGACCGGGGCGAGCGCACGCACGCGGCCGGCCATGTCTTCGTCGCGCAGCACGTTGAGCGTGGCGATGGCGGCGGCGCATGCCACGGGGTGCGCAGAGTACGTGTAGCCATGCGGAAATTCGAGCATGTAGTCGGGGCCGCCGGCCTGCATGAAGGTGTCGTAGATATCCTTGCTGGCAATCACGGCGCCGAGCGGTTGCGTGCCATTGGTCACCTGCTTGGCGATGTTCATGATGTCCGGCACCACACCGAACGCCTCCGCGGCCGTGGTCGCGCCAACGCGGCCAAAGCCGGTGATGACCTCGTCGAAGATCAGCAGGATGTCGTGCGCGGTGCAGATGTCGCGCAGGCGCTGCAGATAGCCGGCCGGCGGCACCAGCACGCCGGCCGAGCCTGAGAAGGGCTCCACGATCACGGCTGCAATGGTCGACGCATCGTGCAGTGCAATCAGGTCAAGCAGCCGGTCCGCCAGCTCGGCGCCGCTTTGCGGCTGCCCGCGCGTGAAGGCGTTTTCCGCCAGGTGCGTGTGCGGCAGGAAGTCCGCCTCGACGCCCTGGCCGAACAGCTTGCGGTTCGGAGCCAGGCCGCCGACCGAGATCCCGCCGAAGTTCACGCCGTGATAAGCCTTCTCGCGGCCAATCAGGCGAGTCTTGCCGGCCTGTCCCTTTGTGCGCCAGTAAGCCCGTGCGATCTTGAGCGAGGTGTCGGCCGCTTCCGAACCGGAACCGGTGAAGAACACATAGTCGAGCCCGGCAGGCGTCATCTCGCGCAGCTTGTTGGCCAGTTCGAACGACAGCGGGTGCCCGTACTGGAACGCCGGCGCATAGTCGAGCTTCGCGATCTGCCGGCTCACGGTGTCGACGATCTCGGGCCGCGCATGGCCGAGACCCGTGCACCACAGACCGGACAACCCGTCGAAGATCTTGCGGCCCTCGACGTCGGTGTAATACGCGCCCTTGGCTCCGACGATCATGCGCGGATCGGCCTTGAATTTCCGGTTGGCGGTGAATGGCATCCAGTGGGCATCGAGCCAGGCCGGGTCGAGGCGGACATCCGGGTTCTGCAGATTACGCGGGTTTGAGACGGGCATGGTTGTCATGGCAGGGCGCGCAGCAAGCGGCTGAGTGGGTCTGTTGCGGATTATTGGTATCGGCGATAGGCTTTTGAATGATCAAATATCAACGTTCACTTGTACGTTTATGCAAGTAACCGGAAAGCGCCGTGCCCTGCTCGGGCTCATGAGCGATATGGACCTGCGCCTGCTGCGCGTCTTCAAGGCCGTGGTCGAGTGCGGCGGCATGGCGTCGGCCGAGCGCGAACTGAACATCGGCATCTCGACGATCAGCCGACATATCAAGGACCTGGAGACTCGCCTCGGCCTCACGCTGTGCCGTCGCGGGCGCGCGGGCTTTGCACTGACGGCGGAAGGAAGCGGCATCTACGAGCAGACGCTGCGGCTGCTCGCATCGGTCGAATCGTTCCGCAGCAGCGTCGATGACCTTCACGGGCGCCTTGGTGGAGAACTGAATGTGGCGGTGGTCGACAAGACCGCCACCAACCCGCGCGCGCGGCTGGGCGATGCGATCGCGCGGTTCTCGGAAGTGGCGCCCGAGGTGGTGCTGAACCTGCATGTCGCGTCGCTGGTGGCGGTGGAACAGGGCGTAATCGATGGGCGCTTCCATGTCGGCATTGCACCGGTCTACCGGCCTGCGCGCGGCTTCCTCAGCAGTGGCCTGTTTGACGAGACCATGCTGCTCTACTGCGGAGCAGGCCATCCGCTGTTCACCGCGTCGCACGACGGGCTGACATGGCGCCAGATGCGCAATTACCGCTTTGCCGGCCTCGGCTACAACTCGCCGAACATGGAGCTGGCCCATCGCGAAAAGCTGTCGCGCAAGGCGACGGGATTCGACCAGGAATCGATCGCGACGCTGATCCTCTCGGGCGCCTATCTCGGCTTCCTGCCCGACCACTATGCGGCGAGCTTCGAAAGCCAGCAGTTGATGCGGCCCGTCGCGCCCAAGCGCTTCCGCTATGCGTGCCGGTTCACGTCGCTGTTGCGGCGCTCACCGGAGCCTGCGCGCGCCGCATTGCTGTTCCACGAATGCCTGACCGAGGCTCACAGGACACGTTGACTGCAAGGCAGTGCTAGCGAGATCCCAGACGCTCCTGAACCGGATAGCGCTGCATGGTGCGCTCCATGCCTTCCAGGAACATCCGCTCGGCCGGGTTCATCTTGCGCGCCCGGTGCCAGAGCAGCTGAATGTCGATATCGGCGACGCCCTCGTCGGGCGGCAACCGCCACAGGCGCTGCTGCAACAGGTCGTCGCGCACGATGTGCTCGGGCAGGCAGCCGATGCCGTAGCCGGCAAAGATCAGCCGCCGTACCTCGTCGAGGCTCGACGAGATCGCAATGGTATGGCCCGTGAAGCGATGCTCGTCCCGGAACACACTGATCGGTGACAGGCTTTCGCCCAATTGCTCGGTCGTGAACGACACGAAGTCCTGATCGAGCAGATCGGCCATCGTCAGGCCCTGGCGACCGAACAAGGGGTGATGCCGCCCGCAGAAGATCGCGTAGCGCTGGCGCAGGAAGCATCGCTGCTCGAGCTTGTCCTGCGGCGTGCGGCATACGCTGAGGCCGGCCGTTGCCGTCATCTGCAGCAGTGACGAGACGATATCCGACGAACGCATGACCTCGATCTGCAGGTCGACGCGCGGATAGCTGCGATGGAATTCGGCAAGGTATTCGTCGTAGACCCAGGAATCCATGCGGCTCACGCTCAGCACGCGGACCGAGCCCGTGATGTCCTCGCCCTTGTCGGCCAGTTCCGTTTCGAGCTTCGACAGGTGGCCATAGATTTCGCCGGCGATGCGGAACACTTCTTCGCCTGCCGGCGTCGGCTTGAACTGCTGCCCGCGCCGCTGGATCAGCGAGTGCCCGAGCGTTTCTTCGAGCCGCTTGAGCGCCAGGCTGATCGCGGGCTGGGTCAGGTGCAAGCGTGCCGCGGCGCGGCTCACGCTGCGCTCCTGCATGATGACCAGGAAGGTCCGCAGCAGATTCCAGTCCAGCCGGTCATTGAGGAAGCGGACCACCTCCGGTTTGTTTCGCGACATCGCGGGCTACCTTCGATACATAAGCCAAAATTATGTAGAGAATAATAACTCTAAATTTGATTAATAAAATGGGGCGGGCTATAAAACTGTCACCGCGGCGCCCGCGCAACGCCGCATCACACAAAACGACAGGAGACACGCGATGCAACACCCACCCCCGGTCACGCACCAGCCGAGGCGCGCCGCCGCTGCAGCCTTTATCGGCACGGCGATCGAATGGTATGACTTCTACATCTACGCCACGGCTGCAGCGCTGGTGTTCGGCGAATTGTTCTTCCCCTCGACCGATCCGTTCATCAGCACGATGGCATCGTTCGGCACGTTTGCCGTGGGTTTCTTCGCCCGTCCGCTGGGCGGCGTGATCTTCGGCCACCTCGGCGACAAGATCGGCCGCAAGAAGGCGCTCATGACGACGCTCGTGATGATGGGCGTCGCGACCGTCGGGGTCGGGCTGATGCCGACGCAACTTTCCACGCCGTGGGTCGCTCCCGCATTGCTGATCGTGCTGCGCATCGTCCAGGGCATCTCGGCCGGCGGCGAGTGGGGCGGGGCGGTGCTGATGGCCGGCGAGCACGCGCCAGCCGGCCGCCGCATGTTCTACGCATCGTTCGCGCAGCTTGGCAGTCCGGCCGGGATGCTGCTGTCGCTGCTGGCGTTCCGCGCCGTGACGTCGCTCGACCACGCCGACTTCATGGCCTGGGGCTGGCGTGTGCCGTTCCTTGCCAGCGCGCTGCTGCTGGTGGTCGGCATCTTTATTCGCATCAGCGTCGGCGAGTCGCCGGAGTTCGAGCGGGAGAAGCAACGCCAGCGCACCGTCAAGCTGCCGATTGCCGAGGTGTTCCGCACTGCGCGCGGCCTGGTCCTGCTGTGCATCGGCGCCAACACGCTCGGCATTGCCGGCGTGTACTTCACCAACACGTTCATGATCTCGTACACGACGCAGTACTTCGGCGTGCCGCGTTCGCTGATCCTCGACTGCCTGTTCGTCGTGGCCGTGATCCAGTTCCTGGTGCAGCCGCTGGCCGCCTACTGTGCAGAAAAGATCGGCACGGCGCGCTTCCTGAAGCTCACGGCGCTTGCCGCGATGACCACGCCATACCCGATGTTCCTGCTCGTGCAGTCGGGCGACCGCGTCTCGCTGATCATCGGCATTGCGCTTGCGGTGGTGTGCCTGGCCTCGTTCTATTCGGTGATCGCCGGCTTCATGACCGATGTGTTCCCGACGCACGTGCGCTACTCCGCGATCTCGCTGTCGTATCACGTGTGCGCCGCGATTGCCGGCGGCCTCACGCCGCTCGCCGCCACCTGGCTCGCCCATCGCTTCACCGGCCAATGGTGGCCGCTGGCCCTGTTCTTCTCGGGTCTTGCCGTGCTGTCCCTCGTTTGCGTGGTGGCGCTCGACGCGATGAAGTCGCGCCGCGGCATTACGTTCGAGGCGGTCAGCACGCCCTGATCCTCAGCGTTTCCTGACTCCCTTTCTTCTTTCCCTGTATGGCGGGTATGCCAGGCCTTCCTGCGCCCGCCCGCCTGGCTTCCGCAACGACAAGAGACGAATCATCATCATGCTGACCTACTTTCATCCCGAGCAATTGAAGCACCACCCGCGCAGCTATTTCTCGCGTGGCCAGATGCGCGAACCGCAAGAGGTGCCCGAGCGCGCCGTGCGCCTGCTGCAGGCAGTCCAGACACTGGGCTTCGATGTGAGGCAGCCGGCCGACGCCGGCCATAAGCCGCTTGCCGCCGTGCACGGCGCGGATTACCTGCGCTTCCTGCAGGAAGCGCATGCCGAGTGGAAGCAGATGCCCGAAGACTGGGGCAACGAAGTCATGTCGAACATCTTCGTGCGCGAGAACAATCCGCTGCGCGGCGTGCTCGGCAAGGCTGCGCGCTTTCTTGCCGATGGGAGTTGCCCGATTGGCCCCGACACCTTCCGTTCCGCCTACTGGTCCGCGCAGAGCGCGGTGGCCGGCGCGCGCGCCGTGCTGGATGGTGTGCGTGAAGCGTACGCGCTGTGCCGCCCGCCCGGCCACCACGCCCGCATCGAAGGCGCCGGCGGCCTGTGCTACCTGAACAACGCCGCCATTGCCGCGCAGGTGCTGCGCGAACGCTTCGGCCGCGTGGCGATCCTCGATACCGATATGCACCACGGCCAGGGCATCCAGGAAATCTTCTACGGCCGCGACGATGTGCTGTACGTATCGATCCACGGCGATCCGACCAATTTCTATCCGGCTGTGGCGGGCTTCGAAGAAGAGCGGGGCAGCGGCGAAGGCGATGGCTACAACGTCAACTTGCCGATCGCGCATGGCTCGAGCGAGGCCGTGTTCTTCGAGCAGCTGGACGCAGCGCTGCATACCGTGAAGCGTTTCGAAGCTGACGTGCTCGTGCTGGCGCTCGGCTTCGACATCTACATGGAAGATCCGCAGGCCGTTGTCGCGGTGACCACCGCAGGCTTCGGGCGACTGGGCGAAGCGATCGGCGCGCTCGGTCTGCCCACGCTGATCGTGCAGGAGGGCGGCTACCACATCGAGACCCTCGACCTGAACTCGCGCACCTTCTTCGGTGGCTTCAACGCGGCCCGCAAGGCGCGCGCCTGATTGTCTTTCAAGGAGTCCAGCTTGAACAACGAATCCAGCAACGCAGCCCTGCACGCACGCCGACTTGCGGCGACGCCGCGCGGCACGCCAGCTCTCGCGGATTTCTTCGTGAGCCGCGCGCGCAACGCCGAGTTGTGGGACGTGCACGGCCGCCGCTTCATCGACTTTGCCGGCGGGGTCGGCGTGCTGAACACCGGGCATGTGCATCCGGAAGTCACGCGCGCCGCGCAGCGGCAGATCGAGACGTTCTCGCACACCTGCTACAGCATCGTTCCCTATGAAGGCTATGTGCGCCTGGCCGAGCGCCTGAATGCACTGGCGCCGATCCGCGGGGCAAAGAAGACTGCGTTCTTCACGACGGGCGCAGAGGCGGTCGAGAACGCCGTCAAGGTCGCGCGCGCCCATACGGGCCGCTCGGGTGTGATCGCATTCACCGGCGGCTTCCACGGACGCACCATGCTCGGTATGGCGCTGACCGGCAAGATCGCGCCGTACAAGATCGGCTTCGGTCCGTTTCCGCCGGAGATCTTCCACGTGCCATTTCCTTCGCATGGCGTGTCGGTCGAACAGGCCTTGGCGGCGCTCGATCAGCTGTTCAAGTGCAGCATCGAGCCGTCGCGTGTCGCGGCCATCATCGTCGAACCTGTGCAGGGCGAAGGCGGCTTTAACGTCGCGCCTGACGCGCTGATGCGGCAGCTTCGGCAGACCTGCGACCAGCACGGCATCGTGCTGATTGCCGACGAGGTGCAGGCCGGCTTCGGGCGCACCGGGCGCTGGTTCTCGGTCGAGCACAGCGGCGTGGAGCCCGACCTGATCACCGTGGCAAAGAGCCTGGCCGGCGGCTATCCGCTGTCGGGCCTGATCGGCAAGGCCGCGATCATGGACAAGGCCGAGCCCGGTGGTCTCGGCGGAACCTACGCCGGCAACCCGGTCAGTATCGCGGCGGCCCTTGCGGTGATCGACGTGATCGAGCGCGATGGCCTGCTTGCACGCGCCGATGCGCTCGGCGCCCGGCTCGTCAGCCGGCTGGAAGCACTGCAGCGCGAGATTCCCGCGATCGCCGAGGTGCGCGGCCGCGGCAGCATGATCGCCGCCGAGTTCTGCACGCCGGGCGCGGGCCCGACAGCCTTCGAGGCCGCGTACGCGAAGCGCGTGCAACAGCTTGCGATGGCGCGTGGCCTGATCCTGCTGCTCTGCGGCCCGGGTGGAAGTGCCATCCGTTTCCTGTATCCGCTGACCATCGAAGACAGCACATTCTACGAAGCGCTGGACATCCTCGACACCTGCATCCGGGAGGCCGCATGACGCTGCCACGCTACACACACTACATTGACGGAAGGATGGTCCCGCCGGCCGGCGGCGCGTACTTCCCGACCGAAAATCCATTCACCGGCGAAGCCTGGGCAGAGATCGCGCGCGGTAGTGCCGACGACGTTGAGCAGGCGGTCCAGGCAGCGCACCGCAGCCTGCGATCCGGCGCGTGGCCCGCCCTGACCGCCAGCGAACGCGGCCTGCTGCTGCATCGCCTCGGCGACCGCATCGCCGCCGAGGCCGAACGCCTGGCGGCCATCGAAGTGCGGGACAACGGCAAGCTGATCTCCGAAATGCTCGGGCAGCTGCGCTATATCCCGAAGTGGTTCCACTACTTCGGCGGCCTGGCCGACAAGGTCCACGGCGACGTGATCCCGCTCGACAAGAAGGGCTACTTCAACTACACGCGGCAGGAACCGGTCGGCGTCGTGGCGATCATCACGCCGTGGAATTCGCCGCTGATGCTGCTCGCGTGGAAGCTCGCGCCCGCACTCGCTGCGGGATGCACGGTCGTGATCAAGCCGTCGGAGTTCACGTCGGCGTCGACCGTCGCGCTGGTGGCCTTGCTCGACGAGGTCGGCTTTCCGCCCGGCGTGGTCAATGTCGTGACGGGCTTCGGCAATGAAGTCGGCGCGGCGCTGGTGTCGCATCCGCTCGTGCGCAAGGTGACGTTCACGGGCGCCGACACTACGGGCAAGGTCATCGCCCAGCAGGCGGCGCGCGACCTGAAGCACGTGGCGCTGGAGCTGGGCGGGAAGTCGCCCAACATCGTGTTTGCCGATGCGAATCTCGACGACGCGGTCAATGGTGCCGTGTCGGGCATCTTCGCGGCCACGGGACAGACGTGTATCGCGGGCTCGCGCCTGCTGCTGCAGGACGATATCCACGATGCATTCCTCGAACGCCTGCTTGCGCTGGCGCGTACCGCGCGCATGGGCGATCCGATGGATCCGGAAACACAGGTCGGGCCGGTCACCACACGGCCGCAGTACGAGAAAGTGCTGTCCTACATCGACGTGGCTACCCGCGAAGGGGCGAGGCTGATGCTTGGCGGCAAACCGGCGCAGCGCCCCGAATGCGGCCATGGCTGGTTCGTCGAACCGACCATCTTCGCCGATGTGCGCAACGACATGCGCATCGCGCAAGAGGAGGTGTTCGGGCCGGTTCTGTCGGTGATCCGCTTCCGCGATGAAGACGAGGCCATTGCGCTGGCCAACGACATCCGCTTCGGATTGGGGGCTGGTGTCTGGACCAGCGACATCGGCCGCTCATTCCGCATGGCCGAGCGGATCGAGGCCGGCACGGTCTGGGTCAACACGTATCGCGCGGTGAGCTATATGTCGCCGTTCGGCGGCTACAAGGATTCCGGGCTGGGCCGCGAGAACGGCGCGGACGCGATCCGCGAATACCTGCAGACCAAGAGCGTGTGGATCAACACCGGCGCGGCGACTGCGAATCCGTTCGTGATGCGTTGAGGCTGGCGCGCGCCCAGGTTTGCCCGGGCGCATGCGTTGCCGATGACGCTGCGGCTACATCAGGATGATGTCGTACTGCTCCTGGTGGAATGTCGATTCCACCTGCAGCGAGATCGGCTTGCCGATGAAGTCCCCCAGCATCGCCAGATGCTGGCTTTCCTCTTCGAGGAACAGGTCGATGACTTCCTGCGACGCCAGAATGCGGAACTCGCGCGGATTGAACTGGCGCGATTCGCGCATGATTTCGCGCAGGATGTCGTAGCACACCGTGCGCGGCGTCTTGACCTGGCCCTTGCCCTGGCACACCGGACATTGCTCGCACAGCACGTGCGCGAGCGATTCGCGCGTGCGCTTGCGCGTCATCTCGACCAGGCCGAGCTGCGAGAAGTTGTTGACCGTGATGCGCGTGCGGTCGCGCGACAGCGCGCGCTTGAGTTCCGACAGCACCGCTTCGCGGTGCTCGACATTCTCCATGTCGATGAAGTCGATGATGATGATCCCGCCAAGGTTGCGCAGCCGCAGCTGGCGCGCGATGGTGTGCGCGGCTTCGAGGTTGGTCTTGAAGATCGTGTCGTCGAAGTTGCGCGCACCGACGTAGCCGCCGGTGTTGACGTCGATCGTCGTCATCGCCTCGGTCTGGTCGATCATCAGGTAGCCGCCGGACTTCAGGTCGACACGCCGCGACAGCGCTTTCTCGATCTCGGCGTCGATATTGAACAGGTCGAAGATCGGCCGCTCGCCGGTGTAGTGCGACAGGCGCGCCAGCACCGCCGGCGTGTATTCCTGCGCGAATTCCACGAGCCGCTGGTAGTTCTCGCGCGAGTCGATCTGGATCACGCCGGTAGCGTCGTTGATGAAGTCGCGCAGCACGCGCTGGGCCAGGTCCAGGTCCTGGTAGAGCAGGCTGGGCGCGGGCTGCGTGGTCGCGTTCTGGCGGATCGTCGCCCAGATCTTGCGCAGGTAGGCGATGTCGTTGCCGAGTTCTTCGTCGCTGGCTTCCTCGGCAATCGTGCGCACGATGAAGCCGCCGCGCTCGTCGGCCGGCACCAGGCCTTGCACGCGGCTGCGCAGCGCTTCGCGGTCGACCTCGCCTTCAATGCGCTGCGAAATGCCGATATGCGGGTCCTGCGGCAGATAGACGAGGGTGCGCCCGGCGATGCTGACCTGCGTGGACAGGCGCGCGCCCTTGGTGCCGATCGGATCCTTGATGACCTGCACCATCAGCGCCTGGCCTTCGAACAGTGTCTTTTCGATGGCGAGCTGCGGGGTGCCGTTCTTGTCGGGATCGCGCGGATGCCAGATGTCGGCGACGTGCAGGAACGCGGCCCGTTCGAGGCCGATGTCGATGAATGCCGACTGCATGCCCGGCAGCACGCGCACGACCTTGCCCAGGTAGATGTTCCCGACGAGCCCGCGTGTCAGCGTGCGTTCGACGTGCAGTTCCTGGACGGCGGCCTGCTGCACGATGGCAACGCGCGTCTCTTGGGGCGTGATGTTGACGAGGATGTCTTCAGTCATGGCGGATGAAACGCGTTGCCGGTGTACCGGCGATGTATTGTGTGCCCGGCCTGGCGGGCATCGGGACATGCCGTTCAGAACCGCAGGCGGGCCTGCCTGAGTAACGCAGCCGTCTCAAACAGGGGCAGTCCCATGATACCTGAATAGCTGCCTTCAATCCGCTCGACGAACTCGGCCGCGCGGCCCTGGATGCCGTAGGCGCCGGCCTTGCCGAGCGGTTCGCCGCTGGCCACGTAACGCTCGATTTCGGGCGCGGCCATCGCGCGGAATGTGACGCGTGAGATTGACAGCGCGTGATGCATGCCGAGTGTCGAGACCACAGTCACGGCGGTCAGCACGCGGTGGGTCGACCCTGACAGGGCAGTCAGCATGGCGGCCGCCTCGGCACCATCGGCCGGCTTGCCGAGGATGTCTCCGCCCAGGCAGACCGTGGTGTCGGACGTCAGTACGGGCGCGTCGGGCAGCGCACGCCGTTCGCGGCGGCGCAGCGCGGCTTCGGCCTTGAGTGCGCAGACGCGCTGGACGTAGTCGTCGGGCGTTTCGCCGGGCTGCACGACTTCGAGTGCCTCCGCATCTTCTTCATCGTCGGCGAGCAGCAGTTCATAGCGCACGCCGAGCTGCGTGAGCAGTTCGCGGCGACGCGGGCTCTGGGAGGCGAGGTAAAGGTAATCGTGCATCACGGCGGACGAGGGCGGAGGTTCGAGGCTCGGGGAAGCCAGAGCGGCTGCTCAAGGCCGGCATTGTACTGCCGGCGCCGTGCCAGACGGATCAGGCCCGATGATAGGGATGGTTCTGTGTGACGGACCAGGCGCGGTAGAGCTGTTCGGCCAGCAGTACGCGCACCATGCCATGCGGCAGCGTCAGGCTGGACAGGCGCAGCAGCGTCTGTGCCCTGGCCTTGAGTGCCGGATCGAGGCCGTCGGCCCCGCCAATCAGGAACGCCACGTCGCCGCCCTCGCGCTGCCAGTCGGTGAGCTGACCCGCGAGCTGCACCGTGGTGAAGTCGCGGCCGCGCTCGTCGAGCGCCACGATGCGGCACTGGCGCGACAGCGAGCCGAGCACCGCGTCAATGCGCGCGGCTTCGCGCTGCATCACGGTGGCGGCGTTGTTGGATGACGATCGGGTTTCGGGCTTGACCTCGCGCAGTTCGATGCGCAGTTCCGGCGGCATGCGCTTGGCATACTCGTTGAAGCCGGTTTCGATCCAGCCAGGCATCTTGTGGCCGACCGCCACGATGACCAGTTGCATGGGGTGCGTTGCCGCGCGGCCATGGCCGCGCGAGCTATCGGATCAGGCTCAGGCCGAGCGGGTGGTGCGCTTGCGGGCGGCCGGCTTGGCGGCGGTGGTCTTGGCCGCAGTGGTACGCGTGGCAGTCTTGCGTGCCGTGGTGCCGGCAGCGGTCTTGCGCGGGGCAGCAGCGCGCGTAGCGGCCGTCTTCGTAGCCGTTTTGGTGGCGGTGGTCTTGGTCGCTGCGGTCTTGCGGGCCGGCTTGCGGATGGTGGCGATGGCGTCCGGATCGGTGTCCTCGTGGCCCATCGGCGGCGAGGGTTCCTTCATGCCTTCGGGCAGGCGGGCCAGGGCCGGGCGCAGGTTGCTTGCGCGGCGTGCGCGCGGGGCCGCGGCTTCGTCCTCGTCGTCATCGACCGGCTCGCTGGCCTTGGCCAGGCCCTTGGCGGCGGCCAGCTTCATGCGCACCGGCTTGTCGCCCCAGATCTCTTCGAGGTTGTAGTACAGGCGCAGCTGCGGCTGCAGGATGTGCACGACGGCGTCGCCGCAGTCCACGAGCACCCATTCGCCGGTTTCCAGGCCTTCCACCGCAACGATATGGCCGCCGGCTTCCTTCACCGTGTCTCGCACCGACGCTGCCAGCGCCTTGGTCTGACGGTTGGATGTCCCGCTGGCAATCACCACGCGATCGAAGAGCTCGGTCAGGTGGGTGGTGTCGTACACCTTGATGTCCTGCGCTTTGACATCCTCGAGGCCGTCGACGATGGCGCGTTGCAGTTTGCGAATATCCATGGTGCGTTCTTGTTCAGCTGAAATCGTTGGGGGCGGCCAGTTCAGGCCTGGCCTGAGGCGGGGCGGTATAGCCCCTGGCTCGCAATGTAGTGTGCCACGCCGGCTGGCAGTTGGTCACCCGCCGGCGAAAGGCCGGATGCCAGGCGCTGGCGCAGGCCGGTGGACGACAGGTCGACAGCAAGGGTCTGGTCAATCCACATCCGGCCGGAGGGCGTGCATTGTATCAGGTGCGTGTCCGCCTGGCGCGCGGCCAGTGCTTCGCGCACCGGTCCTTCGAGTTCCGTCAGGTCGAAGCCCGGGCGCGTGGCCGTGCACAAGTGCACGTGCGCGAACAATTCCTGCCAGCCATGCCAGGTATGCAGGCGCAGGAGCTGGTCGGCCCCCATCAGCCAGCACAGCGAGGCCTCGGGGCCGTATTCGTCGCGCAGTTGCCGCACGGTGTCGATGGTGTAGCTGGGCCCCTCGCGATCCACTTCCATGCGGCTCACGCGAATCTTCGCGGCAGTGCCGGTCAGTGCGGCTGCCGCGAGTTCGGTCATGGCGAACCGGTCCGCGGCGGGCGTCACGTCGGCGCCTTTCTGCCAGGACTGGCCGGTCGGAATCCACACCAGTTCGTCGAGGCCGAGATGGTCGATGCACAGCGTGGCGAGCGCCAGGTGGCCGATATGCGGAGGATCGAAAGTGCCGCCGAGGATACCCAGGCGGTAGGGGCGGGCGTCTTTGCCGGCTACGGCCGGCAGGGCGTCTTGGTTGGTATGTACCATACGGTTGCCGTCAGGCCCAGTCGCGCGCAGGCAGGAAGTCGGTGTACAGCGCGCTTTCCGCGCTGCCCGGTTCCGGCTTCCAGTCGTAGCGCCATGTCACCTGCGGCGGCATCGACATCAGGATCGATTCGGCGCGGCCGCCGGACTGCAGTCCGAACAGCGTGCCGCGGTCGAACACGAGGTTGAACTCCACATAGCGGCCGCGGCGGTACGCCTGGAAGTCGCGTTCGCGCTCCCCGAATGGCGTGTCCTTGCGGCCCTGCAGGATGGGAAGGTAGGCGTCCAGGAACGCATCGCCCACGCTGCGCATCATCTCGAAGCTGCGGTCGAAACCCAGCGCCGAGAAGTCGTCGAAGAAAATGCCGCCCACGCCGCGCGCCTCGCCGCGGTGCTTGAGGAAGAAATACTCGTCGCACCACTGCTTGAAGCGCGGGTACAACTCATCGCCGAACGGCGCGAGAGATTGCTGGCAGGTGCGGTGAAAATGCGCGCAGTCGTCGGCATTGCCGTAGTACGGCGTCAGGTCCATGCCGCCGCCGAACCACCAGACCGGATCGGCATCGGGCTTGACCGCGATGAAGCAGCGCACGTTCATGTGCACGGTGGGCACGTACGGGTTGCGCGGATGGAAGACCAGCGACACACCCATGGCTTCGAAGCTGCGCCCGGCCAGTTCGGGCCGGTTGGCGCTGGCCGACGGGGGCAGGGTGTCGCCGGTGACATGCGAAAAGCCCACGCCGGCACGCTCCATCACGGCGCCGCCTTCCAGGATGCGGGTGCGGCCGCTGCCGCGCAGGCGCTCGGTGGGCGGCTTTTCCCAGGCGTCGGTCAGGAACGGCTGCCCGTCGATGGCGGCGACAGCGTCGGTGATGCGGTCTTGCAGACCGAGCAGATAGGCACGGACTGCCTGGGAATCGATCATGGCGTGTAGGGGCGCGGGCCCCGGATGCAAGGGCGGCCGGGCCAGTAGTTGGCCGGCTCGGCCGTCATGAGGGTGTCACGATTGTAACGGCTGGCGTGCCACTTGCCCGCGCGCGCCGTCGGAACGTGACCGGCCGCCCGGAGCCGGTCCGGCCCCATGGCGGCGCCATATCGGCGGTCAGCGCTTGATGGCGCGGTAGCCGATGTCGGTACGGTATTGCATGCCATCGAACTGGATCTGTTCCACGGCGGCGTAGGCGGCGCGTTGCGCAGCCTTGACGGTATCGGCCAGGCCGACCACGCACAGCACACGTCCGCCCGTGGTCAGCAGCGTGCCGTCCTTGAGCGTGGTGCCAGCGTGGAAGGTCACGCTGTCGTCGGTTTCGGCGGGAATGCCGGTGATGGCATCGCCCTTGCGCGGCGCATCCGGGTAGCCGTATGCGGCCATCACGACGCCCAGCGCGGTGCGGCGGTCCCAGTCCAGCTCGACTTCGTCGAGCTTGCCCGACACGGCGGCGTCCATCACGTCGATCAGGTCGGTCTTCAGGCGCGCCATGATCGGCTGGGTTTCCGGGTCGCCCATGCGGCAGTTGAATTCGAGCGTCTTCGGGTTGCCGTCCTTGTCGATCATCAGGCCCGCGTACAGGAAACCGGTGTACGGAATGCCGTCCTTCTCCATGCCGCGCACGGTCGGCATGATGATCTCGCGCAGCGCGCGCGCATGCAGTGCGGGCGTCACTACGGGGGCGGGCGAGTAGGCGCCCATGCCGCCGGTGTTGGGGCCGGCGTCGGCGTCCAGCAGGCGCTTGTGGTCCTGGCTGGTGGCCAGCGCCAGCACGTTTTTGCCGTCGACCAGCACGATGAAGCTCGCTTCCTCGCCGTCGAGGAACTCCTCGACCACCACGCGCGCGCCGGCGTCGCCAAGCTTGTTGTCGGCCAGCATCATGTCGACGGCCGAGTGCGCCTCTTCGAGGCTCATGGCGACGACGACGCCCTTGCCGGCGGCCAGGCCGTCAGCCTTGATCACGATCGGCGCGCCTTGCGCGTCGATGTAGGCGTGGGCCTGGGCAGCGTCGGAGAAGGTCTGGTAGGCCGCCGTCGGAATGCCGTGGCGGTGCATGAAGGCCTTGGCGAAGTCCTTCGACGACTCGAGCTGCGCGGCCGCCTTGGTCGGGCCAAAGATGCGCAGGCCCTTGCCGCGGAACACGTCCACGATGCCGGCAGCCAGCGGCGCTTCGGGGCCGACCACGGTGAAGGCCACGCCTTCGCGCTCGGCAAACGCGGCCAGCACTTCCGGATCCGTCAGCGGAACATTCTGCAGGCGCTTGTCGAGCGCGGTGCCGCCATTGCCCGGTGCCACATACACCACCTGTACTTTGGGGGATTGGGCCAATTTCCAGGCCAGCGCGTGTTCACGTCCACCCGAGCCGACAACCAATACTTTCATGATCCACTGCCAGAAAAGAAACGCATGCAAAAAGGCGGCAGCTTGATCGTGCTGCCGCCCGAGGGCTAAACAAGTCTACTTACTCTTCGATGACCGCGTTGGTGAAGACTTCCTGCACGTCGTCGAGGTTTTCGATGGCGTCCAGCAGCTTCTGCATCTTCGCCGCGTCGTCGCCGGTGAACTCGACCTCGTTCTGCGGCTTCATCACCACGTCGGCGACTTCGGCCTTGAAGCCGGCGGCTTCCAGTGCCGCCTTCACCGCGGAGAAGTCGTTCGGCGGGCAGGTGACTTCGATCGAGCCGTCTTCATTGGTGACGACGTCGTCGGCGCCAGCTTCCAGTGCGGCGTCCATCAGCTTGTCTTCCGGCGTGCCCGGGGCAAACAGGAACTGGCCGCAATGGGTGAACATGAACGCCACCGAGCCTTCGGTGCCCATGTTGCCACCATACTTGGAAAACGCGTGGCGCACTTCGGCCACGGTGCGCACGCGGTTGTCGGTCAGGCAGTCGACAATGATCGCGGCTCCGCTCAGGCCGTAGCCCTCGTAGCGGATTTCCTCGTAGTTCACGCCTTCCAGGCCACCCACGCCACGCTGGATCGCGCGCTGGATGTTGTCCTTGGGCATGTTGGCGTCCATCGCCTTGTCCATGGACAGGCGCAGGCGCGGGTTGGAGTCGGGGTCACCGCCGCCGAGCTTGGCGGCCACGGTGATTTCCTTGATCAGGCGGGTCCAGATCTTGCCGCGCTTGGCGTCAGCGGCGGCTTTCTTGTGCTTGATATTGGCCCATTTCGAGTGACCGGCCATGATTCTCTCCGAAGCGGAAAACGTGTAGTTGTGCGGGAAGGCTGCAGCTTGCGCGCGCCGGGTGTACACAGCGACTAACGGGCGCGCCGGGTGACGGATAGGCCCGGCTGCTGGCTATAATCAGCCCATGATTTTATCACGCGGACCTGTTCGCGCCGCGCCTGTGGCCGCCTGCCACGCTTCCCGATCCAAGACACCATGGCTGAACCTATCCTGATCGCCAAAAATGCCGAGCTTGAACTGGCCTTGCTGCCGCAAATGGGCAACCGGCATGGCCTGATCACCGGCGCCACCGGCACCGGCAAGACCGTGACGCTGCAGACGCTCGCGCAGGGGTTCTCCCGGCTCGGCGTGCCGGTCTTCATGGCTGATGTCAAAGGTGATCTGACCGGCATTTCCCAGCCGGGGCAGCCCAGCGACAAGCTCAAGGCGCGACTGGCCGAGCTGAACCTGCCCGAGCCGGACTGGGGCGGCTGCCCGACCACACTGTGGGATGTATTCGGCCAGAAGGGCCACCCGGTGCGGGCGACGATCTCTCACATGGGCCCGCTGCTGCTGTCGCGCATGCTGGAGCTGAACGATACCCAGCAAGGCGTGCTGAACCTGGTGTTCCGCATTGCCGACGCCAACGGCCTGCTGCTGCTCGACGCCAAGGATCTCCGAGCGATGCTGCAGTACGTTGGCGACAACGCGGCGCAGTTCACGACCGAGTACGGCAATATCTCGGCGGCTTCTATCGGCGCCATCCAGCGCGGGCTGGTTGCGCTGGAGTCGCAGGGGGCGGACGTCTTCTTCGGCGAACCCATGCTCAACCTGGAAGACTTCATCCAGACCGAGAAGGGCCAGGGCGTGGTCAACATCCTGGCGGCCGACAAGCTGATGAACTCGCCCAAGCTCTATGCGACCTTCCTGCTGTGGCTGCTGTCCGAGCTGTTCGAAAAGCTGCCCGAAGCTGGCGACCTCGACAAGCCCAAGCTGGTCTTCTTCTTCGATGAGGCGCACCTGCTGTTCAACGATGCGCCCAAGGCGCTGCTCGACAAGATCGAGCAGGTCGTGCGGCTGATCCGCTCCAAGGGCGTCGGCGTGTACTTCGTCACGCAGAATCCCGTCGATATTCCCGATACCGTCCTGGGCCAGCTCGGCAACCGGGTGCAGCATGCGCTGCGTGCGTTCACGCCGCGCGACCAGAAGGCGGTCAAGGTGGCGGCCACGACCATGCGCGCCAATCCGAAGCTCAACCTCGAAACGGTGATCGGCGAGCTGGGCGTGGGCGAGGCGTTGGTGTCGCTGCTCGACGCCAAGGGCACGCCCGGCGTGACCGAGCGCGCATGGGTGCTCGCGCCGGGCAGCCGCATTGGCCCCATCACCGAAGACGAGCGCAAGCAACTAATTGCGACGTCGCTGGTGGCGGGTACGTATGAGAAGGCGATCGACCGGGAATCGGCCTACGAGAAACTGCGCGGCAGCGTGGCGCCGGCAGGCAACGGTGGCGGCAACGGCGGTACTGCTGCGCAGAAACCCGCAGGCAATGCGCCGGCCGAAGAGGGCGGCTGGCTCGGCACCGCCGGCGAGATCTTCGGCACGCTGACCAAGGGCACGGGCAAGAGCGGCCGAGGCGATTCCATTCTGGAGTCGATGGCCAAGTCGGCTGCGCGCACCGTCGGCTCCCAGGTCGGCCGCGAACTGATCCGCGGCGTGCTGGGTAGCCTGCTGGGCGGGGGGAAGAAGAAGTAAGCCCGTTCAGTGCGAGCCGGCCTGCGATGCGGGCCGGTTTCCCGCGGCGGCCTTCGCTGCTGCCGCGTCTTCGCGCATCTTGCGGCTGAACATGCGCGCAAAGAACCACGCCATGCCAATAATGAAGACGATCACCCCGAGGCTCATCAGCCCGGTACCGGTCGTGAACAGGATCTTGAAGGCTTCCATGCGGATCTCCCTGTGAGATGGTGACGTTTTCCGGCGTTAGCCGTACGACGTCGAGTGTAGGGAGCCGCCCCGCGCGGGTTATTGAGTAGGATCAAGCCGCGCTGGCAAGGCAGGGGAGAAGGCAGGCCGTTCTGGCCTGCCGCAATATCAGTTCTTGGTACCGAACAACCGGTCGCCCGCGTCGCCGAGGCCCGGCACGATGTACGCGTGTTCGTCCAGGTGGCTGTCGAGCGATGCCACGAATAGCTTCACGTTCGGGTGCGCCTTGTGGAATACCTCCACGCCTTCGGGCGCCGCGACCAGCGCGACGAAAGTGATGGCCTCGTCCTTCACGCCGCGGCGCTTCAGCACATCCACGGCATGCGCGGCCGAATAGCCGGTGGCCACCATCGGATCGCACAGGATGAAGCTGCGGTCTTCCACGTCGGGCAGGCGCACCAGGTATTCCACCGGGCGGTGCTGCTCGTCACGGTACACGCCGATATGGCCGATGCGTGCCGACGGGATCAGCTCGACCAGCCCATCGCTCATGCCCACGCCGGCGCGCAGCACCGGCACGATGGTCAGCTTCTTGCCCGCGATCACGGGCGCTTCCAGCGGCACCAGCGGCGTTTCGATATGCCGCGTGGTGAGCGGCAGGTGGCGCGTGATCTCGTAACCCATCAGCAGCGTGATCTCGCGCAGCAGCTCGCGGAAGGTGCGCGTGGACGTGTCCTTGTCGCGCATGTGCGAGAGCTTGTGCTGGATCAGCGGGTGGTCGAGGATGTACAGGCTGGGGAAACGCGGATCTTGTTTCATGGCGGCGGCGATGGCTCGGCGGCAGAAGGGGGAAGCGGGCAGCCCCGATCTTGTGGACCGGGGCGCCGCGCCGTTGTAGCCGGATTGTAATGGAAGCGGGCCGCCGCGCCGTGCGTCAGTCGAGCGCGCGATTCTTCGACTCGATATCGACCATGTAGATCGCGAGCGCCGCCACGGCCAGGAACGAGGACAGGAGCACCAGCGCTAGCGTGAACTGCGTGGCCATGACCGGCGCCACAATGGCCGGCGCGAACAGGCCACCGAAACGTGCCATGGCGCCCGCGGTGCCCATGCCGCTCGCGCGCAGGTCGGTCGGAAACACCTCCGGCGTGAAGGCGTAGAGTGCGCCCCAGGTGCCGAGCAGCGAGAAGCTCATCAGCAGCGTGGAGCCCACCACCAGCGCGGTCGACTGGCCCAGGCTGTAGAGCATGCAGCCGGCGGCGCTGAGCAGCAGGAAGCCGATCAGGGTCGGCTTGCGGCCCCAGCGCTCGACGCCATGCGCAGCCAGCGCGAAGCCCGGCAACTGCACGAGTGCCAGCAGGATCAGGAAGACCTGGCCGCGCATGAAGCCAAAGCCCTGGCCCGCCAGCTTCACCGGCAGGTAGACGAAGACACCGTAGTAGGCGATCGAGATCAGCGCCCACGCCACCAGCAGGCTGATGCTGCGGCGACGGAAGCCGCTCGCGAACAGCGCCAGCACCGACTTGCGTTCCATCTGCTGGGGTTCGAGCGCGCCGATTTCAACCGAAACGCGATTGGCGGTGGCCACGCGCTGCAGCACCGCGCGTGCCTCGGCGGAACGTCCCGACTTGTTCAGGTAGAGCGGAGACTCCGGCACGAAGAAGCGGCACACCACGCCGACCAGCGCCGGGATGCCGGTGACGAGGAAAATCAGGCGCCAGGCTGCATCACCGTGCGAAACGGCGATCAGTGCCAGCACTGCGAGCAGGATCGTGCCGACGGCCCAGAACGATTCCAGCAGCACCAGCCAGCGCCCGCGGCGGTCGGACGGCAGGAACTCGGCCATCATCGTGTAGTCGACGGGCAGCGTGCCGCCGACACCGATGCCGGTCAGGAAGCGCAGCACCAGCAGCCACTGGAAATCCGGTGCGAACGACGAGGCGATACCGCAGATGGCGTCGATGACCACGGCCATCATCAGCACAGGGCGGCGGCCGATCCGGTCGGCCAGGCGGCCGAACACGAATGCGCCGATCAGCATCCCGACGAAGAACGTCGTGCCGGACTGCAGGGCGGTCGGCACGGGGATGCCGAACGTCTTGGCGATCGACGGCGCGGTGAAGCCGATCGACAGCACCTGCATCGCGTCAGCGAGCCAGACCAGGCCGAAGATCACGAACAGCCGGTACTGGAACCGGCCGACGCCGGCCGCGCGGATGCCCTGCTCGATGGTGATGGTTGGCGACATCGCTGCCCTCGTGCTTGGCTGTGGGGCAGAGCTTATCGCAGCTTCGGCGATGGGCGTGGATGGCATGGATGAAATGGATGACGACATGTTGTCTACCTGTCTGTAAAGGCTGATTCCTGAACTCGGAAGCGCACGTCTGTCGAAGCAGGGCCGGACCGGGGGCAACGGATGCGTGATGCATGGACTGCGAGAGGCAGTCGCGCCGGTTTGCTGCGAAACGTGGGGGCTACTTCAATCTGGCGAAGCGAGAACTATGCCGGGAGTCCTCGCGCCCTGCGGGCTTGGTACGAATACGTCATCGTCGCTCCTGTTTGTCTACCCTTGGTGGATTTCTGGTCTTGTATTCATCATCGCGCGCGGTTCGCGGTGGCTCCGTTCTTGTGCCGGAATGCACCGCCGCACGCTGCTGTCGCACTCATGTAGTGTGCACTACATGATCGTTCAGCGTAAGCTACATGAAAAGGGCCGGCAAGGCCGATCTGCGGTTTTCTCCTTGGGGTTTTCCCGCGCGACGTAACGTGCGCAGGAAGGTCTCGGCTAACTCAGTGAGCAGGCGCCGTGCGCAGGCGCGCGACGGTGGCTTCCACGTCCTGCCACGCGGGTTTGTCGGGGGCAAAGCGCGCGCGCAGATATTGCGTAAGCGCCACGATCTGCTGGTCGTCCAGGCTGTCCGCGTAGGACGGCATGGCACCGAGCGTGCTGTTCGGCGGTGCCGGCATGCCTTGCAGCAGCACCTGGATCACGTTGTCGGGCCGGTCGCTGTGCAGGTTCGTGTTGAGTGCCAGCGAAGGCTTCACGCCAAACTGCCGCATGCCCTGGTCGGACTGGTGGCACACCGCGCAGGCGCTCTGATACAGACGTGCGGCAGGACCACCAAGCGTAGTGGCCGCCTCCGCACTGCGGCGTTCGTATTGCGCGGCCTGTGCGGTGATCTGCGCAGGCGCGGGCGGCGGCGCGTTGAACGACGCGACGTAGTGCGCGATGGCGCGCACATCGGATTCGGGCAGCAGCGCAAGCTCTTCAACCACTGGCGCCATCGGCCCGGCTGCGGCGCCGTGATGCACGGCGTAGCCGCCGCGCAGATACGTGAACAGGGCGTCCTCGGTCCACGGTACCGGCGCGCGCGACAGCGCGGTCAGCGCGGGCGCATCCCAGCCTTCGGCGGTGCCGCCCGTCAGGTAGTGGCGGCCACCCTTTTCACCGCCGAGTGCATTGCGCGGCGAATGGCACGCGCTGCAATGGCCGAGGCCTTCGGCCAGGTAGGCGCCGCGGTTCCATTGCGCCGAGCGCGTGGCATCGGGCTGGAACTGCTCGTTGCGATGGAACAGCAGGTTCCAGCCCGCCAACAGCGGACGCATATTGAACGGGAAAGCCAGTTCGGTGCGCGGCACGTCCGCCTTCACCGGCTCGGCCGACATCAGGTAGGCATACAGCGACTGCATGTCGGCATCGCTGATCTTCGCGAACGCGGTGTACGGGAACGCGGGATACAGGCGGCGGCCATCGCGGTGTATGCCTTCGCGCATGGCACGCTCGAAGGCCGCGAACGACCAGTTGCCGATGCCGGTTTCGACATCGGGCGTGATGTTGGTGCTGTAGACCGTGCCGAACGGTGTTTCCAATGCCAGGCCACCCGCATTCTTCACACCGCCCGGAGCCGTATGGCAGACAGCGCAATCGCCGGCTGCTGCCACCAGCCGGCCGCGCTCCAGCGTGGCGGCGGAATAGAAGCCCGGTTCCGTTGGCGCCACGGGTGCGACGGGCGCGCGCCATGGCAGCACCGTGGCGCACAGGCCCGCTGCAGCCGCAGCGGCGGCGGCGAACCAGCCGCGCTTGCTGCGGCGCTTCTCCGGTTGTTGCGCGTCCAGCGCCAGCCGGATCCGGTCTGCGCTGAAAGGCGGTTCGCGCAGGCGCACGCCAGTGGCGTCATAGATGGCGTTGGCGACGGCCGCTGCGGCGGGTAGCGTGGCGGCGGGACCGGCGGCCAGCGTACCGCGCGCAGCGAGTGTTCCGGCCACGCGAATCTCGGGCACGTTGACGCCGGTTACCGCGGGCAGGGTGATGTCCGATGCCTCGGGCAACTCCGCGGGCCATGCGTCGAAGCCCGGCGATTGCGCTGTCAGTTGCCGCGCGGTCTGCGCGACCATGTCTTCGAGTGCCGGCGATGCCGGGGTCGAGCGTGCGGGCACGGCTGCTTCACTGTCATGTCCCACGGTCACGCGCGTCACGGCAAGTTCGCCGGTGGTGCCGTCGACCTCCACTTCCGCAACCCATGCGGACCAGCTTTGCGCAGTATCGTTTTCGACCGTATGCGCATAGGCGAAGCCGCGCCCGCGGCGCACATTGCCACCGCGCGCTGCGCCGGTTCCCGGCGCCGACGGCATCCATCCCGCGCGTTCGGCCACTTCACGGACGAGTGTCGCGCCGCGCGCATCCTCAAGATGTCCGAGCCGCAGCGCTACCGGATCGGTGCTGGCGCTGGCGGCAATCTCGTCGAGGTGCGATTCCTGGGCGAACACTTGCGCGCGGGCGTCCGCGAGCGACGCGCCGGCTGCATTGGCTCCGGCAGCGCCGATGTCGATATTGGGAATGCGATAGGGCGGAAGCACGTTATCGGCGGCTTCCGTGTCGGCGGCTACATCGGCCACCGGCGCGGCGGTGTGGGTCAACCACAGCGCGAGCGGCACGGACGGGGCAAAGGTGCCGCCCAGCGTTGCGGCGTAGGCGTCGATGTCGGCACCGCCGCGCGCACTGTCGATCTGCCAGTGAAGCATGGCGTCGGCCAGGCCAACGCCGTCAGCGGTAATGGTCCGCCGAACGCAACCGCCTGTGGCATGCGCGAGCAGCGCGGCGTCGGCGGCAGCGTGATGCGCAAGCAAGCCGGGATCGGCGGTGTCGTCCGCATCTTGCCAGCACACCAGCGTGATCTGTTGTTCAGTGATGCCGAGCAGCGCGGCCAGTTCGGCACGCAACGCGCCCGGGCGAGCACTGGGCAGCCAGACGCGCAGCGTGCCGCCTCGCCAGTCGGCGATGACGGTGCAGGTTGCAGTGGCCGCCTGCATGCCGGCGAGCGGCCACTGGTAATGCTGTGCTTGCCGGGCGCGCGATTGTTCGAGCGCGGTGGATGCATTGCCCCGCTGCGCCAGCGTCTGTCGGCGAACGGGTGATGCCTCCGGCGAGGGCGGTGTGGCCCAGCGTGCCTGCAGTGCAGCGGTCGCCCGGACAGCCTGTTCTTCCGAATCCGCCACCACGGCGGCGAAGTTGTTGCGTACGACCACGGCGCGCACGCCCGGCATGCCGGCGGCAGCATCGCGGTTCGCATCGAGCAGTCGTGCTACGAGCGGTTGGCCGCCGACCCAGCGCAGGCTGGGCGGCCGCAGCACTTGCGCGGCCAGGCACTGTGGAAACGGCGGTGGACTATCCACTGCCGCAGGAGTCAGGGCAGTCATGCGGGGCGCCAGCGTGTCGGTCACGGCTGTGCTCCTTGCGCATGCTCGCGCTGCAACACGGCGGCGCGCTGCACCGCACGCACGATCTCGACATGCGTGCCGCAGCGGCACAGGTTGAAGCGCAGCGCTTCGCGGATCTCGGCCTCGCTCGGGTCCGGGTTATCCGCGAGCAGCGCTTTCGCGGTCATGATCATGCCGTTGAGGCAATAGCCGCACTGCGCGGCCTGCTCGTCGATGAATGCCTGCTGCACGGGGTCGGACTGCGCGGCAGTGCCAAGCCCCTCCAGCGTGGTCACGGCATGGCCCACCACCGCCTTCACTGGCAACACGCAAGAGCGCGCGGCCGTGCCATCCACCAGTACCGTGCACGCGCCGCATTGCCCCAGGCCGCAGCCGTACTTCGGGCCATTGCAGGCCAGGTCGTTGCGCAGGATATAGAGCAGCGGCGTGTCAGGCGCCACGCACAGCGTGTGCTCGGCGTGGTTGACATGGAGCGTCAGGGGGCGGGGCGCGTTCATCGGGGGCAGGGGGCAGTTTGAACCTCACGCATCGCGGCGTCGCGCCCCTTCATGGCGAGGGGCTGCGGCGCTTCGGACCCGCACGGCGGCAAGGCCGCCATGCAGGCAGTTCGGCTTCAGGCGGACATCATGCCGCTGCCGACAGCGGCGTGCGTCCGGCCGAGACCAGCGGCACGTTGTACACATCGTAGCCGAAACACCAGTCGGGGTTCTCGTTGGTGCGCAGCCACGTGTTGTTGTGCGAGACCAGTTGGACCTTGCTGGCGCGTTCCGAGCGGTTCGCTTCGTACAGCGCGAACGCGGCGGCGAAGTCCTCCGTGCCGGCCTCGGTGAAGCAACGCGTAAGCATGGCCGCGTCCTCGATCGCCATCGCGGCGCCTTGCGCCATGTGCGGCTTCATCGGGTGGCAGGCATCGCCGAGCAGCACCAGGCGGCCGCGGCTCCACAGCGGCAGCGGGTCGCGCTCCAGCAGCGGCCACTTGGTCACTTCGACCGTGCCTTCGATCAGCGACTGCACACCAGTGTGCCAGCCGTCGAACGCGGCGCGCATTTCCTCGATGCTGCTGGGCACCCAGCTCTTGCTCATGTCCCACTCGGGCTCGGGCACGCCGGTCACGTAGTAGATCTCGTCGAGCTTGCTGGTGTCGAAGTACACCATCATGTGGCGGTCGTCCGACCACCACTTGGTGCAGCGGTCATGCGTAAAGCCCTTGACGCGCGAGATCGGGAACACCGCGCGGTGCGCCACGTAGCCCGTGTACTTGGGCGGCTCCGCGCCGAGCAGCGTTTCACGGATGCGCGAGTTCACGCCGTCTGCGCCGATCACGATATCGGCCTCATCGACCGTGCCGTCGGTGAAACGCAGCTGCACTACATCACCCTGGTCGGTCACGCTTTCGAGCTTCTTGTTGAAGAACAGCGTGCCCGGTGCCACGGCATCGGTGAGCAGCTTATGGAAGTCGCCGCGGTGCACGGTCAGGTAGCTGGCACCGTAGTGCTTCAGTGCGTAGTCCCCCAGCGGGATCTGCGCGATCACCTCACCGTTTTCCCAGTCGCGGCTGTACCAGAAGTCCGGGTGGCAGCCCATGTCATTGAGCGCGTCCTCGATGCCGATGCGCCGCATGATCTTCATGACGTTCGGCCCCACGTGGATGCCCGCACCCAGACGCGAAAACGCCGGCGCCTGTTCATAGAGCCTGACCTGGAAGCCTGCCCGCTGCATCAGGGCGGCAGCGGCCGTCCCTCCGAGTCCGGCGCCGATGATTGCGATTCGCGTTTTGCCTTGCACGTTCTTTCTCCTGGCAATGACACATGGGTCGATGAGTGTGGGGGCCGTTCTCGGCCAGTTGTTGAAAACGAGTGTACACACTCAAAAATGCAAGGTAAAGGAAGATTATGCGGAACCTATGGAAAACCCTGATACTGATGTGATGCGCTTTTCATGCTGCTCTGCAACGGCGAAATTATGCGCAAATATAGGGATTATCTTGTTTAGTATGCACTGAATGAGTGCTGTCGGTCAGGCGCAGAATCTGTTTGCGCATATAGAGTGTGTACACTACAATCAATCGCAACCGCGGACGTCCGGTGCACTCGATGCCGGGGGCGGGCGGGTAGACAGGCATTCCCCAGACACTCAGATGACGGAGTCGACAGTGCAGAAAGTTTTCCGAATCGGCCAGATCGTGCCGAGCTCCAACACCACGATGGAAACCGAGATCCCGGCCATGCTGACCGCACGGCAGCAGATCCGCCCCGAACGGTTCACCTTCCATTCGAGCCGCATGCGCATGAAGAAGGTGGTCAAGGAAGAACTGGCAGCCATGGATGCCGAGTCCGACCGCTGCGCCGTCGAGCTTTCCGACGCACGTGTCGATGTGCTCGGCTATGCGTGCCTGGTTGCGATCATGGCGATGGGGCATGGCTATCACCGCAAGTCCGAGCAGCGCCTGAAGGCGCACACCACTGAGAACGGCGGTGATGCACCGGTGATTACCAGTGCTGGCGCGTTGGTTGATGCACTCAAGGTGATCGGCGCGAAGCGCATCGCTGTGGTTGCCCCGTACATGAAGCCGCTGACCGAGCTGGTGGTCGACTACATCCGCAATGAAGGCTACGAAGTCGTCGACTACCGCGCGCTCGAAATTCCGGACAACCTCGAAGTCGGTCGCCACGATCCGGCGAAGCTGCCTGGCATCGTCGCGCAAATGAACATTGCCGATGTTGACGCCATCGTGCTGTCGGCCTGCGTGCAGATGCCGTCATTGCCTGCTGTGGCGAAGGTGGAAGCGATGACCGGCAAGCCGGTGATCACCGCCGCGATTGCCACGACCTACGCCATGCTGCGCGCACTGGATCTTGAGCCAGTCGTGCCGGGCGCCGGTGCGCTGCTGTCGGGCGCCTACTGAGGGCCGCGCGATGAGCACCTTCCTCTACGGCGGCAACGTCAACGCCAACGGCATCCGCCAGCACTACCTGCGCTATGGCGGCAGCGATGGCGAACGCGCCTCGCGCGATGCCGTGATCATCGTGCCGGGCATCACAAGCCCGGCCATCACATGGGGCTTCGTCGGCGAGCAGTTCGGCCAGCGCTTCGATACCTATGTGCTCGACGTACGCGGCCGTGGCCTCTCTGAAGCGAGCGACACGCTCGACTACAGCCTCGATGCACAAGCCGCTGACGTGATCGCATTCGCACAGGCGCTAGGCCTGCAGCGCTATGCCATCGTCGGCCATTCGATGGGCGGTCGCATTGGCGTGCGCGCCGCGCGCCAGCATCCAGCGGGACTCACGCGTCTGGTGATGGTCGATCCGCCCGTATCCGGCCCGGGCCGCCGCGCCTATCCCGCGCAACTGCCGTGGTACATCGATTCGATCCGCCTCGCACGCGCAGGCATCGACGCCGAAGGCATGCGCCGCTTCTGCCCGACGTGGACCGAAGACCAGTTGCGTCTGCGCGCCGAATGGCTGCACACGTGCGATGAGCGCGCCATCCTCGCCAGCTTCAATGGCTTCCACGAAGACGATATCCACGCGGACCTGCCGCACGTGAAGATACCCACGCTGCTGATGACGGCCGGACGTGGCGATGTGATCCGTGCCGAAGACGTCGAAGAAATCCGCAAGCTCGTGCCCGGCGTGCTGGTCAGCCACGTGGCCGATGCAGGCCACATGATCCCGTGGGACGACGAGGCTGGTTTCTACCGTGCCTTTGGCGATTTCCTCGGTGCCGCACTGCCCGCGGCCTGAATCCGCGATCGGAGGAGCGAACATGCCCGTAAGCGATTACGACCTGACCCAGGCGTGGAAGCAGGTGCTCACGCTGTCGAAGCTCGAAGCCGGCCAGACCGTCACGGTGCTGACCGGTGCAGCGACGCATCCGCAGACCTTGCGCACCGCTATGGTGGCAGCCGCGTCGATGGGCGCCATCGTCAACCGGCTCGACCTGCCGCCGGTCAATGGCGAGAAGGCGCTGAGCCGCGATGCGCTGGCCTATCTCGGCACCACGCCGCTGACCGGCAACCCGGCCGCGATTGCCGCGCTCAAGGCGAGCGATCTTGTGCTCGATCTGATGACGCTGCTGTTCTCGCCCGAGCAGCATGACATCCTCAGCGGTGGCACAAAGATCCTGCTCGCCGTGGAGCCACCCGAGGTGCTGGCTCGCCTGGTTCCGACCGAAGCCGACCGCAAGCGCGTAAAGGCGGCCACGGCGCGGCTGTCGCGCGCGCGGGAAATGCACATCGTGTCCGACGCGGGCATGGACCTGCGCTGCAGCCTCGGCGAATTCCCGGCGATCAGCGAATACGGCTTTGTCGACGAGCCCGGCCGCTGGGACCACTGGCCGAGCGGCTTCGTGCTGACCTGGCCGAACGAGGGCGGCACCAACGGCACCATCGTGCTCGACCGCGGCGACATCCTGCTGCCGATGAAGTCGTATATCCAGGAGCCGATCCGCATCACGCTCGAGGCCGGTTACGTGAAGGCCATCGAAGGTGGTCTCGATGCCGAACTGCTGGCCGACTACATGGCGTCGTTCAACGATCCGGAAGCCTATGCGATGTCGCATATCGGCTGGGGCCTGCAGCCGCGCGCGAGCTGGTCGGCGCTGGCCATGTACGACCGCGAAGCCACCATCGGCATGGATGCGCGCGCGTACGAGGGCAACTTCCTGTGCTCGTTCGGACCCAATAACGAAGCCGGTGGAAGCCGTACCACGGCCTGCCATATCGATATCCCCGTACGCCACTGCACCGTCACGCTCGACGGCGAGCCGGTGGTGGTGCGCGGCAAGGTGACGGACGGCCACCACGCCACGGTCAACACACTGTTCAAGGAAGCACGCCATGCATGACGAAGTCCAGACCTACCAGCGGCAAGGCTTCGGCACTGCCATGGAGTTGCGGCCGCCGTACGGGCTGCTGATCATCGATTTCGTGAACGGCTTTGCCGACCCGGCGGTGTTCGGCGGCGGCAATATTCCGGAGGCCATCCGCAACACGCAGCCGCTGCTGCGCGCAGCGCGCGAGCAGGGCTGGCCGGTTGCGCACAGCCGCATCGTGTTTGCCGATGACGATGCCGACCAAAACATCTTCACACTGAAGGTGCCTGGCATGCTGACGCTGAAGGAAGACAGCCACAACAGCGCCATCGTGCCGGAGCTGGCACCCGCTGCGGGCGAGTACGTGGTGCGCAAGACCGTACCGTCAGCGTTCTTCGGCACGTCGCTGGCGGCGTGGCTGACGCAGCGTGGCGTGCAGACACTGCTGGTCGCTGGTTGCGTGACCAGCGGTTGCGTGCGCGCAAGCGTGGTCGATGCGATGTCGCTCGGCTTCCGCCCACTGGTGGTGTCGGACTGCGTGGGCGACCGCGCGCTCGGTCCGCATGCGGCGAACCTGTTCGACATGGAGCAGAAGTACGCCACCGTGCTGACCCGCGACGAGGCGCTCGCGCAGATCTCGCAGGCGGCGCCGGCTGGCGTGCGCGCGGCGGCCTGAGTCGCGTTGGGACGCGCCGCCGTGCGCCTGATGCGACGCTCAGCCCGCCGCGACGCGCCGGGTTCGTGCAGGCTTGCCGTTCGCGCGAGTCGGCGCGGGCGGGGCATCGGGCACGGCGCCCGGCACTGCCACCGCGCGCAGCACTGTCTGCTGGATCACATCGCGCCAGTGCGCGAGCGCGGGCGCGCCCATCATAGGCTCGCCCAGAAAAGCGCTGAGCGTATGATGGTTCGAGTTGTAGAAATAGCCGAGCGAGGCGATGACCATATAGACGTCGCGCGCGCCGGCGTCAGGCCGGAACAGACCCGCCGCCTTGCCGCGCAACAGGATGCCGTCGAGCACGGACAGCGCGTAGCTGGAAATCTCGCGCAGCCGCACCGATTTGCGCGCGTGCTTGCCCTGGCTGATGTTCTCGCTGGTCAGGATCGCCACGAACTCCGGGTGCTCGAGGTAGTAGTGCCAGATGAAGTCGATGAGCTGCGAGAGCGCGCGCACCGGATCGGCGGCATCGAGTTCGCCTTCGAGCTTCTGTTCGGCTTCGTTGAGCTGCAGGTAGATGGTCTCGAGCACTTCGACGAACAGCTTTTCCTTGCTGCCGAAGTAGTAGTAGATCATCCGGTCGTAGGTCTTGGCGAGCGAGGAAATACGTTCGATGCGTCCGCCGTCGTAGCCGCGCTGCGCAAAGACCTTGATGGCCGCCTTCAGGATCCGGTCGCGGCTGTCCTGCGCCTGCCGGGCGCGCGTTCCGACTGCCGCGCGCGTGGTTGCGGTCTTGATGGTCATGTTGGATGGCTCGGCATCATGATGTCTGTTGGAAGGCAGTATAACGGTGGCATAGCGGCTGCCGCGCGACGCGAAGCGGCAAAATAATCGACCCATGACTTCGACCATCCTCGATACCGTACCCGAGGCCGAGGCCTCCACCCCGCGCGCACAGCGCCTCGCGCTCTTGCAGGAGCGCGGCGTCCTGCTGATCACGCGGGCTCCGCAGGTCGCAGCGCGTCCCGCGCCGGGGCAGCCCGGCGCCGCGTCGGACTATGTGCCGGCGCTGCCCGATATCTTCGTGGCCGTGCGTAACACAGGCGAAGTGCTGGCATTCAATGGCCACGTGGATCTTGGTACAGGCATCCGCACCGCGCTCGCGCAGATCGTCGCCGAGGAACTGGACGTGCCGCTAGCGCGCGTGCGCATGGTGCTCGGCCATACCGACGCCACGCCCAACCAGGGGCCGACTATCGCGAGCGCATCGATCCAGATTTCCGCGATTCCTCTGCGGCGTGCCGCGGCTCAAGCCCGTGCTTGGCTGGAGGCGCGCGCGGCGAATCAGCTCGGCGTGATGTCCGATGCGCTGGAAGCCGATGACGGTGTGTTCCGCGTGAAGGGGACGCAGGACAGCATTGGCTACGGAGCACTGGTGGCCGACGAGCATGTCGAACTGCTGCTGGCCGACGACGTGGCGACCAAGCCTGTCGAGTCCTACCGCATTGTCGGCCGTGGCGCTGGCCGTGTGGATATCCCCGACAAGGCGCGCGGCGCGCTGACATTCGTGCATGACGTTCGCGTGCCCGGCATGTTGCACGGCCGCGTGGTGCGGCCACCATACGCCGGCCGCGACAGCGGCGATTTCGTCGGCACGAGCCTGCTCGACGTCGATCGCAATTCCGTGCGCGATGTACCGGGGCTGGTGGACATCGTGGTGCAGGGCGATTTCATCGGTGTAGTGGCCGAGCGGGAGGAATACGCAGTGCTGGCCGCACGCCGCCTGCGCGTGCATTGGAAGCCGGTGCCCCCGTTGCCTGCGCTCGACGATCCCGAGCCCGCGCTGCGCGCCAACCCCGCCACGCGCCGTGAATTGCTCGATGATGGCGAGATGCCCGCGCCGGGCGCTGGCACCACGCTGGAACGCCATTACACGTGGCCTTACCAGATGCATGGCTCGATCGGCCCGTCATGCGCCGTGGCCGACTGGCGCGAGGATGGCCTGACCGTCTGGTCCGGCACGCAGAACCCACACGTGCTGCGCATCGATCTGGCTCGCCTGTCCGGACTGGGCGAAGGCAACATCGAGATCGTCCGCATGGAAGCCGCCGGCTGCTACGGTCGCAACTGTGCCGACGACGTTTGCGCCGATGCCGTGCTGCTGTCGCGCGCGGTGGGCCGTCCCGTGCGCGTGCAACTCTCGCGCGAGCAGGAACACCTGTGGGAGCCCAAGGGCGCGGCGCAGCTGATGGACGTCAGTGCCACGCTCGGCGGCAACGGCGAGCTGCTTGGCTACGACTTCGTCAGCCGCTATCCGTCCAACGATGCACCGACGCTGGCATTGCTGCTTACCGGACAGGTGCCGAATGCACCGCGCACGCTCGAAATGGGCGATCGCACCGCTGTGCCGCCGTATGCCTACTCCGGCCGCCGCATTGGCTGCGACGACACGCCGGCCATCGTGCGCGCATCGTGGTTGCGTGGCGTATCGGCGCTGCCGAACACGTTCGCGCACGAATGCATGATCGATGAACTCGCTGCGGAAGCGGGCACGGACCCGGTGGACTTCCGCTTGCGGCATCTTCCCGATGAGCGCGCGGCGGACCTGCTGCGTGCCGTGGCGGACGCGGCGGGCTGGGAACGCGGCTCGCACGGGTCGCGCGGTGTGCCTGACGCTGGCGGCAAGCTGCACGGCCGGGGCGTCGCGTATGCGCGATATATCCACAGCCGTTATCCAGGCTTCGGCGCGGCGTGGGCTGCGTGGATTCTCGATCTATCGGTCGATGTCGCCAGCGGACAGATCGTCGTCAGGAAGATCGTCGTGGGCCAGGACACGGGCATGATGGTCAACCCGGACGGCGTTCGTCACCAGATCCACGGCAACGTCGTGCAGACGCTGAGCCGCGTGCTCAAGGAGCAGGTGCGCTTTGACGGCGACGGTGTGGCCAGCCGTGAATGGGGAGGCTACCCGTTGCTGACGTTCCCGGAGATTCCACCGATCGAGGTGGTGCTGATGCCGCGGCAGTCAGAGCCGCCGCTGGGGGCGGGCGAATCGGCCTCGTTGCCGGGGGCGCCGGCGATTGCCAATGCGCTGTTTGATGCGATGGGTGTGCGGCTGAGAAGGCCGCCGTTCGTGCCGGAGACGGTGTTGGCGGCGTTACAAGGCCGACGCCCCTAGCAATCCGCTGTCTTGCTCCCTCTCCCGCTTGCGGGAGAGGGTTGGGGAGAGGGCGGGAGTCTCAACGAAGCAGGCGTCTTCGATATTGCCAACGCCTGCCCTCTCCCCCGGCCCCTCTCCCGCAGGCGGGAGAGGGGAGCAAACCGGCGGCACTACTAGCGGGGTTGCTCAGCCCCCGCCGTTCCCCTCATCAATCTCACTCATCTTGCGCAGCAGATAAGTCACCGCCACGCGCTCCGCCGGATTCAGGCCACCAAACGTCTGCTCCGAAATCTGCTTAGCAAACGGCACCGTCTCGTCGATCAATGCGAGACCATCGTCCGTTACCGTCACCACCACCTTGCGCCGGTCATTCGGATCATGCGACACCGCGATCAGCTTGCGTGCTTTCAGCCGCTCGATGATGCCGCGCACCGTCGCCTGGTCGATGGCCGTGGCGCGCACCACTTCGTTCAGCGAACACGGCTGCCGGTCCCTGACCGCGCACAGCACGACGAACTGCGCGGCCGTGAGCTGCGAATCGGGAATGGTCTGCTGGAAGATGGCCACGTGGCGCTGGTACGCGCGGCGCAGCAGGTGGCCCACCTGTTCGGTGAAGTCGTAGCCGGTGTCGGTGTTGCCGGCAGGCTGGTCGGAAGAGGAGGGCACGTCGATCGTAGTGCGATGAAAAGTGTGCCCCCGAGTATACCGGCGAAGACCTGCTTAATCGACCGTGATGGCAGCGGATTTCGCCACCTTGCCGAAGCGGTCGTACTCCTGCAGCGTCAGCGTCTGGAGTTCCGCGGCGCTCGAGCCCTTCGGGTTGAAGCCGGCCTGCGTGAGCTTCTCGCGCACGTCGGCCCGGCCCAGCGCTTCGACGAAGGCGGCATTGAGCGCCTGTACCACAGGCGCGGGCAGGTTGGCCGGACCATAGACGCCGAACCACGGTTCCACGGCATAGCCGGACAGGCCGGCTTCCGCGAGCGTCGGCACGTCGGGCAGCGACGGCGAGCGAGTCTTGCCGGCGACGGCCAGCGCGCGCAGCTTGCCCGCCTGGATATGCGGCAGCGACGCGGGGAGGTTGTCGAACATCACGCCGATATGGCCGCCCAGCATGTCGTTGATGGCGGGACTGCTGCCCTTGTACGGTACATGCGTGAGACCGGTTTGCGTCATCTGCGAGAACATCGCGCCGGCCAGGTGCATCGACGTGCCGGTACCGGCGGTTGCGTACGTGAGGCCCGGATGCGCCTTGGCATAGGCGATCAGCTCCGGCACGGTCTTCACTGGCAGCGACGGGCTCACCTCGAGCACGATCGTCGACGTGCCGAGCAGGCTGATGGCCGTGAAGTCCTTGCGCGGGTCGAACGGCACGTGCTTGTAGATATGCGGATTCAGCGCGTTGGTCGAGATTGCACCGAAGCCGATGGTGTAGCCATCGGCCGGGGCCTTGGCCACGGCTTCCATGCCAATGTTGCCGCCGGCACCGGGCCGGTTCTCGATGACCACGGGTTGGCCCAGTTTCTCGGCGACGCGCTGGCCGACGGTGCGTGCCACGAGGTCGGTCGTGCCGCCGGCCGCGTAGGGGACGACAAATCGGATCGGCTTGGACGGGAACGCGTCGGCCGCACTGGCGGCTAGCGGCAGGGTGCCGAGCGTGGCGGCTGCCACGGCGCCGAGCGAGAGAGCGATCAGCGTGGAGCGGCGGCGAAGGGCAAGGCGTTGCGGCATGGTGCGGGGATCTCCTCGTTCGGGTTGTGTTGTTCTGCCCGCGCATGGCCGCTTGCGGCCAACGCGGAAGCGCCCATTGTAGGCAAAGGCGCACGTGGAGGCATACCCGGCGGTAGGGCGATGCCAATGCCTCTTTTCGCATACAATCGTCTGGTCGTCTTTGCCGACCCGGCCGGCCACGGCTGCGGCGGCTGCTTTGTCCCTCGTCTTCCCCCGTGCCAGCTTCACAGAAATCCCTTGCCATGCCCGCCGCGCTGCCGTCGCCGCAGCGTTCGGGCCTGGCCATCGCGGCTATTGGCGCCATGCTGTTTTCCGCCAAGGCCATTGTCGCCAAGCTGATGTACCGCTACAGCGTCGATGCCGTCATGGTGATCACGCTGCGCATGCTGTTCGCCGTGCCGCTGTTCATGGCAATCGGCTGGTGGCAGTCGCGGCGCCTGCCCGCGCTGTCGTGGGCCGACCGTGCGCGCGTGGTGTTCCTCGGCTTCATCGGCTATTACCTGTCGAGCTTCATGGATTTCCTGGGCTTGCAGTACATCACAGCGGGACTCGAACGGCTGATCCTGTTCCTGACGCCGTCGTTCGTGCTGCTGGCCACGGCGCTGCTGTTCCGGCGTCCGATCGCCGCGCGCCAGTGGATATCGCTGCTGCTGGCCTATGCGGGCATCGTGCTGGTGTTCGCGCATGACCTCGATGTCAGCGGCGCCCAGGTCTGGCTGGGCGGCGCGCTGGTGCTAGGCAGCGCCTTGACGTATGGTATCTACCTGATCCTGAGCGGCGAGCTGGTGCAGCGCATCGGCTCGCTGCGGCTGGTGGCCTACGCGATGTGCGTGTCCACGGCGTGCTGCGTGTTGCAGTACCTGGCGCTCGGGCGCCCCGTGGCCGAACTCGCGCAGCCGGCGCCGGTGATGTGGCTGTCACTCGTCAACGCGGTGTTCTGCACGGTGCTGCCCGTGTCGATGACGATGGTGGCCGTGGCCCGCATCGGCGCGCCGATGGCCTCGCAGGCCGGCATGGTCGGTCCGGTGTCGACGCTGTTCCTCGCGTTCTGGCTGCTCGATGAACCGGTCAGCGGCGTGCAGCTCGCGGGCAGCGCGCTGGTATTGGGCGGAATGTACCTGCTGTCGGCACGCAAAGCGTGATAACGCACCAAGCCGCGCGACGACAGCGAACCTGACAAGCTATACAAGCAAACAAGCCAACAAGGAGAGCGAGAAAATGGATCTGGGACTGCGTGGCAAGCATGCACTGGTGTGTGGCGCGAGCAAGGGCCTTGGGTTCGCCTGCGCGGACGCGCTGGCGGCCGAGGGCGTCGATGTCGTGATCGTGGCGCGCGGCGCCGAGGCGCTGGAAAAGGCAGCCGCGGGCCTGCGTGCACGACATGGCCGCCGCGTGGTTGCCGTGGCTACGGACATCACCAAGCCGGAAGGCCGCAAGGCCGCGCTGGATGCCGTGGCCAAGCTCGGCGACCTCGATATCCTCGTCAACAACGCCGGCGGTCCGCCCCCGGGCAATTTCCGCGACTGGGATCGTGAAGCCTGGCTGGCCGCGCTCGACGCCAACATGCTGACCCCGATCGAGCTGATCAAGGCCACCGTTGACGGCATGATCGCGCGCAAGTGGGGCCGCATCATCAATATCACGAGCGGCGCGGTGAAGGCGCCGATCGATGTGCTGGGCCTGTCCAACGGCGCGCGCTCGGGCCTGACCGGCTTCATCGCCGGCCTGGCGCGCGAAGTGGCGCAGCACGGCGTCACCGTCAACAACCTGCTGCCGGGGCCGTTCAACACCGACCGCCTGTTCAAGACCATGGAAGGCGCCGCCCAGAAGGCGAACCTGACCGTGGATGAAGTCGTGCAACGCCGTGCCGCACTGAACCCGTCGCGCCGTTTCGGCGACCCGGCCGAGTTCGGCGCGACGTGCGCGTTCCTGTGCAGCCGCCAGGCCGCGTACATCACGGCGCAGAACATCCTGCTTGACGGCGGCGCCTACCCCGGCACGTTCTGAACCCGGCGCGGCCCCGGTACTGGCCGCATTCCCCCCGCAGTCGCTTACCGCAACAAGGATTCTTGATGACCCGCCCACGTATCGCCCTGATTGCACACGACCACAAGAAAGACGACATCGTTGCCTTTGCCACGCGTCACCGCGAATTCCTTTCGCAGTGCGAACTGCTTGCGACCGGCACCACCGGCGGCCGGCTGATCGATGAAGTCGGGCTCGATGTGACCCGGATGCTGTCAGGGCCGTGGGGCGGCGACCTGCAGATCGGCGCGCAACTCGCGGAAGGGCGCGTGCGCGCCGTGATCTTCCTGCGCGACCCGATGACGCCGCAGCCGCACGAACCGGATATCAATGCGCTGGTGCGTGCCTGCGACGTGCACAACGTGCCGTGCGCGACCAACGTCGCCACAGCGGACCTGCTGATCGCCGAGCTGTGTCGCGTGGAATCGCAGTCCTGAACGAACCCCATATCGAGTGACAAAGACATGCCAATGACCAAAGCCATCCGGATCGAGCAGACCGGCGGACCGGAAGTGATGCAGTGGGTCGATGTAGAAGTGGGCGAGCCCGGCCCGGGCGAGGTTCGCGTTCGCCATGAAGCGGTGGGCCTGAACTTTATCGACGTCTATTTCCGCACCGGCCTCTACAAGCAGCCGCTGCCTGGCGGCCTGGGTATGGAAGGCGCCGGTGTGGTCGAAGCGGTGGGCGAGGGCGTGACGCACCTGAACGTTGGCGACCGCGTGGCCTACGCAGGCCGCCCGAACGGTGCCTATTCGCAAGTGCGCGTGATGCCGGCCGATATCGTGGTGCGCCTGCCCGAATCGATCTCGTTCGAGCAGGGCGCGGCGATGATGCTGCAGGGGCTGACCGTGCAGTACCTGATCCGCGACAGCTATCGCGTGCAGGCTGGCGACACGGTGCTGCTGCATGCCGCGGCCGGCGGCGTCGGGCTGATTGCGTGCCAGTGGCTGAAGGCGCTTGGCGTCACAGTGATCGGCACGGTTGGCAGCGACGAGAAGGCGGAGCTGGCGCGCGCGCACGGATGCACGCATACGGTCGTCTATACGCGCGAATCGTTCGTGGATCGTGTGAAGGAAATCACCGGCGGCAAGGGTGTGCCGGCCGTGTACGACTCCATCGGTGCAGATACTTTCCGCGGCTCGCTCGACTGCCTCGCGCCGCGCGGCACCATGGTGAGCTTCGGCAATGCCTCAGGGCCGGTGCCGCCGTTCGATATCTCTGTGCTTGGCAACAAGGGCTCGCTGCGGCTCACGCGTCCTACGCTGATGACCTATGTGGTGCATCGTGAATTGCTGGAGCCGATGGTCGCCGATCTGTTCGACGTGGTCAGCAGCGGCAAGGTGAAGATCGATGTGCGGCAGCGGTATGCGTTGGCGGATGTGGCGCAGGCGCACCGTGATCTTGAATCGCGCAAGACGACCGGATCGACCATCCTGCTGCCCCACTGAGGCGGTAGCGGTTGCCGAAGCAAAAAAAGCCCCCGGGCGGCCTCTGCCGCCCGGGGGTTTTTTTGCTTGCAAGGTTCAGCGCGACCTGACCGTGGCCGCGGCCGCGCGCGCCTCGGCCTGTCGGAGGATATGCGGCGGCAGGCGCTTGAGGATCAGGTGGACCGCAAGCGGGATCAACACGACATCATCGACGATGCCCAGTCCGGCAACGAAGTCGGGAATCAGGTCGATGGGCGAGATCGCATAGAACAGCAACCCGAACGCCGCAGGCTTCAGCCATCCCGGCGCATCCGGATGCCGCAACGCATACCAGAACAGCCGCCCATCCCGACGCACCAACGTCCACAGGGCCGAAAAACGCTTCCACATGAGAGGCCTCCTTCACATTGTGGGCGCCAGCCAATGGCGCATGCACAGATAGCTTGGGCCGATCCGATCGGCTTCAAGTTCCGCAGGAAAACAGGGGAGGGGAAAGAGACGAGGGGTGCGCCCCGGCAGCGCCGGGGCGGGCCGGCATGCCAGCACGGCATGCCGGAAAAGGACTGAAAAATCAGCCCGGAATCTTGCCTTCCACGCCTTCGACGTAGAACTTCACGCCGTGCAGGAAGTTATCGTCGGCCGTCTGGTCCTTGGCGACCTGTTCCTTGCCCGTGTTGTCCTTGATCGGACCCTTCCAGATCGGCGCCGAACCATCGACGATGCCCTTCTTGCGCTCTTCGACCAGCGCCTTCACGTCGTCAGGCACAACGGTGTTGAAGTCCTTCAGGTCGATCATGCCTTCCTTCAGGCCCCACCACGTGGTGTTGGTCTTCCACTGGTTCTTCAGCACGTCGTCCACCACCTTGTTGTAGTAGACGCCCCACTGGATCTCCGACGCGGCAAGGTGAGCCTTCTCGCCGAACTTGCTCATGTTGCTGTCCCAGCCGAACGCGTAGACGCCCTTTTCCTGCGCGGTCTGCACCACGGCAGCGGAGTCGGTGTTCTGCATCAGCATGTCCACGCCCTGGCCGATCAGCGTGGTGGCGGCTTCACGCTCCTTGCCCGGATCGAACCACTTGTTCACCCAGACCACCTTGACGGTCGCCTTCGGGTTGACGCTGCGCGCGCCCAGCGTGAACGAGTCGATGTTGCGGATCACTTCGGGAATCGGTACCGAAGCCACCACGCCCATCTTGCCCGTCTTGCTCATCTTGCCGGCGACGACGCCAGCCAGGTACGCGCCTTCATAGGTGCGCACATCGTACTGGGCCAGGTTGTCGGCGGTCTTGAAGCCGGTGGCGTGTTCGAACTTCACGTCCGGGAATTCCTTGGCGACCTTCAGCATCGATTCCATGTAGCCGAAGGTGGTGCCGAAGATCAGCTTGTTGCCCTGGCTGGCCAGGTCGCGGAACACGCGCTCGGCGTCCGCGGCGGATTCGGGCACGTTTTCGACGAAGGTGGTCTTGACCTTGTCGCCGAACTTTTCTTCCACGGCCTTGCGGCCGGCGTCGTGCGCGTACGTCCAGCCCGCATCGCCGACCGGGCCGATGTAGACGAAAGCGACCTTGAGCGGTTCGGCCTTCTGTTCAGCGGCGGGCGCGGAGGCCGGGGCGGCCGTCTCGGCCGGCTTCTCGGCTTCCTTCTTGCCGCAGCCGGCCAGGGCCAGCAACGCGGTGGCAGCCAGGGCCGCCAGGGTCTTCCTGCGCGTGACGATCATGATTTCTCCTTGTGATGAATATTGACTGCGTTCGATGGCTCGTTGAAATGGGATTCCGGCAGCGGCATCAGGCATTGCCCGGACGGAACGGCTTGCCCAGCGAGGCGGGCATGTTCAGCCGGATCCAGGCCGGATTGCGCGAGATCAGCGCCAGCACGACGATGGTGGCCGCGTAGGGCAGCATCGACAGGAACTGCGACGGCACGGAAACGCCGATGCCTTGCAGGTAGAACTGCAGAATGGTGACGCCGCCGAACAGCCACGCGCCGACCAGCACGCGGCCCGGGCGCCAGGTGGCAAACGTGGTCAGCGCGAGCGCGATCCAGCCGCGGCCGGCGACCAGGTTTTCGACCCACATCGGCGTGTACACCAGCGACAGGTACGCGCCGGCCAGGCCGCAGCATGCACCGCCGAACAGCAGCGCGCCAAAGCGGATGGTGCGCACCGGATAGCCCAGCGCATGCGCGGATTCCGGCGATTCGCCGATCGCGCGCAGCGTGAGGCCGGCGCGCGTGCGGAACAGGAACCACATGATCGCGAAGCACAGCAGCAGGCTGAAATACACCATCCAGTGATGCTGGAAGAATGCGGGACCGATGAACGGAATGTCGGCAAGGAATGGGACCGACTTGGCCTGAGCCGGCATCGCAAAGCCGACGAAGCGCTGGCCCATGAAAGCCGACAGGCCAGTGCCGAAGATCGACAGCGCGAGGCCCGTGGCCACCTGGTTGGTCGCTAGCACGAGCGCGAGCCACGAGAACAGCGTGGCCATCAGCATGCCGGCCACGGCGCCGGCGATAAAGCCGAGCCACGGTTGCTGCGTCTGGTAGCCGACCATGAAGCCGGCCACGGCGGCGACGAGCATCATGCCTTCGGCGCCAAGGTTCAGCACCCCCGCGCGTTCGTTGATAAGCAGGCCCAGTGCGGCCAGCAGCAGCGGCGTGCCGGCATTGATCGCGGTGGCAATGAGAGGAGCGAGTTGTTCCATGTTGTACGTTGCTCCGCTCAGGCTGCCGTGGCGCGCCAGCGCAGGCGGTTTTCGATAAGGGTGTCGCAGGCGAGCAGGAAGAACAGCAGCATGCCCTGGAACACCCAGCCAATGGCCGACGGCAGGCCCAGGCGCGACTGCGCCATCTCGCCGCCGATGTAGAACAGCGACATCATGATGCCGCCGAGCACGGTGCCCACAGGATGCAGGCGTCCGACAAACGCGACGATGATCGCCGTAAAGCCATAGCCCGGAGAAATCGACGGCAGCAACTGGCCGATCGGACCAGTGACTTCAAATGCTCCGGCGAGTCCTGCAGTCGCACCCGAAATCAGCAGTGCGCTCCACAGTGCGCTGCGCGACGAGAATCCTGCATAGCGTGCTGCAGCCGGTGCGGTGCCGCCGACCTGCAGCCGGTAGCCAGCGAAGCTGCGGAAGATGAAAACCGTCATCACCACGACCAGCACCAGCATCACGGCAAAGCCCGCATGCAGGCGCGAACCCGACATCAGGTTTGGCAGCAGGTATTCGGACGAGAACACCTTCGACTGCGGGAAGTTCATGCCGTTGGGATCCTTCAACGGCCCGTTGACCACCCACAGCATGAGTTGCTGCGCGATATACGTGAGCATCAGCGAGACCAGGATCTCGTTCGCGTTGAAGCGGTCCTTGAGCAGCGCCGTGATCGCGGCCCAGCACATGCCGCCGATCACGCCGGCGAGCGACGCCAGCATCAGCACGACGGTGCCGTTCAGCGTCTGGCCCGGCACGTCAAAGAACAGCACCGTCGCGCCGGCGAAGATGCCGCCGAGGATCAGTTGTCCATCCGCGCCGATGTTCCAGACGTTGGCCCGGTAGCAGACCGACAGGCCCAGCGCGCACAGCACCAGCGGCACCGTCTTGAGCAGGACTTCGCCGATGGCGCGCTTGTCCCGCAGCGGATCGGCCAGGAAGACCTTGAGCGCGGCCATCGGATCCTTGCCCAGCGCGACGAACAGCAGCGCGCCGAACAGCAGCGTCAGCGCAAGGGCGATCACCGGCGAGGCATAGGCCATGGTTCGCGACGGCAGGCCGCGCGGCGCGAGTGTGATGGGGGAGAGGGGCAGGAGCGAGCGCAGTTCAGCCATGGTTCACCTCCGCTGCGTGGGCGTCGCGCGCCTGCGCGGGTCCGCCTTCCCACAGGCCGCTCATCCACAGCCCGATCTGTTCACGCGTGGCCGTCTCGGTCGGGATCGACGGAGACAGGTGGCCCTTGGCGATGACGTGAAGCCGGTCGCAAATCGCGAACAGCTCGTCGAGTTCTTCCGATACGACCAGGATCGCGCAGCCCGTGGCCTTCAGCGCGAGGATTTCGTTGTGGATCTGCGCGGCGGCGCCGACGTCCACACCCCAGGTCGGTTGCGCGACGATCAGCACCTTCGGGTTGCTTTCGATCTCGCGGCCCACGATGAATTTCTGCAGATTGCCACCGGACAGGCTGCGGGCGAGCGCTTCGGGTCCGCTCGCCTTGACGCGGAAGCGGCCGATGACCGCGGCGGCCAGGCCAGCCGCGGCCTTCGGCGAGATCATGCCCTTGCTTACATACGGCGGCGTCTGGTGCGACAGCAGCGTGTTGGTCGCCAGGCTCATGCCCGGCACCGCACCGCGCCCGAGCCGCTCTTCCGGCACGAAGGCGAGCCCGGCACGGCGGCGCTGGCGTGCATCGAGCCGGCCGACCGGCTTGCCCGCGATGTGGACCGCGGTGCCGTCCACGCGCATGTCCTCGCCGGACAGCGCGGCCAGCAGTTCCTGCTGCCCGTTGCCCGACACACCGGCAATGCCGACGATCTCGCCGGCATGCACGTCGAGCGAAATCTGCTGCAGCTCGGTCGCAAACGCATGCGCGCGCGGCAGCGACAGTGATTCCACGGCAAGGCGCACCTCGCCGCGCTGCGTGGCCACGCGCGCTTCGCGCGGCGGCTCGCCGCCGATCATCAGGCGCGACAGCGAGGCCGCGCTTTCCTGGCGCGGATCGCACACGCCGGTGACCTTGCCCATGCGCATCACGGTGGCGTGATGGCAGAGCGCGCGGATCTCGTCGAGCTTGTGGCTGATGTAGAGAATGCTGGTGCCTTCGGCGGCGAGCTGGCGCAGCGTGACGAACAGCGTTTCCACGGCCTGCGGCGTCAGCACCGAAGTGGGCTCGTCCAGGATCAGCAGTTGCGGGTTGGCCAGCAGCGCGCGCACGATTTCCACGCGCTGACGCTCGCCCACCGACAACGTGTGGACATGACGGTTCGGCTCCAGCGGCAGGCCATAGCGCTCGGCTGTCGTGCGGATGCGCTCGGCCAGCTGCCTCATGCTGCTGCCCGCGCCCTGGTGTCCGCCGGGCAGGCCCAGCGCGATGTTCTCGGTCACGGTCAGGGTGTCGAACAGCGAGAAATGCTGGAACACCATCGCAATGCCCAGGTTGCGGGCGTCGTGCGGACTGTTGATCGTGACGGGGGCGCCATTGAAGTGCATCTCGCCGGCGTCCGGGCGGACCGCGCCAAAGATGATCTTCATCAGCGTGGATTTGCCGGCGCCGTTCTCGCCAAGCACGGCGTGGATCTCGCCGGGGGCGACGCTGAGGCTGATGTCATCGTTCGCGATGACGCCGGGATAGCGCTTGCTGATATGGGCTAGCGCCAGCCTGGGGGGGAGTTGTGATGTCACTGAGGCGGCTCGGGTTGTTATGGCAGCAACGTGGATGGCAGGCAGTCAGCGGCAGTGCGTGGCGCAGCATCGCCGCGACGCATTGCAGCATTCATCATGATTTCCTGATGCCGGATATTGGTTATGAATTATATAAGTGTGTGGCTTTGTGGCGGCCGGTTTGCGGTGTTTGTCCAAGCCGCGCAACGGTTGGCGGGTGGTTGCAAGTCGCATGCCGGGGAAGGAAAAGAAAAACCGCCGCCCTCCTTTCGGAGGACGGCGGTCTGGGGGCGCCGAGAGGTAGAAATTTCCTGCTGTTGGCCCCCCTCTCCCGCTGCGGGAGAGGGGTTGGGGGAGAGGGCAGGCGCATGGCAAGTACCGTAGCACCCCACTTCGTGGCGACTCCTGCCCTCTCCCCCGCCCCTCTCCCATAAATGGGAGAGGGGAGACAACACGCGGTTTAAATCAGCGTTAGCCCCCCGTGGACGCCGCGATCGTCGCAAATCGCCCATCGCGGAAATCCGCCAGCGTCTGGTAGATCTGCTCCTGCGTGTTCATCACGAACGGGCCGTACTGCGCGATCGGCTCGCCCAGCGGCTGTCCGGCGATCAGCAGGAAGCGCACGTCGGACTCGGCATTGACGATGACGCCGTCAGCCTTGTCCGCGTTGTCGAGCACACCCATGCGCTGCGCGTCGACCACCGCCTTTTCGCTGCCTTCACCGATCGACAACTCGCCGCGGTACACATAGACGAAGGCGTTATGCCCGGCCGGCAAGGCCTGCCGGAACTGCTGGCCGGCGGGCAGATGCACGTCGAGGTAGACCGGCTCCGTCACCGGGCGCGTTACCGCGCCAGCCACGCCGTGCGAGGCGCCGGCCAGCACGCGCACCGTGCCGCCGTTGTCCAGCGCCACCGTCGGAATGGCCTCAGCGGGCATGTCGCGGTACCACGGCGCCGTCATCTTGTCGGCCGCCGGCAGGTTCAGCCACAGCTGGAAGCCTTCCATGCGGCCGTCTTCCTGTTCGGGCATTTCCGAGTGCACCACGCCGGCGCCAGCCACCATCCATTGGGCGCCGCCGTTCTGCAGCAGGCCTTCGTTGCCGGCGCTGTCGCGGTGGCGCATGCGTCCGGCCAGCATGTAGGTGATGGTCTCGAAGCCGCGGTGCGGGTGATCGGGGAAGCCGCCGATGTAGTCGTCCTTGCTGTCGGTGCCGAAGGCATCGAGCATCAGGAACGGGTCCAGCCGGCGTTGCAGGTTCTGGGTCAGCACGCGCGTCAGCTTGACGCCGGCACCATCCGAGGTGGCGATGCCGCGCACGACGCGGTCCACCGTGCGCGAACGCTGCACGGTTTCCTGCGCGGTGGCCGGGACGGTGTCGAGAGGGGTGCGGGTTTCCATCATTCTTTCTCCGGTTCGCGGGCCTGGTGGCGGCATTGCTGCCGCCGTCATCGGGGCCACGTCGTGTTCAGCTACTCCGACAATGTAGAGGTTTGGTAGGGAAAGAGTAGAGGGCGGGTGGGCAACAGATTGTTCTATCCATCAACGCAATCCGCTGGGATTCGAAGCGCCGATGGCAACGATCAGGATTTCTCGTCAAGCCAGGTTTGGCAGTCCATCAGCGACAGTCGGAATCGCGGCAAAAGGCCCCTGAAAATGCCGCAAGATAGGCGAAGATGACAAGATCGATGAAGATGAGTATAATAGCGCTCTCTTTGTCATACGTTGCTGTGGATTGATTCGCCGGGCGATCCCGCCAGGCCTTGTCAGGCAACGGTTCATGGATTCGGCGGCGCGCCCATTTGTTCACTTTTTTGCGCCGCCCTGGCCACTCGCTACCGGTCATAGACCGAACCGGGTGCGCCGCTACAGGGAGCCCGCGGACAGAACGCCGCGGCATCCCGTCAATCGGACTTCCGGCCCCCTGGCATGGGAGTCCAAAAGCCCGTCCGCCGGCAATCGTGCCGGTCATGGCGGCAATGCAATCTGAACCGGGACGGCGGCTCCCCACTTCACGGCCGCCTAGCCCATTTTGTTTTCCGTGATCGGAAAGTGGTGCTTTGCGCGCTTTTCGGCCGGAACGAGGGGATATATGTCAAAGCAATCCGTGCGGGTGGCCGCTTGGGGATGCCTGACCGCGCTGGCATTGGGCGGACTGGTCGCCTGGATCGGCGTGGATGTCATCCACCAGCATCAGGACCGCCTGCTCTATGACGTGGCCGACCACATGCGACTGGTCGCGTACTCGATGGCGCTCGCGCTCGCCACCGGCATTCCGGCCGGCATCGCGCTGAGCCGGCCGTGCATGCGCCGCTGGGCCGACCGCCTGATGCAGATCTTCAACGTCGGCAATACGGTGCCGTCGCTCGCGGTACTCGCGTTGGCGCTCGCGGTGCTCGGCATCGGCGAGCGGCCCGCGATCCTGGCGCTGTGGCTGGCTTCGCTGCTGCCGATCGTGCGCAACACCTATGAAGGCCTGCGCAATGTTTCGCCGACGCTGCTGGAAGCCGCGCGCGGCATCGGCATGACGCCATGCCAGCGGTTGCTGCGCGTGGAACTGCCCAATGCGCTGCCGGTGATGCTGGCCGGCATCCGCATCAGCCTGGTGATCAACGTGGGAACGGTGCCGCTGTCGTTCCTGATCGGCGCCAACAGCCTTGGCGAACTGATCTTCCCGGGCATCTACCTGAACAACCAGCCGCTGCTGCTGCTGGGCGCCGCCGCCACCGCGTTGCTGGCACTGGCGCTGGACGCGCTGTTTGCCGGCGCCGGCAACCTGTACCTGCGTCGGCGCGGGCTGGCGCGCTGAGCGGCGGCCGAGAGGAGAAACCAATGCAATCGAAACGAGACCGCGAAGGCCGTGCCTTCTGGGCCTTCATGCTCGTGGGAACCATCGTGGCCGCCGTGCTGCTGGGTTCCGCGCCAGCCCGTGCTCAGGCACCTGCGGCCGATGCCGCGCCCGTGCGCGTGGGCGGCAAGAACTTCACCGAGCAACTGATCCTGTCATCGATGACGTCGCAGTACCTGCGCGCCAAGGGCCTCGGCACCGAGCTGACTTCGGGCCTGGGCAGCACGCTGATGCGCCAGGCGATGGAGAACGGCCAGCTCGACGTGGTGTGGGACTACACCGGTACCGCGCTGATCGTCTTCAACAAGGTCGAGGAAAAGCTCGATGCGAAGGAAAGCTACGCACGCGTGAAGGCGCTGGACGGCGCGCGCGGCCTGGTCTGGCTGGAGCCGTCGCGCATCAACAATACCTATGCGCTGGCCATGCCGAAGGAGCGCGCGCAGGCAAGCGGCGTCACCACGCTGTCGGCCTATGCCGAGAAGATGCGCAAGGCTGGAGAGGACGCGAAACATCCGTTTGCCGTCGACATGGAGTTCGCCGCGCGGCCGGACGGGCTGGAGCCGCTCAAGGCCCAGTACAAGCTGCCGTTCACGCGCCGCGATGTGATCCAGCTCGACCCGGGCCTGGTCTATACGGCGCTCAAGAACAACCAGGTCGACATGGGCCTGGTGTACACGACCGATGGCCGCGTGAAAGGCTTCGAACTCGTGCTGCTCGAAGACGACCTGCATTTCTTCCCGGACTACAGCGCGGTGCCCGTGGTGCGCAAGGCCGCGCTGGACAAACACCCTGAACTCGCCACGCTGCTCAACGCGCTGTCGGCGCAGCTGGACAACGCTTCGATGACCGAGATGAACTACCAGGTGGATATCGGCCAGCAGCCGGTGGACAAGGTGGCCGCAGACTTCCTGCGCAGCCATGGCCTGATCTGAGGAGGCACGCATGGACTTGCTGACCTACCTCCAACATAGCTGGCCGACGCTGCTGAAGCTCACCGTCGAACACCTGGCACTCGTCGGCTCGGCCGTGGGCATGGCGATCGTGATCGGCGTGCCGCTGGGCATTGCGATCACGCGCTTCCGCTGGCTGGCCACGCCGCTGCTGACGCTGGCAACCATCGTGCTGACGCTGCCGTCCATCGCACTGTTCGGGCTCATGATCCCGATCTTCGCGCGCTTCGGCCATGCGCTGGGCTACTTGCCGGCCGTGACCGCGGTGTTCCTGTATTCGCTGCTGCCGATCATGCGCAACACCTACACGGCGCTGGTCAATATCGATCCCGGCATCCAGGAAGCCGGTCGCGGCATCGGCATGACCACGTGGCAGCGCATGCGCCGCGTGGACCTGCCGCTGGCCGTGCCCGTGATCCTGGGCGGCGTGCGTACCGCCGTGGTGATGAACATCGGCGTGGCCACCATTGCCGCCATCATCGGCGCGGGTGGTCTTGGGGTGCTGATCCTGCAAGCGATCAGCCAGAGCAATATGAGCAAGCTGGCCGTGGGCGCGGTCCTGGTCAGCGTGCTCGCCATCGTGGCGGATGCCTTCCTGCAATGGTTGCAGAAGGTGCTGACGCCAAAGGGAATCCGACTATGATCGAACTCGACCGACTCACTAAGGCCTTCCCGCAAAAAGACGGCACGGAAGTGCGGGCAGTGGATGCTGTCTCGCTGACGGTGCCGCGCGGGGAAATCTGCGTGTTCCTGGGGCCGTCCGGCTGCGGCAAGACCACCACGCTGAAGATGATCAACCGGCTGATCGAGCCGACCTCGGGCACCGTGCGCATCGATGGCGAGGACACCGTCGGCATCGACGGCGTGGCGCTGCGCCGCAAGATCGGCTACGTGATCCAGCAGATCGGCCTGTTCCCCAACATGACCATCGAAGAAAACATCATGGTGGTGCCGCGCATGCTCGGCTGGGACAAGAAGCAGTGCCGCGAACGCGCACGCGAGCTGATGTCGATGGTGCAGCTCGACCCCGACCGCATGCTGTCGCGTTATCCGCGCGAACTGTCGGGCGGCCAGCAGCAGCGCATCGGCGTTATCCGCGCACTCGCGGCGGATGCGCCTGTGCTGCTCATGGACGAGCCTTTCGGCGCGGTCGACCCGATCAATCGTGAGAGCATCCAGAACGAATTCCTGCAGATGCAGCGCCAGCTCGGCAAGACCGTGATCATGGTCTCGCACGATATCGACGAGGCCATCAAGCTGGCCGACAAGGTCGCGGTGTTCCGGGGCGGCAAGCTCGTGCAGTTCGATCATCCCGATGCGTTGCTCGCGCACCCGGCCGACGAGTTCGTGCAGGCGTTTGTCGGGCACGACAACACGCTCAAGCGCCTGCTGCTCGTGAACGCCGGCGATGCGGCCACCATGCCGCCGAGCTGCAATCCAGACATGGCCCTGTCCGATGCCCTTGGCGTGATGGACGATGCCGACGTGCGCCACCTGCCGGTGGTCGATGATGCTCAGCGCACGCTGGGCTATGTCACGCGGCGCGATGCCCGGGCGGGCAACGGCCGCTGCAGCGATGTGGTGCGCGCGTTCCCTGCGACTGCCGCGTCCGACGAGCACCTGCGCATCCTGCTGTCGCGCATGTACCAGCACAACACGAGCTGGCTGCCGGTGGTCGACGCCGATGGCGCCTATCTGGGCGAAGTGACGCAGGATTCGATCGCGGGCTATCTGAGTTCTGGCCGCTCGCGCGGCGGTGCGACCACCATCCAGCGACCGCAGGAGGCACTGCGCGCCGCGGCGTGAGCGTCCACCCGATTCGCGCTATGCTCGGGCCATGGTCCGCAAAGTGCGCTATTGCCGCTCTCCACTGTGCCTGATGATCGAAACCCGCTGGCTCGTGCCACGCGGGTTTGATGGCTTTACGCCCGGGCCGCTGATCCTGCTGCGGCCCGGCGCGAGCCACGCGCTGATCGAGCATGAGAAGGTGCATGTGCGCCAGTTCTGGCGCAGCTGGGGCCTGATGGGTGTGCTCTATCTGCTGAGCCGGCGCTGGCGCCTGCGCTACGAAGTCGAGGCCTATCGCGAGCAGCTCCGGCACTGCCCACCCGACGCCGCACGGTCGATGGCACACATGCTGTCCACCAAATACCGATTGAACATCACGGAAGACGAGGCGTATCGCTTGCTGACCGGCAGCGAATGACGCGTCAGGCCGTCGCCGCAGCAGGCGCTGCCTGCCGGCGGAACGCGAGCGTAAAGCGCGTCTTGCCGCGCGCCGACTGCACGACGATGCTGCCGCCATGCGCGGCCATGATGGCGCGCGTGATCGACAGTCCCAGCCCCACGCTGTCCGAATCCGGCCGCACGCGCGATTTATCGCCGCGCGAGAAGCGGTCGAAAATGACGGGCAGCAGATCCGGACGGATTTCCTGTCCGTCGTTCTCCACCGAGACCGTGATGGCATCCGGGCTGCCGCCGATCTCGATCACGATATCTCCACCTGGCGGCGTATAGCGCAGCGCGTTGGACAACAGGTTGCTGAGCGCGCGGCGCAGCATCAGCCGGTCGCCGACGATATGCCCCTCGCCGCGCAACTGCAGGCGCACCGCCTTGTCTTCGGCCAGCGCGTCATAGAACTCGAACAAGGCATGGACCTCGACCGCGACGTCGATCGGCTCGGCGCTGGGCAGCGTCAGGCCGTGCTCCATCTGGGCCAGGTACAGCATGTCCGACACCATGCGTGAAAGGCGCTGCAGTTCCTCGGCATTGGATGCCAGCACGTCGCGGTACTTTTCGGCAGCGCGTGGCTGCGAGAGCACCACGTGCGTCTGCGTCATCAGGTTGGTGAGCGGGGTGCGCAGTTCGTGCGCGATGTCGGAGGAAAAATCGGACAGCCGTCCGAAGTCGCTCTGCAGGCGCTCCAGCATTGCGTTCAGCGTACCGGCCAGGTCTGCCATTTCCACCGGCACTGCGTCCACAGGCATGCGCGCGTCCAGCTTGTGCGCAGTCACGGCACGCGCACGGCTGGCCATGGTGCGCAACGGCGCCAGCCCGCGACGCGCCACCCACCAGCCGAGCAGGCCGCTGGCCAGCGCGGCCAGCGTCACGTAGAAGGCCAGCGATCGGCGGAATGCACGCATGAAGTGCGCGTGGATTTCCGTGTCCATGCCGACCACGATGGTCAGCGGCGTGTGTGCGTCGCCTGTCGCCTGCGCGGTGGCGCGCAGGCCTCGATACACCTTGCCGTCCTGATCCCAGACAAAACTGTCGCGCTCGGCCGGCAGTACCGAAGCAGTGCCGAGCACCGTGCGGAAATCGAAGCCGTTGCTCGCATACAGGAGCCGGCCATCGGCCGCGCTGACATGGGTGATGAATCCGGGATGATGCTCGAGTGCCACGGCCAATCGCTCGGGCACGGACGCGGCCGCGTTTTCGGCGGCAATCCGCTCGATCAGGCGCACGTTGTCCCCAAGGCTCGCGAAGTCCTCTTCCGCGAAATGCTGATCCATGGCCGTCGCGATCAGGATGCCGAGGCCCAGCAGCACGCCGGCCGACGACAGGCAGAACAGCGCAGTCAGGCGCGTGGTCAGGGAGAACCGCCGCATCACACCGTGTCCTCGGGGTCTTCCAGCACGTAGCCCATGCCGCGTACCGTCTGGATCAGCTTGGTGTCGAAGTCGTCGTCGATCTTGGCGCGCAGGCGGCGGATGGCGACGTCGATCACATTGCTGTCGCTGTCGAAGTTCATGTCCCAGACCTGCGAGGCGATCAGCGAGCGCGGCAGCACCTCGCCGCGCCGGCGCACGAGCAGTTCGAGCAGCGAGAACTCCTTGCTCGTCAGCACGATGCGGCGCCCGCCGCGCGAGGCCCGTCGGCGGGGCAGGTCCAATACCAGGTCGCCGACCTGCACACGGTCCACGCTTGCCTGCGCGCTGCCCCTGCGCAGCAGCGTGCGCACGCGCGCGAGCAGTTCGGCGAACGCGAACGGTTTGACCAGATAGTCGTCTGCACCGAGCTCAAGTCCCTTGACGCGGTCCGCCACGCTGTCGCGCGCGGTCAGGAACAGCACGGGTACGCGGTTGTCGGCCGCACGCAGCGTCTGCACGATGCGCCAGCCGTCCACGTCCGGGAGCATCACGTCCAGGATGATCAGGTCGTAGGCCTCGCTCATGGCCAGGTGGTGGCCGTCCAGCCCGTTCGCTGCCAGGTCCACCACGAAGCCGGCCTCCGTCAGGCCCTGCCGCAGGTATTCGCCGGTCTTGGCCTCGTCTTCCACTACTAGCAGTTTCATCTGCGCTTTCCTTGTTGCCGCCGCGCACCGCAAGCTAGCGGCGACTGTAGCGCAGGGCAGTGAACATCAAGATGACGCCAAGATTACCGGATTGTAATTTCGGGGTCATGTGCACGTTCACCGCCATTCCGTATGCTTTGCCTGCCACGTTCCTATGCGGCGATGGACTTTTCAAGGACTGATTTTCGATGCGACGCGATCCCACAACTGGCCTGCTGCTGCCCAACCTGTCGCGCCGGCGCTTCGTGCAAGGGCTTGCGGCCGGTGGCGTGCTGGCCGGTTTGCCGGTGTGGCAGGGCAGCGCACACGCGCAGCCGGCGGCGACGGCATTCGGCACGGCTCCCGTGCTGCGTGGCACGGAATTCGACCTCGTGGTCGCCGAATCGATGGTCAACTTTACGGGCAAGCCTGCCTTGGCCACGACGATCAACGGCATGTTGCCCGGCCCCACGCTGCGCTGGCGTGAAGGCGATACGGTCACCATCCGCGTGACCAACCGCCTGCGCGAGCAGACGTCGATCCACTGGCACGGCATCATCCTGCCGTACCAGATGGACGGCGTGCCCGGCATCAGCTTCGGCGGCATTGCGCCCGGCGAGACCTTCACCTACCGCTTCAAGGTCGCGCAAAGCGGCAGCTACTGGTACCACTCGCATTCCGGCTTCCAGGAGATGATCGGGCTGTACGGCGGCATCATCATCGACCCCGCCGGGGAAGATCCGGTGCGCGCCGACCGCGACTACACCGTGCTGTTGTCCGACTGGACCGACGAGGACCCGATGCGGGTGCTGTCGAAGCTGAAGGTCCAGAGCGACTACTACAACTACAACCAGCCCACGGCTGTCGATTTCTTCCGCGACGTGTCGAACGACGGCCTGAAGGCCGCGCTCGACAAGCGCCGCATGTGGAACCAGATGCGCATGAACCCGACCGATCTCGCGGACCTGTCGGGTGCCACGCTCACCTACCTGACCAACGGCCTCACACCGGCGGGCAACTGGACGGGCCTGTTCCGGCCCGGCGAACGCGTGCGGCTGCGCTTCATCAACGGTGCGGGCAATACCTTCTTCGACGTGCGCATCCCGGGCCTGAAGCTTCGGGTCGTGCAGGTCGACGGCATCAACATCGAACCGGTGACGGTCGATGAATTCCGCTTCGGACCCGGCGAAACGTGCGATGTCGTGGTCGAGCCGCGCGACGACGCCTACACGATCTTCTCGCAGTCGATGGATCGCACCGGCTATGCCAGGGGCACGCTGAGCGTGCGCGACGGCTTGCCGGCACCGGTGCCTGCGCTGGACAAGGCCGAGTGGCTGACGATGGGCGACATGATGGGTGACATGGCCGGCATGCATGGTGCAGACCATGGCGGCATGGCCATGGATCACAGCCAGCACGCGATGGACCACAGCCAGCATGCGACGCATGGCGCGGCAGCAGACAACCCCCTCAAGGTCCCCGGCAAGGCCGTGCGCCACGCCCGCACGGAATACGGCGCAGGCACCGACATGCGCGTGGATACGCCGCGCACGAATCTCGACGACCCCGGCATCGGCCTGCGCAACAACGGCAGGCGCGTGCTGACGCTGGCGGACATGCACTCGCTCGGCGGCCCGCCGGATCCGCGCGGGCCGGGGCGAGAGATCGAACTGCACCTCACCGGCAACATGGAGCGCTACACGTGGTCGTTCGATGGCGTCGAGTTCGGCAAGTCGACGCCCGTGCATTTCCGCCATGGCGAGCGGCTGCGCGTCATTCTCCACAACGACACGATGATGACCCACCCGATGCACATGCATGGCATGTGGAGCGACCTGGAGGCGCCTGACGGCACCTTCCAGGCACGCCGTCACACGATCCCCGTGCAGCCCGCGCAGCGCATCAGCTTCCTGGTCACGGCGGATGCCCTTGGGCGCTGGGCCTGGCATTGCCACCTGATGCTCCATATGGATGCGGGCATGTTCCGCGAAGTGGTGGTGTCGTGATGAAACGATCCGCACGCACCATTGCCTTGCATCGTTCCACGGTGAAGCTGCTCGCCGCCATTGTCGCCGCGGCAGGCTTCGGATCGGCCTGGGCGCAGGATCCACATGCCGGACATCACGGCCACCCTTCGTCCGACGCTGCGGCCACTGCCCCGGCTGCAGAAGACGACGGTATGCAAGGCATGGAAGAGGGGCCGGCACCTGCAGCGGCCATGCCGCGTTCCAGTGCTGCACCGTCCATGGACCATTCCGACATGAAGATGCAGGGCGGCAGCGCACCGGCCGATGCGCGCGACCCGCACGCGTACTCCGATGGCTATCAGCTCGGAGTCGGCCAGTATGCACTGGGTTCCGCACGCCACCTCCACATGGCCGACGAGCATACGTTCGCCGCGGTGCTGGTCGACCGGCTGGAATGGGCACATGCAAACGGCGCTAACGCTGCGAATTGGGAAGCGCAGGCGTGGTTCGGCGGCACCTACAACCGGCTCGTCATCAAGACCGAGGGTGAAGCCGCTGGCGGCAAGGTGCACGATGCGCGTACCGAACTGCTGTGGGGCCACGCTATCGCCCCGTACTGGGACACACAACTCGGCTGGCGCAATGATGTGGGCAGCGGACGCCCGGCGCGAAACTGGCTCGCATTCGGCGTGCAAGGCCTGGTGCCCTACTGGTTCGAAGTCGATGCCACGGCCTACGTGGGCGACAGCGGCCGCACCGCGCTGCGCCTGTCGGCAGAGTACGAACTGCTGATCACGCAGCGGCTGATCCTGCAGCCGCGCATCGAGGCCAATCTCTATGGCAGGAACGATCCCGAGACCGGCACGGGCAGCGGCCTGTCGAGCGGTGCCGTTGGCCTGCGCCTGCGCTATGAGATCAACCGGCAGTTCGCGCCGTATATCGGCGTCGAGCGATACCAGACCTTCGGCAACACGTCCGACATGGTCAGGGCAGCCGGAGGCCGCAGTGGCGAGACGCGTTTCGTGGCTGGCGTGCGGCTCTGGTTCTGAACCATGCGAATGCAGTCCATCCAATCCTCCATCCAGGTACCCCTATGACCCCCATTCGTACCACTGCAGTTGCGCTGCTCGCCGCGGCGGCGCTGCTCGCTGCCGGGCAGGCTCTCGCCCATCCGCAATTGCTTGCCTCCACGCCTGCAGAGAACGCCGAGATCGCGGCGCCGGCGCGCATCGAATTGCAGTTCTCGGAGACGCTGGTAGCGCGTGTCTCGGGGGCGAAGCTCGTCATGACGGGGATGCCTGGCATGGCCGACCATGCGCCGATGAACGTGACGACGCGGGTATCAGCCGGCGACGACCCGAAGACGATGGTGATCACGCCGGCCAGTCCGCTTGTGCCGGGCACCTATCGCGTGGACTGGCGCGCGGTATCGGCCGATACGCATCCGATCACCGGCAAGCTCTCCTTCACCGTCAAGTGATCGCATGGAGGCCGACTGGGCAACCATCGCCGTGCGCTTTGCGCTGTATGTGGACCTGATGCTGTTGTTCGGTGTTCCGCTTGCCGCGAAGTTGTGGTTGCGCGTCGAGGGGCGTCCTGGCTGGCATGGCGGTCGCGTTGCCGCATGGGCGGCGGGGGCGGGCATTGTGCTGTCCTTCGCCAGTCTGGTGCTCGCGGTGAAAACGATGACCGGTGTGGCGTCATACGGGGAGATCGACAGCGATACTGTCTGGATGATCGCGGCCGAGACCGACTTCGGCGTTGCGTGGCAAGTGAGGGTGTTCGCACTGCTGGCGTGCCTGCTTGCCACCTTGGCCCCGTGCCTTCGGCGGGTCAGGGTCATTCAGTTGCCGGCTGCCGCGATCGCGCTGTCCACGCTGGCGTGGGGTGGACATGGCGTGATGGACGAAGGCATCCGGCACACCGTCCATTTGAGCGCCGATATCATCCATCTGCTGGCGGCGGGCGCGTGGGTCGGTGCGCTGGTCGCCTTCGTACGGATGTCATCGCCGGGCTGTACGGCGACGGACGACAGCGTTGCCGAACTGAGCCGGGCCGCGAACGGCTTTGCGCACATCGGTACCGGCATCGTGTTTGCGCTGGTGCTGACGGGGACTGTCAACTACGTCATGATCGCCGGCCCGACCTTGTCCGGCCTGCTGACCACGCGCTACGGCACGTTGCTGCTGGCCAAGCTCGCGCTGTTCGGTGTCATGCTGGCGCTGGCAGCCGTCAATCGCTACCGCCTGGGCCCGCGGCTCGCGCACGCCGTACGCACTGGCGATAACAGGACCGCCCTGGCTGCATTGCGCCGAAGCCTGCGGTTCGAGTCTGGTTGTGCCATGCTTGTGCTGTTACTCGTGGCATGGCTCGGCACGCTGTCCCCCGTGCCCTGATCTAGCTGCCGATTTTCTGAACCCGCTATCCATTTCGATCCATGACCACTGAACCTGTTGGTGCCGATTCCCGACGCAGAACCATTCTCGCTGCCCTGGCGCTGTTGCCCGCCGCCGCGTGGGCCGCTTCGCCCCAGTCGGCAACTGCCGTCAAAGTCTGGAAGAGTCCGACGTGCGGCTGCTGCAAGGACTGGGTCGCGCATTTGCAGTCGAACGGTTTCGAGGTCACGACGTACGAAGTGGACGACCTCCCCGCTGCACGCAGCAAGGCGGGCATGCCCAACCGCTACGGCTCATGCCATACGGCGGTGGTCGAAGGCTATGCGCTGGAGGGCCACGTGCCGGCGCGCGAGATCCGTCGCCTGTTGCGCGAACGCCCGACGGCTGTCGGGCTGGCTGTGCCCGGCATGCCCTTGGGGTCGCCGGGCATGGACGGCCCGGAGTATGGCGGGCGCAGGACGCCGTATGACGTGCTGCTGGTGATGCGGGACGGGAAGGCCAAGGTGTTCCAGGCCTATCCCTGAACGCAAATGAAAGGCGGTGAATGCCCTTGCGGCGTTCACCTTTGCCCGGCAGGCGGCTCCACGCTGGCCAGGAAATCGCACTTGGCGAACTCGAGCCCGGCCTGATAGCGGATCTGCTCGCCCTGATGCGTGCCGCGCATGCAGTTCAGCAGCACGCGGATCAGATTGGCCCCAGCAATGTGCGTAAACGGATAGCCGCCGCCGAACCGGGGATTCATTTCCAGCAGGTACTGGCGTCCGTCGCGGACGATGACATCGCAGTCGACGTTGCCGATATGGCGGAGTCCGCGGCTGATGCGCCCCGCCATGTCGCTGAACGGGTCGCTATCGACGGTGACGGCACGGTCGGTTTCTCCGGCGCGCATGGATAGCTTCTTGCGCACGGCCACCCCGACGGGCCGGGCTTCGAGATCGTTGAAGACGTCCAGCCCATATTCCTGGCCGGAGATCATTTCCTGGATCAGGACAAGTGCATCCGGCTGGCCCATGCGGGTGAACTTGGACTGCTTCCAGATGCGCTCGCAATAGGCATGGGCGAAGCGAAGCTCGTCGCGGTTCTCGACGAAGAAGATGCCAAAGCTTGCGCTGCCCCAGCGGGGTTTCACCACGAGTGGAAAGTCGATGTCGCCGGCTTCGATTGCATCTTCGGCGCTTTTCAGCGTCGCATAGCTGCGGGGAGTCGATATGCCGACTGACTCCGCAAACTGTGCGGTTAGGAACTTGTCAGCGCAGAGGTGAATGACCTCCGCGGGCGACACAACGGGAACGGTGCCGACTTCGCGGAAGCGATGGGCGTGCTCCGCGATCAAAGGCAGTTCAAGGTCATTGAGCGACAGCAGGACCGAGATGCGGTTTGTTCTGCAGACGTCGACCAGCACATCGATGTAGTTCTCCGCATAGATGTCCGGCACAACCACGAACGCATCGCAAATGCTCGCCGCCGGCGCACTGTGCTGGTTGTCCACGCCAAACACCATGCCGCCGCCGTTCAGTTCCGCCTTGAAGTACTCGACCAGATAGCGCCTTCTCCCTACGCACGTCAGCAGCACGTTCATATCAGTCCCCAGTGGCATTTCAATCACAATCGTCCTGTCTCTTGCCGGCAGGTCCGTCATGCAATTCTTCCGGCACTTGCCGGAAGGTGCATAGCATGTGTCATCTAATCAGAAGGCATTGCAAGAAAGAAGCACGATATGTGCGCTCGTCCACGAATGGCAGCGAAGCACTTTCAACGTACCGGGGGCGTGGGTGGTGAAGGGCCGTGTGATGGCCCTCACGTGGCATCCGGCGCCATGGCGCGCCGTTGAAGAAACGACAGATGGCGAGGCCCGATAGTGTCCGGGTCTGCTTATCCAGCGGAGTGGGCCGGAACGTCTGCGCGCGGCGAGGTTTCCAGATGGCTGTCTTCCTGCGCGCTGACCTGGCTGCCCTTGAAATCCGGAACCGTTGCTTCGCCAGCGGCGTTGATGCCCTGGCGCTGTATGACGGTACCGATCGTGAGCCACAGGATCTTCATGTCCAGCCGGAACGACTGGTGGTCCACGTACCAGGTGTCGAGGCGGAATTTCTGTTCCCACGACAGGGAGTTCCGGCCGTTCACTTGCGCCCAGCCGGAAATGCCCGGACGCACGAGATGCCGGCGTGCCTGCTCGGGCGAGTAGTACGGCAGGTATTTCGGCGGCAACGGCCGCGGACCGATCACGCTCATGGTGCCGATCAGCACGCACCAGAACTGCGGCAGTTCATCGAGGCTCGAGCGGCGCAGGAAGCGGCCGAATGGCGTCAGCCTGTCTTCGTCGGGCAGGAGTTCGCCGTCGGGCCCGCGCTCATCGGTCATGGTCCGGAATTTCGTGACCTTGAACGGTTTGCTGCCCAAGCCTATCCGTGTCGGCCGGAACAACACCGGCGAACCCAGCTTGCGGCGCACGAAGCCCGCGAGGATCAACAAGGGAATGGCCAGCGCAAGCAAGGCCAGGGCGGCGAAAACGATATCGAACAAGCGCTTCATGGTCGGTCTGCCAGAGTCGCGGAGCAGCGGAATTCGCGGATCACCGATGCACGGCTTCCGACTTTTGCTCCATGGCCTATCTAACCAAGGCTCGCTGTCCCTGTGAAGCGCCCAATGTGGCCAAGGCCACGTTCGCTCGCGTGTTCCTGCCGCGCCGCATTCGTGCAGGCGGGGCAGGGGCCGCATGTGTCATCGCAGTGTGCGCGCCCGTACGGACGGCGCGGCAAGGGGGTTCCAGACTGCCGCCATCTGGTTGAGTGACGTGATCGCTGCAACGGGAAAGCAGCGGCGCGCCGCCCGCCGCGCAGCAGGATCCTTGCGTGCGCGGGGCCGTACCGGAGATGCGAATCTGGATCCACCCACTGCCGAGCATGGTCAGGCAGTGGCCCGCCCGGCGCGAAGACGCAAGTGGGCATATTTATCGGGAAGAGCAATAATGATCTCGTCCACAGATACTGTCATTGTCGGGGCAGGTCCCTACGGGTTGTCGACTTCGACCTATCTGACAGAGGCTGGTGTGCCCCATCAGATCCTGGGGCATCCCATGCACGCCTGGAAGAACTTCACGCCGCCCGGGATGCTACTGCGCTCCGAAGCCTTTGCGTCGAATCTCTACGCGCCGTGGGCCGGATATACGGTTGAAGACTACTGCCGGCGCAATCGAATGGAATACAAGTCGGTGGGCCTGCATCTGCCGGTGGAAACGTTCGTGGATTACGGCCAGTGGTTCCAGTCGGAACTGGTCGGGCATATCCGCCCGCTGGAAGTGGCGGACCTGTGCCGCAAGGACGGGTACTTTCGGTTGGGCCTCAGTGACGGAAGCACGCTGGTAGCGCGACGCGTCGTGCTTTCGCTGGGCCTGAAATCGTTCGGACAGGCGCCATCGGCGCTGCGGGGCGTGCCCAAGCCATACGTGCTGCATTCCGGTGACTTCGGCGACCTGAAGTGGTCGAAAGGCAAGGAGATCATCATTGTCGGCGGCGGCCAGTCGGCAATCGGGCTGGCTGCGCTGATGAGCGAGGTCGGCGCAAAGGTGCGGCTGCTGGTACGCGGCGACGCGGTCAACTGGAGCAAGGAACCGCGTACCTCCAACGGCATCATGTCCCGGCTGCTCAGGGCGCGTGTGGGACTCGGGCGCGGATGGGATTCGAACAGTCCGTGGTTGCTGGCGATGTCGTACCTGCTGTCCGAGTATCCCGCGACATTCCACAAGCTGAGTCTGCAGCAGCGCAAGAGGATTCTCGAGACATCGTGGGGCCCGTCTGGTGCATGGTGGCTGCGCAATCGCGTCGAAGGAAAGCTCGAGGTCTCGACGCAGACAGAGGTGAGGAGCGCCGAGGTCAGGAACGGCCGGATCGTGATCGAGGTCGATTCCGCAAATCGCACGTCTACCCTCAGCGCCGATCATGTCGTGCTTGCGACCGGCTTCAAGGTCGACATGGCCAGGCACCCGTTCATGTCATCGGAAATCCTGAGCTCGCTGTCGCTCATCGATGGCTCGCCAAGCCTGACATCGAATTTCGAAACCAGCGTGCGCGACCTGTATGTGCTCGGACCCGCCGCCGCGATGAGCTTTGGTCCTGCGTTGCGCTTCATCTACGGCGCGCGATATGCCGTTCCCCATATGTCACGGCATATTGCCGCGCGCTTCAAACAGGAAGCCGGAAGATTCGCGACGCCGCCGCAAGCCGTCACGCCTGAGCTCGCCAATGGCCGCGCAGGCGGCAGTCTGCATGCGAGAAGCGTTCTCCAGGCCGCGGAGCACAATGCGGAGTAGGGACGGTAGCGATGTGCGCGTGGCTCGCAGGCAGACGCCTTGATCTGCGGGCCCATGACATGGTGCGCACTTGCTTACGTCGATAGAGTTGTTCTCCAAAGGGCGAGCGCGCCAGTATGCAGGGCGACCGTTGCCCAGAAAACGACCTGGAATTCCTGCTTCCGATTTTTATGCCGCAGAAGATGCTGGGCGGCCAGCGCGCCTGGCCATCCGCCGCACAGCGCAAGCAGGTGTAGATGAGCCTCAGGTATGCGCCACGCGTTACGGCTCGCTCGCGCCTTGTCGGTGGCGTAGGCGAGAAACGCGACGACGCTGGCCAGCACGCTGGCAATCGCGGCAGGCCGGGGTAGGTAACCGGCAAGCGCGCCTCCCACCATGATCGCCAGGGCCAACAGCCCCACCAATGCCGGCCGCCAGCTTGCGCTGGACGCTGCCTGGGATTTCGGTGCGCCGGCTATCGCTACATTCAGAGCCTGCATCCGGCCATCTTTGCCCTTAGCCAGTTCGAAGCTCACGCGGTCACCCGGCTTCGGTGCAACGGCGCGCGTTTGCAGCGCCGAAACATGGAAAAAGACATCCTTCACGTCCGCGTGGATGTCGATAAAACCATAGCCCTTATCGGCATGCCATGACTTGACCCGACCTGCTTTTCTCATGGTTCTTTGTGTGAGGTTGCGGCAGGGGGCAAGTGTAAGCGAAGGTTGGGAGCACTTGAGAGCCCAGGAACCTTTCGCGCGAGCGCACCAGATCCACCAGGTCCGTGAGTTCGACGTAATGGCCCCGGCGAACGGCGCTGTCGATGACCCTTCAATCAAAGCGAGCCCGGTGAGTCTGCGGCGATCTGTCCGTTGTCCGAGATGGCTAGGGCGGCAATCAACTCCAGCCAAGCTGGCACTATGGTGACTTTGTTGTTGAGCTCGACCATGTCATCTGCCGACGTCCATAGGAACGCATGCCTGGCACCGCTGGCCGTGGTGGAAGTCCCGCTACCTGGCCCGATGCTATGTGAAGCGAAACATCCTGTTGCCGACGTTCATCCCGCACAGGCTGTTGTCGCGCTCGGCGTTCGCGCGCAATGAAGTCGAGCCGCTGCAGGACCGGCTCATGGAGGTCACCGATTGGCTCGGGGAGAAGGTAGTCCGATTTGAGGGCCACCACCATGGGCGCAGAGGTAAAGCGGCGCATGGATAAAACTAATATTTCTTTGATAAAACTAATATTAAACGTATAATCGAGTTCCATGAACACAATCCTCTGGACTCGCAAAGCAGCCAAGCAACTGCGCAAGTTGGACCACCAGCATCAGGGACCGATCCGCGACGCAGTGAAAGCCTTGGAGGAGATGCCGAATTGCTCGAATGTCAAACAGCTAACGAATCACGAACATGGCTACCGCCTCCGAGTCGGAAACTACAGAGTGTTGTTTGACTGGGATGGCGGGATCAGGGTTGTAGAGGTTCAGGAAGTGAAAGCCCGTAACGAACAAACCTACTGAGTGAGGGGCTGGCTTGAAGCCGGCCCACTGCCCCCCCTCATACGAACAGAGGTACAGAATGAACGCACCGACCAACATCCAGATCATCAACGGCCCGGACGGCAAGCCGGAATATGTGGTGATCCCCTATGGCCAGTACATGGCCGAACGTCAGCGCGACCCGGAGGTGATTCCGCACGAAGTGGTGTCGCGTACGGTCGACGGTGCCACTCCCGTGAAGGCCTGGCGCGAACATCTCGGCCTGACGCAGGCAGAGGTGGCGTCGCGCCTGGGCATCACGCAGGGTGCCTACGCGCAGCAGGAGGGCAGCGACAAGCTGCGCAAATCGTCGCGCGACAAGATCGCTGCTGCCCTCGGCATCTTTCCGCAACAACTCGACTTCTGACGTTCCGTCACCAGGCCGCCGGGATGATCATGCCGGTGGTGTCTCATAGAGGCGCGCGCAGCGCCTCTATTCGTTTTGTCTCTTGGCATGTTTCCGCGTAGCGAGACTGAAGACAGGGTCCTAATCCCATTTCGCGCGATCGGCCGCGCAGCGTGCATTTGAATATCCAGGACCGCGAGCCTGTCTCAGAAATCTGGAAGTAGAGGTTGCCGCCGTCCGGCTAATGACCGGGTGCATCCAGCTTGCCGATCTTGAGCGCCGTAAGCCGATGCAGCTGCCGTGTCGCCATTTCCCACCCCCATTCTCACCCCTGTTCGATGAGAAGATTTTGTCGGAGTGGTTGGGAACCGGCAAGAAGAGAAATACCCCCAAAACCGCGCCGTTATTGGGCTTGCGGGTAGTTCTTGGGAAGGTATCGGAACGCTGCGGAATGAGGATTGGCGGAAGCGGTGAGATTCGAACTCACGGATGGGTCACCCCATCGGCAGTTTTCAAGACTGCTGCCTTAAACCACTCGGCCACGCTTCCTTGGAGTGCCGGCATTGTAGCGCGGATTGCGCGACATGCCGCTGGCGCAAGGACCAGTACGGCCGCGCATTATACAAGGCCTGTGCGGATCGTTGGGCAAATCTGCGGATCCCTTGTCGGTGCCTGTCCGACACGGCGGAACCTTACAGCCGTGGCATGGCTCATACCGGTGTGCCGGGATTGCACCAAGTGCAGCATCAAGTGCCGCTTTCCCGGCTTTACCTGGCAACAGAGGAGAACCCCAGATGCAAAGCAAGTCGAAGAATCGGATCGCGATGGCGGCCGCCCTGGCCGCGATCGGCCTGGCCGGTTGCGCGGCGCCCTACAACAACGGCTACGATACCGGCTATAACACCGGCTACAACGCGCCGCCTCCGCCGCCGGCGAGCAACGGTGGCTACACCACGCAGGCCCCGGCAGGTTCGGTCTACTACGGCCGTGTGGAGTCGATTGAGCCGATCACCAATACACAGAACAGTTCGGGCCTGCTGGGCACCGTGATCGGTGGCGCAGCCGGTGGCCTGCTGGGCCATCAGGTCGGTGGCGGGCGCGGACAGACTGCGGCAACGATCGGCGGCGCCGTGGTCGGCGCGGTGGCCGGCAACCAGATCGAGAAGCGTGCCGGCAGCAACACGCAGACTGCATATCGCGTCAATGTCCGTCTTGATGATGGCCGTGTGGCTACGGTGACGCAGAGCAACCTGGGCAACCTGCAGGTCGGCATGCGCGCGCGCGTGGCGAACGACATGGCGATGCCGTACTGATCCTGAATCGGGTCCGCAAAGCAACGAAGGCCACGGCAATGCCGTGGCCTTCGTGCTTTCGTGCCGCTGTCCTGACGCTTCAGTCCTTCAGGAACATCTCCTGCAGGTCATTGAGGAAGCGCCGGCCGAGTTCGGTAGGGCGGATCACGGTCGGGTCCGCGTCGAGCAATCCCTTCTTCTCCGCCGCCGCGAGCTGCCGGCTGATCGCATGCAGCGGCAGGCCGGTCATGTCGTGGAAGCTGGAAGCCGGCACGCCATCGGTGAGGCGCAGTGCGTTGAGCATGAATTCGAAAGGCAGTTCGTCCGCGCCGACTTCGCGCGATTCCTGCACCGCATTGCCGGCCATCGCCTGCGCCATGTAGGTGGCAGGGTGCTTGTGCCGCATCTGGCGCAGGATGCGGTTGGGGAACGACAGCTTGCCGTGCGCGCCGGCGCCGATCCCGAGGTAGTCGCCGAAGCGCCAGTAGTTCAGGTTGTGCCGCGCCTCGCGGTGCGCGCGTGCGTAGGCCGAGGTCTCGTAGTGCCGGTAGCCGGCTTCCGTGGTGCGGGCCTCGATCAGGTCCTGCATCTCGTAGGCGAGGTCATCGTCGGGCAGCGCGGGCGGGAACTTCGCGAACAGCGTGTTCGGCTCGAGCGTCAGGTGGTAGAGCGAAAGATGCGTGGTGCCATACGACAACGCGCTCTCAAGATCGCTGCGGCACTGTTCCAGCGTCTGGCCGGGCAGCGCGTACATCAGGTCGAGGTTGACGTTGTCGAAGCTGCGTTGTGCGATATCGATGGCCGCGCGTGCCTCGCGTTCACCATGGATACGGCCGAGGGCCTCCAGGTGGCTGTCGTTGAAGCTCTGGATGCCGATGGATAGCCGGTTGACGCCGCTCGCGCGATAGCTCGCAAAACGCTCGGCTTCGAAGGTGCCGGGGTTGGCCTCCATCGTGATCTCGGCATCGGCATCGAGCGGCAGCAGTGCGCGGATATCCGACAGCAGCCGGTCCATGCCGGCCGCAGACAGCAGGCTCGGTGTGCCCCCGCCGATGAACACGGTATGGACCGGGCGGCCCCACACGAGCGGCAGCGACTGCTCCAGGTCCGCACGCAACGCGTCGAGGTAGGCGTCTTCCGGAATGTCGTGGCTGCCGTCCTTGCCAGGCACGGCATGCGAATTGAAATCGCAGTACGGGCACTTGCGCACGCACCATGGCACATGCACGTAGAGCGACAGTGGCGGCGAGCCCGGCAGTGCGATCTGACCGGGCTTGAGCCAGAGCTGCGTGTTGTCGGGCGTGGCGGCCGGCGCGGCGCCGGCCGGTACGATCGGGATCATCGCGCAGCCTTGCCGCGGCTTTCGCCCTGCAGGCGCGCCACCAGCGAACGCAGCGCGAGCGCGCGATGGCTGACGGCGTTCTTTTCTTCGGCCGGCAGCTCCGCTGCGGTCTTGCCCAGGTCCGGCAGCATGAAGTGCGGGTCATAGCCGAAGCCGCCGGCACCGCGCGGGGCATCGACGACTTCGCCATGCCATACGCCTTCGGCGATGATCGGGCACGGATCGGCGGCATGGCGCACGAACACCAGCACGCAGTAGTAGTGCGCGTGGCGGTTCAGCTTGCCGGCGAGCTGCGAGATCAGGTGCAGGTTGTTGGCCTGGTCGGACTTGGGCTTGCCGGCCATCTGCGCATAGCGCGCGGAGTAGACGCCGGGCGCGCCGTCCAGCGCCTGTACGCAGATGCCCGAGTCGTCCGCCAGCGCCGGCATGCCTGCCAGCAGGCTCGCGTGCCGGGCCTTGGCGAGTGCGTTCTCGACGAAGGTAGCGAAGGGCTCTTCGGCTTCGGGGACGCCGAGTTCGCCCTGCGGCACCACGTCAAAGCCGAGCGGAGCCAGCAGCGCGCCGAATTCGCGCAGCTTGCCGGGGTTGTTGGAGGCGAGTACCAGGCGTTGCATGGCGTATTCCGTTCCGTTCTTCAGGCCAGGCCCAGCGCCTGGCGCTGGTGGCGGACCAGTTGCGCGATGCCGTCCTCGGCCAGGCGCGTCATGGCGTCCAGGTCGGCGCGGCTGAAGGGCGCGCCTTCGGCCGTGCCCTGTACTTCGACAAAGCCGCCGCTGCCGGTCATGACCACGTTCATGTCGGTATCGCAGTTGCTGTCTTCGGCATAGTCGAGATCCAGCACCGGCACGCCGTCGACCATGCCGACCGAGACGGCGGCGACGAAATCGCGGATCGGGCTGGCGGTGATCAGGCCGTCGCGCAGCATGGTCGAGATGGCATCGTGCGCGGCCACGAACGCGCCGGTGATGGCGGCGGTACGGGTGCCGCCGTCGGCCTGCAGCACGTCGCAGTCCAGATGCAGCGTGTATTCGCCCAGCGCGGCGAGATCGAACACCGAGCGCATGGCGCGGCCGATCAGGCGCTGGATTTCCTGGGTGCGGCCGGTTTGCTTGCCGCGTGCGGCTTCGCGGTCCGAGCGCGTATGCGTGGCGCGGGGCAGCATGCCGTATTCGGCCGTGACCCAGCCTTCGCCGCTGCCTTTCTTGTGCGGCGGCACCTTGGCCAGTACGCTGGCGGTGCACAGCACCTTGGTGTCGCCAAAGGCGCACAGCACGGAGCCCTCGGCGTGGCGGGTGTAGTGACGGGTCAGGCTGATAGAACGCAGCGCATCGGCTGCGCGTCCGCTGGGTCGCATGGGAATGGTTCGCTCGAATCGGGTAGAGACCGCGATTCTAACGCCGGCAGGCCTCTCGTGCCCGCCGTCCCGGGGTTTGCGCTCAGCGCATCAGATTGCTGGTCTTGTCGATGGCCGCGCGGATCTCGGCGATCGAGCGTTCGATTTCTTCTTCGGAGAGCAGGTCGGTTTCCGTGCCGGGCCGTTCCAGGATGGAGGTCGTGAAGGCGTTCAGCGGCAGCGTATCGGTCATGACGGATTCGTCACCCGTTACGCTCGCGTCCAGCTCCCACATCATGGCGATGCCAGTGGTGTTGTCGGCGCCTTCGCCGGCTTTTTCCAGGGCACGCGAAATCAGTTCGGGCACGGCCTGGACGACCGACAGCCGCGTGAGCCTGTCCACGATCTCCGGTTCATCGAGCGGTCCCCACAAGCCGTCGGAGCCCAGCAGCGCGACATCGCCCGGTTCGAGTCGCAGGGGTCCGCCGATGTCGATCAGCGGCAGGTTCGGCGAGCCCAGGCAGTTGTAGAGCTTGTTGCGCTCCGGGTGGTTGGCCACCTCCATCGGCAGCACGCGCTCCTGCTGCAGTAGGTTTTCGATCTTCGAGTGATCGCGCGTGCGCGTCAGCAGCCGGCCTTTGCGAACCAGGTAATAGCGGGAATCGCCGGCATGGGCCCAGTGGATGTGGCCTTGCTGCACCAGGCAGCAAACGACCGTGGTCCGGGGCACGTCGGATAGCCGGTGGGCCTCCGCGTAACGGTGGATCTCGCGGTGCGCCAGCATGATGGTGTCCTGCAGGAAATCCGCCGGGTTGCGGATGGTCGGACGGGCCTGGGTCTGGAACTGCCGCGCCAGTGTCTGCAGCGCTTGTTGCGCGGCGACTTCGCCGAGCGCGTGGCCGCCGAGGCCATCGGCCAGCACCATCAGCAGGGCGTCGCGCGTGAAGCAGTAGCCCATGCGGTCCTGATTGATGCGGCGGCCGCCTTTCCTGCTTTCCTGATAGACGGAGAATCGCATGTTGGCTGTCTGGCTGTTCGGATGGGTTTGGGACGGAAGTGCGGGAAGGACGTGAAGTGAGGTGACTCAATCGCCGCTTGTCTTGGCGGGCTGTCGCGTGGGTGGCGCCACCGTATCGTCGCGTCGGCGCAGCAAAGTCAGGAAACGGCTCGACGGGCCGGTACGCTCGGGCCGCTCCAGCGGGGCTGTCGGCGCTGCCTGAGCGGCTTGTTCGCCGAGCGCATTGGTCTGCTCGCGCAGCTCCTTCTGCAGACGGAACACGCTCTGCGGCCGCTCGGAGGGGACCAGCCGCAGGCACCATTCGACCAGGTCGACCAGGCCATTGGTGTAACTGCTGCGCAGGCGCGCGACGGCATCGCCCATGCGGTCGTCCTTCTCGCGCTGGTTGGCTTCCTGCGGCGGCATGCCGGCCATGCAGGCGTAGAGCGTCGCGCCCAGACTGTAGACGTCGGTCCACGGACCAAGCTCATTGTGCTTGCCGTAGAGTTCGGGTGCGGCAAAACCGGGCGTGTACATCGGCTGGAAGCGCTTCGCCTCCATGGTGAGCGTCTGCCGCGCGGCGCCGAAATCGAGCAGGATCGGCGATTCGTCCTCGCGCAGGTAGATGTTGCCGGGCTTGATATCCAGGTGCAGCAGCTTGTGGATATGGACTTCGCGCAGGCCGCTCATCAGGTCATGGAAGACCTTGCGGATGAAATGCTCGCGCAGCACCTTGGCGCGGCCTTGCTGGCGCGCGGCCAGGATATGCTCCTGCAGCGTCTTGCCCATCTCATAGTTCATGACCATGTAGACGGTGGAATTCTCGCGGAAGAAATTCACCACGCGCACCACGCTCGGGTGCGAGATGCGGGCCAGCGAACGGCCTTCTTCGAAGAAGTATTTCAGGCCCAGGCGGAACGACGCCGCGTTTTCTTCGGGCACCAGCGGGATCAGTTCGCCGGGGCTGCGCCGCGCCAGCGACGAGGGCAGGTATTCCTTGATGGCGACGGGGGCGCCGGTCTCGTCGGTGGCCAGGTAGACGAAACTGAACCCCCCGCTGGCCAACTTCTTTACAATACGATAGTTGGACAACAGCGTGCCGACGGGCAGCGGTGCACTCTTGGGTTGTGTAGCGCCCTTGGACTCTGTCATAGGAATCGGACCGGATTTGCCTCGGGATTGTCACGGCTAATCGGTCACTTGTAAAGAACACAATAGCGGGCATTGTTGCCCCTTTTCGGCGGATACAAGACGCCTTTGCGGCGGGCCAGCCTACCCCCGGCCCGCGCCATTTCGCGAGAACATTCAATGATCCACAGCATGACAGGTTATGGCCTGGCTACCCGCCAGGCGCCGCTGACAAACGCGCAGGGTGAGCCCAGCGGCAGAACGGCTTCCGTTTCGGTGGAATTCCGGACTGTCAATTCGCGTTTCCTCGACCTGTTGTTCCGTGCCCCCGAAGAATGCCGCGCGTTCGAACCGGCGCTGCGCGAGATGCTGATGGCCGAGCTGTCGCGTGGCAAGCTGGAATGCCGCATCAACCTGCAGCGCACCGACACCGGCGGCGCCACGCTCGCGCTCAATGAGGGCCTCCTTGGGCAGATCCGCGCGCTCGAATCGACGGTCGCGAACACCTTTCCGACCGCCGGCACGCTGCGCATGGGCGAGATCCTGCGCTGGCCTGGCGTGCTGGTCGAACCCGAACTGTCGCAGGATTCGCTGCGCGAAGCCGTGATGGGTGCCGCGCGCGAAGCGCTGGACCAGCTGCGCGAGGCACGCCGCCGCGAAGGCGATGCGCTCAAGGCCACGCTGATGGAGCGCATCGACACCATGCTCGGCATCGTCGAGCGGCTCACGCCGACTATCCCGCAGCTGATCGCGCATCATCAGGAAAAGCTGACGGAGCGCCTGCAGGAAGCATTCAACCTGGCAGCGCCGACCGGCATGCCGTCGATGAGCCGCGACGAGATCGCCGAGCGCATTCGCCAGGAAGCCACGGTCTACGGCATCCGCATAGACATTGCTGAAGAGCTGTCGCGCCTGCAGGCACACCTGAACGAGACCCGGCATATCCTGAAGAAGGGCGGCCAGGTCGGCAAGCGGCTCGACTTCATGATGCAGGAGCTCAACCGCGAGGCCAACACGCTCGGTTCCAAGGCCGCCGCCAAGGAGCTGGCCGACGCTTCGATGGAGCTGAAGCTGCTGATCGAGCAGATGCGCGAGCAGATCCAGAACCTCGAGTAACGCCCCGTTCAACGCATCCGTTTCACCCGGCGCTACGGCGCCTGAAGAACCAAAGAATTCACATGAGCGATACGCCTCACACCGCCATCGATACCGTCTACCCCGGCAACCTGTTTATGGTGGTGGCACCTTCCGGAGCCGGCAAGTCGACGCTGGTCAACGCGCTGCTCGCGCAGGACCCGGCGATCCGCCTGTCGATCTCCCACACCACGCGTGCGCCGCGCCCCGGCGAACAGGACGGGCGCGAATACCACTTCTGTACCGTGGATTCCTTCCGCGCTGCGCGCGACCGCGGCGAGTTCCTCGAGTGGGCCGAGGTCCACGGCAATTACTACGCGACGTCGCGCGTGTGGATCGAGGAGCAGATGGCGCAGGGCAACGACGTGCTGCTCGAGATCGACTGGCAGGGCGCGCAACAGGTGCACCAGCGGTTCTCGAACGCCGTCGAGATTTTTATCCTGCCGCCGTCGCTGACTGCGCTGGAAGAACGCCTGAAGAAGCGCGGGCAGGACGAGCCCAACGTGATCGTGCGGCGCCTGCTGGCCGCCGGCAGCGAAATGTCGCATGCGTCCGAGTCGGACTACGTCATCATCAACGAGGTCTTCGACAACGCGCTCGAGGAACTGCGCAACGTGGTGCGTGCCACGCGCCTGCGCTTTTCGTCGCAAAAAGCGCGCCATACCGAGCTCTTCATCGAGCTTGGCATTCACTGAGCGCCGGTGCGCGCGGGGCCCTGCCGGGCGATTCGCGCGCGGTGCTGTAAAATAGCAACCCAACAGGTTTTGTCCCAAGGTGGATTTGATATGGCGCGTATTACCGTCGAAGATTGTCTGAAACACATCCCGAACCGCTTTGAGCTCGCCCTGGCAGCCACGTATCGTGCGCGCCAGCTGGTGCAGGGCCACACCCCGAAGGTGGAAGCGAAGGACAAGCCCACTGTGGTTGCCCTGCGCGAAATCGCCTCGGGCCAGGTCGGCATCGAGATGCTCAAGAAGGTCCCGACCTGATTCCCCGGGCGGCCCGTGGTTCATCCTTGCATCGTGTGCATACACATCCCGCAACCGGATTCCAGGGGCCGTCCCCATGCCTTCGTCACAGCCATCCTCGTCAACCGACTCCCCCGGCGCACCAGCGCGCGGCGAGACGGGCAGCGATGCCGGAGCGGCGTCCGCGCGTAAGCGCTCTCCTTCCGGCCAGGCATCCGTGAACGCGCGCACCGGCGCTCCCAATCTCCCTGATCCGCTCGGCAACGATGTTGTCGGGGAGCGTGCCGTCGTGCCGCCCATTGCGCAGGGCAAGGCACGCATGGCGGCATCGGCCATGCACGACGAGCTGACGGCCGTGGAGGAGGCGCCGGCGGCACTGGCAGCCGACAGCCTGTTCATCGATGCTGTGCTGGCGCAGTCATACCGGCATTTCTTCGGGCCGACGTCACAGCCCGCGGTGCCGCCGCGCCAGCAGGTCATTTCCATCACGCGGCTGATGGAGAAGCTGGCCTACCTGAAGGTGCCCGACCAGGCCCGCGTGCGCGAGGCTTTCCAGTTTTCCGACGAGGCCCACCTGGGCCAGTACCGCCAGAGCGGCGAACCGTACATCACCCATCCGGTGGCGGTGGCCGAGCTGTGCGCCGACTGGCGGCTCGATGTGCAATCCATCATGGCGGCGCTGCTGCATGATGTGATGGAAGACCAGGGCATCACCAAGAGCGAGCTGGCCGAGAAATTCGGTCCCAAGGTCGCCGAACTGGTCGATGGCCTGACCAAGCTGGACAAGCTCGAATTCCAGAGCCGCGAGCAGGCGCAGGCGGAGAGCTTCCGCAAGATGCTGCTCGCGATGGCGCGCGACGTGCGCGTGATCCTGGTGAAGCTGGCCGACCGTACGCACAATATGCGCACGCTCGACTTCGTGCCGCCGGAGAAGCGCCGCCGCATCGCGCTGGAGACCATGGAGATCTATGCGCCGATCGCGCACAGGCTGGGTCTCAATACGATTTACCGCGAGCTGCAGGAACTGTCGTTCAAGGTCGGCTCGCCGTTCCGCTACGCGACGCTCGAGAAGGCGGTGAAGGCCGCGCGAGGCAACCGCCGCGAGGTGGTCAAGCGCATCCTTGAAGCCGCGCAGAAAGCGCTGGCGGATGCTGGCATCGTCGCCGAACTCTCCGGCCGCGAGAAGACGCTCTACAGCATCTACCGCAAGATGCACGACAAGCAGTTGTCGTTCTCGCAGGTGCTCGACGTGTATGGTTTCCGCGTGGTCGTGGAAACGCAGATGCACTGCTACATGGCGATGGGCGCGCTGCACAGCCTGTACAAGCCGATGCCCGGCAAGTTCAAGGACTACATCGCGATCCCGAAGATCAACGGCTACCAGTCGCTGCATACGACGCTGGTTGGTCCGTTCGGCACGCCGGTCGAGTTCCAGATCCGCACGCGCGAGATGCACCAGATTGCCGAGGCCGGCGTGGCCGCGCACTGGATGTACAAGACGCAGGCGGACCACGCCAACGATATCCAGCAGCAGGCGCACCAGTGGCTGCAGTCGCTGCTCGATATCCAGAGCCAGACCGGCGATTCGCAGGAATTCCTCGAACACGTCAAGATCGACCTGTTCCCGGACGCGGTCTACGTGTTCACGCCCAAGGGCCATATCCGCGCGCTGCCGCGAGGCGCCACGGCGCTGGATTTTGCGTACGCGGTGCACAGTGACCTGGGCAACCAGTGCGTCGCGGTGAAGATCAACAACGAGCTGCTGCCGCTGCGCACGGAGCTCAAGAGCGGCGACATCGTCGAAGTGGTGACGGCGCCGTACTCGAAGCCGAACCCGTCGTGGCTGTCGTTCGTGCGCACCGGCAAGGCGCGCGCGGCGATTCGCCACTACCTGAAGACCACCAAGCTCGACGAGGCGATCCAGCTTGGCGAGCGCCTGCTGGAGCAGTCGGCGCGCCAGCTCGGCATCGAGCTGAAGGCCGTGCCGCAGACCGTGTGGGATCGCATGATCCAGTGGACGGGCAACAAGCACCGCGAAGACATCTTCGCCGACCTGGCGCTGGGCCGGCGTGTGCCGGCCGTGGTGGCCAAGCGCATGGAGATCCTGCTGCAGGAGCTGTCAGGCGATGTCGACAGCGCGCTGCTGGCCGCCGTGCAGACTTTCTCGGGCGAAGAAGCGCCGGCGGTGCCGATCACGGGCGACGAGGGCATGTCGATCCTGTTCCCGGCGTGCTGCCGTCCGATCCCCGGCGATCCGATTGTCGGCTACCTGGGCAAGGGCGAAGGCCTGCAGATCCACGTGCAGGACTGCAAGGTGGCCAAGCGCCTGCACAGCAAGGATCCGGAGCACTGGATCGACGTCATGTGGGCGAAGAAGACCGCGCGCGCATTCGACGTGTCGATCAAGGTGATGGTGCGCAACGTCAAGGGCATCGTGGCCCGCGTGGCCGCGGATCTGACCTCGGCGGATGCCAACGTGGCACACGTGTCGATGGAGCAGCAGGACGCCGGCCACCAGGAGGCGACCTACATGCAATTCATCATCCAGGTACAGAACCGCCTGCACCTGGCTAACGTGATGCGTGCCCTGCGGCGGAACCCGGACGTAATCCGCATCTTCCGCGACCGCAACGACGGCTGAGCGCCGCCATTGCGCAATCAGCCCGCCTTGCGCGGCGGGTAGGTGACATCCAGGATATCGATCTGTTCGACGCCGACCGGCGTGCGCAGTGCCACGGTATCGCCTTCACGCGCCTTGATCAGCGCCTTGGCGATTGGCGAGATCCAGCTCACGTGGTTCGTGTCGAGATCCACTTCATCCATGCCGACGATCGTGATGGTCGTTTCCTCGCCGGACTGGTTGGCGTAAGTGACGGTCGCGCCGAAGAAGATCTGGTCGTTGTCGCCCTGCAGCGACGGGTCGACCACTTCGGCCTTGTCCAGGCGTCGCGTCAGGAAGCGGATGCGGCGGTCGATCTCGCGCAGGCGCTTCTTGCCGTAAAGATAGTCGCCGTTCTCGGAACGGTCGCCATTGGAGGCGGCCCACGACACGATCTGCACGACATCGGGACGATCGACGTCGATCAGGTGCATCAGTTCATTGCGCAGGCGGTGGTAGCCGTCGGCGGTGATGTAGTTCTTGGTGCCCGCTGGCAGCGGTGCGGCGCCTTCGGGAAGATCGTCTTCGTCGTCATCAGACGACTCTTTGACAAATGCCTTGTTCATGGTCGGGATCACATCTTCGGTCAGCCATTATAGAAAACCGCGCGCGCAGGCCGCGTATGCGAGAAAAAACGAAAAAATGTGCCGCAGGGGGTTCACAAAAATCAAAACTCAGATATAATCTCATTTCTCGAGTGCGGCTGTAGCTCAGTTGGATAGAGTACTTGGCTACGAACCAAGGGGTCGTGGGTTCGAATCCTGCCAGCCGCGCCACCTATGCAGAAAGAAAAGGGCTTCCGGAAACGGAAGCCCTTTTTCCATTTCGGCGTTCCCATCGGTTTCTCTTCATTATCGCGCGCTTGCGGTCTGCCTTGCTTGCCGCGCATCTCGCGCCACATTCATTCCCATCGATGCAGCCCACGCGCTAGCCTTGCGCGCGAAGGGGCTCGTCTTGCGATCTGTCGCGTGTGCGCATAGGCTCGAACAGCAGGGCATAGCATCGAGAAAGGAGATCGGCATGGCCCAGACCGAATGGCGTGTGGAGGCGTATCGCGACATGGATGTGTACGTGCTCGTGACGCAGCAGCATGAAAGCGATGATGGTGTGGTCAGCATGGGGCCATCATCGACGTACTGGGGATATGAGGTTCGCGTCAGCCAGGAGGGCGCGGACCCTGCGGATGCCGGCGATACGGAGTTGCTCGTCAGCGGCACGCAGCATTTCGCGACGCGTCATGCGGCGGAAGTTGCCGCATTCAGTGCGGGCTATGCGCTTGTCGATCGGATCATCGGTTCCGCCAGGTAACGCATTGCCGGTAGTGTCGGCGTCGCTTGTGCGCAATCCATGCGCACCGTCCTGCGCTTCTTTTTATTATTCCGATGTCGGCAATGGCTTATATCATGCTGTGATCTACCTTGATCGGCGGCTATTGACGCAGATCATTTTTGTCTCGGGGGTGCACTCCTACTCTGGATGTGGAGGCGGGCGATGTCCGGTCCGCCACGCAGTAAAGGAGTACACGCCATGCCGGAATTTGAAGGTTACAAGATCGTCTATGAGGTGATCGCCTTGCCGAAAGGCAAGTGGTCGATCCTGGTGGAGATCATCCACAGGCAGGATGGCGGCGTACTGGCACCGCGGCACAATCCGTTTCCCAACCATCCGTTCGACACGAAGCTCGAAGCGCTTGACCAGGTGAACCAGTACATCGAAACCGTGCTTGCCGAAGCAGGAACTGAAGCGAAGCAGCGGCGCGTCGCATGATGCGTTGATGGTTGCGATGGCGCTTGCGTGCGCCTTGGATGAGAAATTCGCGAGTTGGCAAGAAAATACTTGCCAACTGCACGCGAACCCTGCATAATCTCATTCTTCAGACGCGGGGTGGAGCAGTTGGCAGCTCGTCGGGCTCATAACCCGAAGGTCGCAGGTTCAAGTCCTGCCCCCGCAACCACCACCTTCAGGTGGTTGGTTCCTCAGGCCGATCGGCCAAATTTCCCAAAGCAATTCACGCAGATTTCGTCCTCGCATGCATAGCGCGGACTGATGTCATTCGCCTTGTCACGTGCGCACGGAACGAGCGAATCTGCTTATCTCTTATTTCAATGGAATCAGCCTCGCCGCCTGTACGAAGGTGTCGCGCACGAGCGGCTGGCCTTCCCGATCGGCGGCTTCGGCGCGCTCGCGCAGCCGGCTTGCGAGCACGCTCAGCGTGCCGCTGTCTCCGCCGCTGCGTGAGGTGGCTTCACGCACGACTTCATCGAGCTCATTACTGACGTCGGCCCCGTCGAATGCGCTGACCGACAGCGCCGAAATACGTTCGAGGTAGAGATTGACCAGCGCTTCGTCATGTTTCGGTTCGGGCATGTCCGCTCCTTGTCTACGACGGGAACACAACAGTCATTGTAGTGAAGGGGCGAGCCCCTTCCAGTCCGCATGATGCCGAGGCCCGAAGGCCAACGTTCAGTCGTCCTGTCTGCGCTGCATGTACTCGAGCGGCGTGGGCTGGACGCGTCGGCGCGCCGGACGCAGAGCCCGGCCGGGCCAGAGCACATAGTTCGTATGCGGGTCCAGCGGCTTGCCGAAGTACGACACCCAGACCTGAACCCCGTGCTCGGTCTCGGAAATCACTGCGGCAACCGCGCGTGCTGCGGCAGAAGGGGATTTGAGCAACTCGGCCAGGGCTTCAACGCCTTGGACGACATGGTGTTTGACACCGGTAAACCATGCGTACTGACGCATGGCGGACAACAAACGCTTGGTCATGGACGCGACTCTTTGTGTGGAAAGCGAATGAGACTGCAGCTCGCTCGCTTTGTTCAGTGCATCTTTTGATGCGCTCGCAAAAGGCGCGGAAATTCCTGATACGCAACACCGCCGCCAACTTCGTGCGGAGTGCGTCACGTCCCGGCCTGGCGGTCTCGGAACAGCGGGCAGAGTATCATCTGCCGCGCGAAGTGGAGAGAGTGATATCCCTGAGAAGAACGTGCGCTGGCCGACCAGGTGGCTTTCCCTGCGCGCCGTCCCATCCTCCATGGAAATTGACAAGCCGCAGGGCGTGAACTAGCTTCTGTTGCAGATGCTGCACAAATGGCGATGGCCGGCCCCCCGGCATGGAGGCATTGTGGCGACAACGGAAGAATCCGGCGATCGGCGTGACAACGGCAAGTCCGTGCGCCGCAAAGTCCCGCGCGGCGCGCACGCGGAAATCGGCAATGTGGACCGCGACCCGGTCGAGTTGCTGAAGATCAGCAGCGAAGGCCGGGTGCGGCGACTGGTGCCGCTGCGCTACGGGCGCATGATCGAATCGCCGTTCGCGTTCTACCGCGGCAGTGCCATCGTGCAGGCGCACGATCTGGCGGGTACGCCGAACTCGGGCCTGCACATGCAGATTTGCGGCGATTGCCACCTTGCCAACTTCGGCGGCTTTGCCACGCCCGAGCGGGCCTTGCTGTTCGACCTGAACGATTTCGACGAAACCAGCCGCGGGCCGTGGGAGTGGGATCTCAAGCGCCTGGCCGCTAGCTTCGTCGTGGCGGCCAGGCATCTGCGCCACAAGCAGGGGGTTGCCGATGACCTCGTCTACCAGCTCGTGCGCAGCTACCAGGCACGCATGCAGGGCTATGGCGAGATGGGCATCCTCGACACCTGGTACGACCACATCACCTTCGATCGCCTGCTCGAGGAAGAGACCTCACCGAATATTCAGCGCCGTATCCGGCGCGGCATGGAGCGCGCGGCGGATCGCACCAGCGAGGCGCTGCTGCCCAAGCTGGCGGAGCTCGTGGGCGACAAATGGACCATCCTCGACGCGCCGCCGGCCGTCTTCCACGTGCGCGGCGCCCATACGCTATTCGATGTGGACGATGACTGGATGACCGCCAAGGACATTCAGGCCGCCGCGGAGAAGGTCTACAAGGAATATCTCGGCACCCTGGCCCCTGACCGCCAGCGTTTGCTCAGTCATTTCACGCTCCATGACCGGGCCTTCAAGGTGGTGGGCGTCGGCAGCGTCGGCACGCGGTGCATGATCCAGCTGATGATCGACAGCCATGGCAAACCGATGTTCCTGCAGATCAAGGAAGCGACGCGCTCCGTCGTGGCGCGCTATTTCAAGGGCCCTGCGGTGTCGCACGATGGCCGACGCGTCGTGGAAGGCCAGCGCCTGATGCAGGCTGCGAGCGATCTCTTCCTTGGGTGGACCAAAGGGCCCTTTGGCCGCGACTTCTATGTGCGCCAGCTGCGCGACATGAAGTTGTCACCGCAGATCGAGCTGATGGATGTCGAGGCGCTCGGCAGATACGGCGCGCTCTGTGGCTGGGTGTTGGCCCGCGCGCACGCCAAGGCTGGCGGCCTGGCCGCGGAAATCAGCGGCTATCTGGGCACCAGCGACCGCATGGCCGAAGTGATGGTAGGCTACTCCAACAGCTATGCCGATCAGGTCGAGAAGGATTACGAGCGCTTTGTGGCCGCCTGCCGTTCCGGTCGGCTCGAAGCGCGCACCGATGCGGACATGGCTGCGGATTTCCGCGTGTGACGCGGATGAGTCGTGTGATCAGAAGTGGATTGCCGGGAGCGCTTGCCGATGACCGAAGACATCCTGATGCAACTCATGGTCGAGGTGGAGAAGGAAGACCCCATCGACTACGCTAACCTGCCGTTCGACGATGCCGCGCTGCGCCAGCTCGCGTGCCGGCTGATTGCCGAGCGCTCGAACGAGCTTGAGGCGTCCGGCATGCCGGCCGAGGCGCAGTTGGCGGCGATGTGGGCGTCCACTGCGAAGCTGGTGCTGGAAAACCTGGTGCTCAACGCCAGGCTGCTGACCCTGCAGGGCATGCCCGACGATGCGCGCGCGCTGATCGAGCGCATTTCGCGCCAGTCGCGCGGCTAGCACGCCGCCCGCTCGCAAAGGGTGGCTATGTGGCGCCGCCGTATCACGGTGCGGCAGGCCTGCCATTTCGCTTAAAATACGCGTTTTGGCCCCGGCCGGCGGCGTGACTACGCACGCGCGCGGCTCGCGGCTGCCTTGGAGAAATTCGGGTGATCAAGTGGATAATCGTCGCCGGGTATCTCGGCGCCATCCTGTATGTGCATTTCCGCGGCAAGGCCCGCCTGCGCATCTGGCGCCAGCTGCTCGACCATTCGGCGCTCGTTGCGCCGGTCAACTGCTTCATGTATGCGTTTTCAGGCGTGCCGCGCACGCCTTATATTCCGGTCGAACGCTTCCCCGATCTGGAACGGATCCGTGCCGCCTGGCCGGAGATCCGTGACGAGGGCCTGGCCCTGGCCGCGATGCGCAAGATCAAGGCCGCCGAGAAGAACGACGACGCCGGCTTCAACTCGTTCTTCAAGAACGGCTGGAAGCGCTTCTACCTGAAGTGGTACGAAGCCCAGCATCCGTCCGCCGAAGTGCTGTGCCCCAAGACGGTATCGCTGCTGCGTGACATCCCCAGCGTGAAGGCCGCGATGTTCGCGGAACTGCCGCCGGGCGGCAAGCTCAACCCGCACCGCGACCCGTTCGCCGGTTCGCTGCGCTATCACCTGGGCCTGGCCACGCCGAACGACGACCGCTGCTTCATCGAGGTCGACGGCGAGCGCCATAGCTGGCGCGACGGGCAGGGCGTGGTGTTCGACGAGACCTACCTGCACTGGGCCGAGAACAAGAGCGATGCCAACCGCCTGATCCTGTTCTGCGATATCGAGCGCCCGATGCGTTTTGGCTGGGCCAGCAAGATCAACCACTGGCTGGGCCGCAAGGTCATGACCGCGGCAAGCTCGCCCAACGACGAGAACGACCAGACCGGCATGATCAACAAGCTGTTCCGTTTCGTCTGGCTGGCCGGGCAGTATCGGCGCCGCTACAAGGCGTGGAACCGCAAGCTTTACTACGTGACGAAGTTCGGACTGATCATCGCGGGCATCGCGCTGATCATCTACCTGTAAGCGCCGGCAGACCGGTGCGGATACGAAAAGAGCCGGCATTTGCCGGCTCTTTTGCGATGAGGCTGCCGATCAGTCCCGCCGGCGATCCCCCAGGCCTTCGTAGTGGGCGCGCTTGGCCTCGTACATGCGGCTGTCGGCGATCTTGACCGTGTCGCTCAGGCGCTCGCCCTGGTGGCAGGTCGCATGGCCGATCGAGAAACTGAGTGCGGTTCCCGGGTAAAACTGGTTGTTCAGCTCTACGACCTTTTCGATCTGCTCCACCACCATGGCCGCGCCGCGTTCGTCGCGGCCGGGCAGCAGCACCATGAACTCGTCGCCGCCAATTCTGGCCACGCAGACCTGTTCGCCCACGGCCTTCTTGAGCACCTCGCCGGTGCGCCGCAGCAGCGCATCGCCATCGCCATGGCCGAACTGGTCGTTGACCGTCTTCAGGCCGTTCAGGTCCACGGCGACCACGCTGACCGGCCACGGGCCCTTGCGGCCCAGGCGGGCCAGTTCATCCTCGTAGAAGGCGCGGTTGTACAGCTTGGTCAGGACGTCGTGCTTGCCCAGGAACTCGACGTAGGCCTCAGCCTTCTTGCGGGCCGTGATGTCGGTGAGTGACACCAGCACCTGGTCCCAGTCCTGCTCGCATCCGGGGAACACGGACCATTGCATGAAGACGTCGACGGAACGTCCGTCCAGCGCGTAGTTGACGACCTCGCGCTGTTGCCACAGCTTCTCGTGCCACAGGTCGATGAGTTGCTCCGCAAAGTGGATGCGCATGTCATCGCGAAACACGTCGCCCAGGCGCGAGAGCAGGATTTCCTTCGATTCGGCGCCGAACATCAGCAGCGTCTGCTGGTTGACGTCGAGCACACGAATTTCCTGCATGCAACGCGAGACGAAGTCCGGATGCACGTTGAGGAAGGTACGGAAGTCCGAAATGCCGGCCGCGCGGACTTCGTCGAGCAGCATCTTCACGACGCTGAAGTCTTCCACCCACAGCGACACCGGTGAATGTTCGAACAGCCCCAGCGCGTATTGCTCGCTGCGGCGCAGGTCGCGCTCGCTCCGCACGCGCGCGGTGATGTCCTCGATCGACAGCAGCACGCGTTCCCAGGTGGCCTCATGCCCAGGCATGACGGTGGCTTCGAGCCGGATGTCGAGGCGCTCGCCTTCGAGCGTGTAGTTCACGGTCTGGCTCGCAAAGCGGTTGCCGCCATCCCAGAGCTGGCCGAGTTCCTCGACGTGCTGGTCGAACATGTCGTCGCGGAACACGGTGTCCAGATTGGCGACCAGATCCTCCAGGTCGGCCGCGCGGAACAGGTCCAGCGTGCGGCGGTTCACCGCGATCACGCGGATCAGCGACGAGCAGTGCGCGACTTCATCCGGATTGGCCCGCAGGTAGGCCCGCAAGTCCGTCACACCTTCGGCGCGCAGCCGCTCGAAATGCTCGCGCACGGCGCTGAAGTCTTCCAGCCAGAGCGAGACCGGCGCGAGTTGAAACAGGGTTTGGTAGTCGTCGTCGACGCACGACGCCGCGGTTGCACTGCGCAAGGCCATTCTCCCTTCTTCTTGTATTCCCGTTGATCGCTGGGGTGCTGCGGCGATGCGGCCAGCCCCCTGGGGACCCTCCAGGAACGGTCAGCCGCGCCAGCGGACAAGGATAGGCCAGCACAAACGAAAAAGGGAGCGGTGTTGCAAAAAGGGGAGCGGCAGGCCTGGCGCCGCGGTGACGCCGGTCAATCAGGCGGCCCGGACGTGCTCTACGCGGACAATCACCTGCCGGCTGGCAGCCTGTTCGCTCTCGGCGAGCAACTGCAGGGCGATGGCCTGGAGCAGGGAGCCCGCGGTCAGCACCGGGGCAAGCGCGCGCAATTCGTTCTGGAGGAGGGGGTGGGGGGCGTCGGGTTCGTACATGGCGCGGCCTGGTCAAGCCGGGAAGGGGATCACCAGATGGTATCGGCTTGCCCGCCGGACCGACTTGTCCTGCATCAGGATCTCGTGAAATTCCGATGCCGCCGCCTATGCCGCCAGCCGATGGACCACCGCGGCCAGGGTAGCGAGCGCGTGCTCGACCTGTGTGGAACGCGGCGTGCCGCAGTTGATGCGGATAAAGCCGTCGCAGCGCGGGGAGTTCGAGAACATAAGGCCCGGAGCGACGTAGACGCCCTCCCGCAGAGCCTGCTCGAACACGGCTTCCGACGTTACGCCGGCCGGCAGTTCGACCCACAGGTGAAAGCCGCCGCGCGGTAATGTCAGTCGCGTGCCGGCGGGGAAGGTTGCTGCGATCACCTGTGCCGTCCACTCGCGCTGCTGGCGCAGGGCTACGCGCAAGCGCCGCAGGTGGCGCTCATAGCCGCCCGCGGCCATGAATTCGGCGACCGCCGCCTGCGACAGCATTTCGTTGGGACGTGATAGCGCGAACTTCAGCATCTCCACGCGCGCATGCCATTTGCCGCCCGCGATCCAGCCCAGCCGCACGCCCGGTGCCAGGGTCTTGTGCACGGACGAGCAGTAGATCACGTTGCCAGTGCGGTCCCATGCCTTCGCGGCGGCCAGCGGCGTGTCGAAGTCGGCGGTGCCGGACAGGCAGTCGTCCTCGATCAGCGGCACGCCGTGATCCTCGCACCATTGCACGAGCCGGCTCTTGTGCGCGTCCGGCATGATCGAACCGAGCGGGTTCTGCAGGTTCGGCATGGCGACCACGGCGCGAATGTTGTCGTACGTGCGTACGGCCAGTTCCAGCGCTTCCAGCGAGAGTCCGGTCTGCGCGCTGCACGGGATCTCGAGCGCGCGCATGCCCAGGCTTTCCAGAATCTGCAGCAGCCCGTAGTAGGTCGGCGACTCCACGGCAATCACATCGCCGGGGCTGGCGACGGCACGCAGCGCGAGTTGCAGGGCCTCGGTACAGCCGTGCGTGATCAGCACTTCATCGGGCGACAGCGTGAAGCGGTGCCGCAGCGCCAGCCGTGCCAGCGCGGCGCGCAAGGCCGGGTGGCCGCCTGGGGCGGCGGCTTCGCCGAAGAGCGTGGGGTCGCGCCGCAGGATGCGTCCGGCTGCTTGCTGGAGTGCGGCAAGCGGATAGAGCGCGGGCGCGCCACGGGCGCCGCCGAGGCTGAAGGTCGACGGATCCTGCTGGCTGCGGGCGAGTACGGACGATATCCGCTGGTGCATGCCGATGTACTGCGCCGGATCGGGCAGCGTGGGCGCCGGTTCGGTGATCGGCGCCAGGCGCAGCGGCGTGGCCGTCCGCACAAAATAGCCAGAGCGCGGGCGGGCTTCGAGCAGGCCGTCGCTCTCGAGCAGCCGGCACGCCTGCAGCGCGGTCGACAGGCTCACGTCATGGGTGGTCATCAGCGCACGCACGGACGGCATGCGGTGCCCCGGCGCCAGCGTGCCGGCGCGGATGGCGTGGCGGTACTGGTCGGCGAGTTGCTGGTAGAGCGGGGCGGAGTCCATGCGGCATGATCGCCCGGCGGGCGGGCGCGTGAACAGATACAGACGGCAGGCATCTGCATCGTAACAGACGGAAAAAACCTGCACTGTTCTGGTCCGCGGCCGGGACTGTTGTGGCTGTGTGAGCGAAGGGGGCGCCGATACGCTGGAACCTGTCTGAACCCTGCCCAGGAGCCGCTCATGCCCGCCTCGACCTCCCACCCGAATTCCCCGCTTGGCTACACGCTCGGCCCGGGGCAAGCCCTGCGCCGCCATGCTGCGCGCGGCACCGTCCTCCATGTGGCCCAAGGTCGGGTTGAGGTCACATTGCCGCCGCAGTGGGCCGCTGTCGGGGCCTTCGCGCTGAGCCACTCGCTGACTGCTGGCGGCGTGATCGTCGTCAGCGAGAGCGGATGGATCATTGTTTCCGCATCGGGTGCCGCAGAGGTGATGTGGCATGCACCCGAGCCGGGCATGTGGCAGCGCCTGTGGAACCGACTGCTCGCACGACTACAGCGCCGCCAATGGCAGGCCACCACCAGCCCCGTCGAAGCGGAAACCCGATAGAATGGCGCACCGGCCGGCTTTGCCCGGCCGGTGCCCTTTTCTGGCCCTCTCCTGATGCCACGTGGCACGGGTGACGCGGTCGTTCCGGCCACCACTGTGGTCGCATCCTCGCAGGTTTCCATGCTTCGCCTTTCCGAACTCAAGCTCTCCCTCGAACACACCGAAGACGATCTCGATCGTGCCGTGCGCAGCGCGCTGGCCCAGATCGGCGTGAAGGGCGACGGGCTTGTGCAATACACCGTGTTCCGCCGCGCGCACGACGCGCGCAAGCGCTCCGACATCAAGCTCACCTACATCATCGACATCGAGGTGAAGGACGAGCCCGCCGCTATCCGCCGCATGGCGGGCAAGCCGAACTGGAGCGTTACGCCCGACATGGCGTACCACTTCGTCGCGCAGGCGCCGCAGGGCGGCAACACGCCGCGGCCGGTCGTGATCGGCATGGGGCCGTGTGGCCTGCTGGCCGGGCTGCTGCTCGCGCAGATGGGCTTCCGCCCGATCATCCTCGAGCGCGGCAAGGAAGTGCGCGAGCGCACCAAGGACACCTTCGGCCTGTGGCGCAAGAGCGTGCTGAACCCCGAGTCGAACGTGCAGTTCGGCGAAGGCGGCGCGGGCACGTTCTCGGACGGCAAGCTGTACAGCCAGATCAAGGACCCGAAGCACTACGGCCGCAAGGTGCTCGACGAGTTCGTGCGCGCCGGCGCGCCGGAAGACATCCTGTTCAAGGCGCGTCCGCACATCGGCACGTTCCGACTGGTCAGCATGGTCGAGAAGATGCGCGCGGAGATCCGCGAGCTTGGCGGCGAAGTCCGCTTCGAAACCCGCGTCGATGATTTCGACATCGAACAGGGCAAGCTGCGTGGCCTGAAGCTGTCCACCGGCGATTACCTGCCGGCCGAGCACGTCATCCTCGCCGTGGGACACAGCGCGCGCGATACGTTCTATGCGTTGCACGACCGCGGCGTGTTCATGGAAGCCAAGCCGTTCTCGCTGGGCTTCCGTATCGAGCATCCGCAGGGCCTGATCAACCGCAGCCGCTTCGGCAAGTTCGCCGGCAACAAGCTGCTCGGTGCGGCCGACTACAAGGTGGTGCATCACTGCAGCAACGGCCGTGCGGTCTACAGCTTCTGCATGTGCCCCGGCGGCACCGTGGTGGCGGCGGCTTCGGAGCCGGGCCGCGTGGTGACCAACGGCATGAGCCAGTACAAGCGCGCGGAGCGCAATGCGAACGCGGGCATCGTGGTGGGCATTACGCCGGACGATTATCCCGGCGGTCCGCTGGCCGGCATCGAGTTCCAGCGCAAGTGGGAAGAGCGCGCGTTTGAACTGGGCGGTCGCAACTACAGCGCACCGGGCCAGCTCGTCGGCGACTTCATCGCGCGCCGTCCGTCGACCTCGCTCGGTTCGGTCGAGCCGTCGTACAAGCCGGGCGTGACGCCGACCGACCTGAGCACCTCGCTGCCCGACTATGTCATCGAAGCGATCCGTGAGGCGCTGCCGGAACTCGACAAGAAGATCGCCGGCTTTGCGATGCACGACGCGGTGCTGACCGGCGTGGAGACGCGCACGTCGTCGCCGCTGCGCATCGAGCGCAAGGCTGACTACCAGAGCGTGAACGTCGAAGGCCTGTATCCCGCAGGCGAGGGTGCTGGCTATGCAGGCGGCATCTACTCCGCCGCGATCGACGGCATCGAAGTGGCCGAGGCCGTAGCCCTGGCCATCGTCAACGGCCGTTGATCAGCCAGTCGGCCGAGCCCCGGCCTGCGGTGCGGCCGCTGGCGAAACACGCCGTGAGCAGGTAGCCGCCGGTCGGCGCTTCCCAGTCCAGCATCTCGCCGGCGCAGAACACGCCGGGCAGCGCATTGAGCATCAGGTGCGCGTTCATCGCTTCAAAGCGAACGCCGCCTGCGCTGCTGATGACTTCATCGATCGGCCGTGCACGCAGCAGGCGCAATGGCAGCGCTTTGATCGCTGCCGCCAGCGCCGCCGCATCATGCATGGCTTCCTTCGACAGGCATTCGCGCAGCAGCCCGGCCTTCACGCCCGTGATGCCTAGCCGGCTCTGCAAATGGCTCGACAGCGAGCGCGAGCCACGCGGATGCGATACCTCTGTCAGCACGCGCTGCGCATCGTGGTCCGGCAGCAGATCCAGGTGGACAACTGCTTCGCCGTCTCGCTCGATCAAGTCACGGATCGGCGCGGACAGCGCATAGACCAGGCTGCCTTCGATGCCGCCGGCGCTGATCACGAATTCGCCCTGCCGGTAGTGCGCGTTGCCATTTACGTCGGTCACGGCGAGCGCAACGGGCTTCACCGGATGGCCGGCATGGCGCTCGGAGAACATCGCGCTCCACGCTACATCGAAGCCGCAGTTCGCCGGCCGCAGCGCGGCGATATCGACGCCATGCTGCGCGAGCAGCGGCACCCACGCACCATCCGATCCGAGCCGCGCCCAGCTTGCGCCGCCGAGCGCCAGGATCACGGCGTTCGCCTGCACGGGCTGTTCGCCTTGCGGCGTGGCAAAGCGCAGCGCGCGCGATGCATCGTCCGTCCAGCCGAGCCAGCGGTGCCGCATATGGAACTCCACGCCGCTGTCGCGCAGACGATGGAGCCACGCGCGCAGCATCGGCGCGGCCTTCATGTCGGTCGGAAACACACGGCCCGAACTGCCAACGAAGGTTTCGATGCCAAGCCCGTGCACCCACTCGCGCAGCGTCTGTGCGCCGAAATCCGCGAGCATCGGCGCGATGACATCCGCGCGTTCGCCATAGCGCCCGGTGAATGCTGGTTCGGGTTCGGCGTGCGTGAGGTTCATGCCGCTCTTGCCGGCCATCAGGAACTTGCGGCCCACCGACGGCATGGCGTCGAACACATGCACGCGCACGCCGCGGGAGGCCAGCACCTCGGCCGCCATCAGGCCCGCGGGGCCGCCGCCGATCACGGCGGCTTCTACCGGCAAGGTGCTGGTCGTGGTGGTCGGGATATCGGTGGGCGGCATGGCAATAGAAAGGAGGGCGCACTACGCCGCGGATTATAGAGCGTGCGCGAGCGCTAAAATGGTGCTTTGTCTCTGCCTTGCCGCCATGTCGTCCTCCGCCAGCCATCAAGACGCCGTCATTGCCGCCACGCGCCACTGGCTCGCGCGCGCGGTAATCGGGCTCAATCTCTGTCCCTTTGCCAAGAGCGTGTATGTGAAGGAACAGGTCCGCTACGTGGTCAGCAATGCGACGGAAGCGCCTGACGTGCTGGACGACCTGGAACGCGAACTGAAGCTGCTGGCCGAGACCGACGCGGCGCAGGTCGATACCACGCTGCTGATCGTGCCCGATGCGCTGGGCGATTTCATCGACTACAACGACTTCCTCTATTTCGCCGAACGCCTGCTGAAGAGCCTGCGCCTGGAAGGCACGCTGCAGATCGCGAGCTTCCATCCGCAGTACCAGTTCGAAGACACGGAGCCGGACGATATCGAGAACTACACCAACCGCGCGCCATATCCGATCCTGCATCTGCTGCGCGAGGACAGCATCGCGCGCGCGGCCGACGCATTCCCCGACGCGGCCGATATCTACGAGCGCAATATGGAAACCGTGCGCCGCCTTGGCCATGAAGGCTGGCGGCGCTGGATGGATGGCGACGACGACGCGGCAGCGCCGCGCAAGACTGACGAGTAACGCCGCGGTCTACGCAGGGGCAGTGAAGAACCGCTCGCGCATCTCTTCGAGGCCGAGCGTGCCCAGCACATTTTCGAGCCGCTCGGCAGGGCGGCGGCGCGGCAGGTCTTTGAACTGGGCGATGATCAGCTCGTTCTTCATCGAGTGTTCCCACCCGACCAGTTCGGTCACGCTGACCTGGTAGCCGTGCGCTTCGAGCTGCAGGCAGCGCAGCACATTGGTCACCTGGCTGCCGAATTCGCGCGTATGCAGCGGGTGGCGCCAGATCTCGGTCAGCGGATTGCCGGCGAGCAGGCGGCCCTTGTTCTTGCGCAGCACGCTCGCGACCTCGGCTTGGCAGCACGGCACCAGCACGATATGCCGCGCACGCTTGGCCAGCGCGAAGCGGATCGCATCGTCGGTCGCCGTGTTGCAGGCGTGCAGCGCGGTGACCACGTCGACGGTCTCGGGCAGTGCCGCCGAGGTGATGGAGTCCGCCACTGACAGGTTCAGGAAGGACATGCCCGGAAAGCCGAGGCGCGCTGCAAGCGCCTGCGAGCTTTGCACCAGTTCCTCGCGCGTTTCGATGCCGAAGATGTGCGACTGGTCGTGCAAGCTCTTGAAGAACAGGTCGTACAGGATGAAGCCGAGGTACGACTTGCCGGCGCCGTGGTCGACCAGCGTGACGGCGTCGCGCTCGGCCTTGACCTCCTGCAACAGCGGTTCGATGAACTGGAACAGGTGGTAGACCTGCTTGAGCTTGCGCCGGCTGTCCTGGTTCATCTTGCCGTCGCGCGTCAGGATATGGAGTTCCTTGAGCAGTTCGATCGACTGGCCGGGGCGGATTTCGTGGGTATTTGGCATGACTGCGGGGAATGCGGGAGGCGGCAGACGCCTCGAAGACCGACAGTTTACCGAAAACGCCGGCACAGTCCGCGCATCTGGTGGCGGCAGGGCCGCAAGTCCCGGGTTTGTTCTACCTCAAGTTTTGTTGTGAATTGCCGTAGGTAATGCAATGACAACAAGCGGGGGTGGCGCACGTCCACACCAGCCTGCGCCGCTGCGCCTTGCCAGCGGCGACAGAAGACTGCCCCGCTGCACAAAAGAACTGTTTGGGGGACTCATGAGTCACGAGTCAGGGTTGCGCCTGGAGCTCAGCGAGCCGGGCGAGCAGGTGCGTGCGTGCTACGTGCCCGAAGCGGGGCGGATGCCGCCCGATCACACCGCATTCCGCGAATGCCTGGCCAGCCATGGCTGGAGCGAAGCCAGGCTGGACCAGCGCGCCGTCGCGCAATTCCTGAGCCAGTGCCAGCAGGCCGATCGCGAAATCGATGCCACGGTCGGCGCGCTGATCGACGGTGCATTCGAACTCGACATCAGCGACGATGGCCTGGCTGTCCGCCTGACGCTGATGCGCCCGGAAGGCGGCCGCCCGGTGACCGAGACCGAGATCCGGAGCGCCGTCGCCGAACGCGGCGTGACCGCGCAGATCAAGGCGCTGGTGCTCGAAGCCTCCTTGGCAGAACGGAGCTGCGAGTTGCGCGAGATCGCCGCGGGCATGGCGCCCAGGCAGGGCCAGCCGGCGCGCTTCGTCAATCTGCTGGAGCCGCGCAAGCCGGTACAGTCCGACGACGATGCCCCCATGGATCTGCGCGAGCTCGGCAACCTGATGCTGGTCAGCCCCGGCACGCCGTTGATGCGCCGCATACCGGCCGAGCCGGGCAGTGACGGCGTCGACGTCTTTGGCAAGCCGCTGCCTGCAGATACTGTCGAGGACACGCCGTTTGCCGAAGGCCTGACCGGCGCCGCTGCCGATCCCAACGATCCAAACCTGCTCGTGGCAGTACTTGCCGGTTCGCCGGTGGTGGGCATGCATGGCATCGCCGTTAGCCCGGTGGTGCAGGTGGAATCCGTGGACCTGCATTCGGGCAATGTGGCGTTCGACGGCACGCTGCGTGTCTCTGGCGATATCCGCACCGGCATGTCGGTGAAGGTCACGGGCGACGTGCTCGTGGAGGGCACGATCGAAGCCGCGACGATCGAGGCAGGCGGCAGCATCGTGGTCAAGGGCGGCATCATCGGCAAGTCCGAAACCGGGCATGCGGAACCGAGCGGTACCATCAGCCGCGCCAGCGTGCGCTGCCAGGGCGCCGTCCAGGCGCGTTTCATCGAGAACGCCGTGGTCGAGGCCGGCACCGAGGTGGCCGTGGAAAGCGGCATCCGCCAGAGCGATGTGGCGGCGGGCGAGCGCATCGTGGTGGGCGGCACCAGCGGCATGGGCAGCATCAGCGGCGGCCGCAGCCGCGCGCTGCTGGGCGTGCGTGCGGCGGTGCTCGGCGCGCCCGCGGGCAGCGCCACCATCGTGCAGGTCGGACTGAACCCTTACGCGGATGCCCAGCGCGCCGCACTCGAAGCAGAGCGCCGGCGCCTGCTGGAGGAGCAGAACAAGGTCAAGCAGTTGGTGGCCTTCTTTGCCAAGCATCCGGAACGCGCGGTCGGCGACCTGCGCGAGAAGGCGCGCGCCACGCTGTTCAAGTCATCGAGCGACCTGTTCGAACTCGACGCGAAGATCGCAGAACTCGGCACACAGATGAACCCGGCCGCCGACGCGGTGATCGAAGCCGGCCGGCGCATCCACGGCGGCGTCACACTGCAGGTGGGCAACCGCGTGCTCAAGGTGATGGAGGACAAGCCTGGCGGCAACATTCGCCTCGTGGATGACCGCATCGCAGTGACCTGACCGGCATGGCGGCATTCCGGGGGTACCATCTGCCGGAATTTGTACTAAGCTGCAGTCGTGTCCTGGGGTGCCGCAGGATAGGCGATGGCTAGTGTTGGGCAGTGAATGCAGAAGCGGATGAACAATCTGTGGAAGCGTTACACGGAACCGACTCACGTGGCACTGAATCACCAAAGGCCAGCCAACGGGCTGGCCTTTGTACTTCTGCGCGCGGCTCGCATGGGCAAAGCGCGGCTGCCTGATCCTTGCTGATTCCCGCTTTTGCACCTTTTGGATTTCCGACCTTGACGTCGACGCATTTGCCGATATAGTTAGCCATATGGCTAACTATTTTCCGCTCGACCAGGTCTTCCTCGCATTGGGGGATCCCACGCGTCGCGCCGTCGTCGCGCGGCTCGGACTGGGCGCTGCCCCGGTCAAGGAACTGGCGGCGCCGTTTGCCATGGCGTTGCCATCGTTCCTCAAGCATCTGACCGTGCTCGAGCGCAGCGGCCTGGTGCGCTCGCACAAGCTGGGCCGCGTGCGCATGTGCGAGCTGGAACCGGCAACGTTGCAGGCCGCCGAGACATGGATGGCGGAACAGCGGGCGATCTGGGAAGCGCGCACCGATCGCCTGGCTGACTACGTGGAAGCGCTGCATGCCAAGGAGACTCGTAATGAGCAGTAAGCAGGATCTCGACCTCGAAATTTCGCGCGTGCTGAAGGCGCCGCGGGACCTCGTCTGGAAAGCCTGGACCGACCCGAGCCACCTGAAGGAATGGTGGTGCCCGAAGCCGTGGACCACCGAAGTCCTCGCCTTCGACCTCGTGCCGGGCGGCGCCTTCCACACGCTGATGCGTGGCCCCGATGGCGGCATCAGCGACAACCCGGGTTCCTTCCTCGATGTGGTGCCGCGCTCGCGCATCGTCTGGACCACGGCGCTGGTCGCGCAGTGGCGCCCCGCCGACAACCCCTGGCTGCCGATGACCGCGTACATCACCATGGAAGACGAGGGCGAACATACGCGCTACGTGGCCAGGGTCCTGCACAAGGACAAGGCTTCGTGCGACCAGCATGAGGAAATGGGTTTCTTCGACGGATGGGGTACCTGCATCACCCAGCTCGAAGCGTATGCGCAGTCGCTGAAATAGCCGCGGAAGGCGTCGCTGGAACCTCGCCGGCCGCGGTGCCGGTGTTGGTTGCCGCTGACAGAAAAAGGCCCCGAAAGCATCATGCTTCCGGGGCCTTTTTCTTGCCATCTGCCGGTGGTCCAGTCCGGTCAACACATGTGCGAATGCAATCCGCCGGAAGGGGTAGGCATGGCGCTCATTTGCGCGCCATCAAATCGTGACGATGTTCGAAGCGGCCCTTCTCGTCCTGATGCAGCCCTTCGGGAATACTCGCCCGCGGCCGGACGCCATGCCGGGTCAGGCGGGAACTACCAGGGGCGACTTCCGTAGCGAAGTCGGAGTCAAGGTTGCAACAGCACAGACAACCAGCATATGAGATTGAATCTTCCGGTCACCGACAACGAGTACCGCTTGCCATCGGACGAAGTCATCATCACCAGGACCGATACGCAAGGCAATATCGAATACGCCAACCAGGCGTTCTTTCGCAGCAGCGGCTACGACCGTGCCGAGGTCATTGGCCAGCCGCAGAACATTGTCCGCCACCCCGACATGCCGGCCGCCGCATTCGCCGACTTGTGGGCCACGGTTCGCGCCGGGACGCCGTGGACCGGGGTGGTCAAGAACCGGCGCAAGGATGGCGGCTTCTACTGGGTGCTGGCCAACGTCACGCCGGTGTTCCAGGACGGCAAGCCATCGGGTTACCTGTCGGTGAGGACGGCGCCCACGAAGGCGCAGATCGCATCGGCGACCCGGCTCTATGCGGACCTGAAGCGTGAAGCGCAGTCGCGCTGGCGGCTGTCCGGCGGTGAGGTCTTCCGTAAGGGCGCGGCCGGGGTCGTGCAGCGACTGTTGCGGCTGCCTGTGGTGGCGCGCCTGCTCGTGGTGCAGGCTGCGCAGGTCGTGCTGATCGCGCTGGCGGCGGCGAGCGCAACGCTCTGGGCGGCGCCGCCCGTTGTCACGTGGTCGCTCGCGGGCGCGGCAGTGGCGATGTGCGGCGCTGCCGCTTGCTACCTCGCGTTCAACATCCTGCAGCCCGTGATGCGCCTGAACCGCAGCGCGCTCGCCGTGTTGTCCGGGCAGTTGCAACACCGCTTCCCTGAATGCGGCGACGCGCAGACGCGGCTGCTCGGCCGCTTCCTGAACCAGATGAACGCACGGCTTGTGGGCGTGCTGCTGGACACGCGGAATTCGATCGAGAGCGTATGGCAGTCTTCGGTCGGGCTCGCCAGCGGCAATGCGGACTTGTCGGAGCGCACCGAACAGCAGGCGAGCGCCATCGAGCAGACGACGGCGACGCTCGCGCAGATCACCGAAACCGCGCGGCAGAATGCGAGCGATGCCGAGCGTGCACATCAGGAAGGGCGCAGTACGGCAGACGCGGCATCGGCAGCGGCAGGCGGCGTGCGCCGCTCGGCGACTCTGATGGAGCAGGTGACCACGCAGTCCCGCAGGATTGCCGAGATCACCTCGGTGATCGACGACATCGCCATCCAGACCAACCTGCTCGCGCTGAACGCAGCTGTCGAGGCCGCGCGTGCGGGCCAGCACGGGCGTGGCTTTGCCGTGGTGGCGGGGGAGGTGCGATCGCTCGCGCAGCGCGCCGAAGCGGCTGCCAAGCAGATCAAGGCGCTGATCGAGAACTCGCTCGAAGTCGTGCAGGCCAGCAGCGATGCGGCCATCAGTGCCGGCAGCGAGATGGATCGCGTGGAGCAGTCGGTGTCGGCGCTGACGCGAACGATTTCCGCCATTGCCAACGCCAGCCGCGGGCAGAGCGTGGAGATCGAGCAGACCAGCGCGGCGGTCGAGCAGATGGCGCACATCACGCAGATGAACGCGGCGCTGGTCGAGGAATCTGCCGCGGCGGCGACGGGTTTGAAGCAGCAGGCCCAGGCGCTCGAAGATGCGGTGAACGTGCTGGCCAGCTAGTCCACCGGATCGGCCGTGGCTCAGCCAATGGTCGCGATCGGCGCGCCCGCGGCCATGAAGATGCCCGCGGCGGCGCGCAGCACGATGCGGCCGGCACGATGCGCGTGGACCTGCATCTCCATCTTCATGGCTTCCATGACCGCGATGAGGTCGCCTTCCTTGACCTCGTCACCGTCGGATACCTTCCAGGCGTGCACGGTGCCGGCGACCGGGGCCGGCACATCCCTGGCGTCGGCTTCGGCGGCCTCGGCCGGCGCGGTGACCGGACTTGCCGCCTGCGCATTGGCCAGTCCGCCCAGCAGTTGAGCCGGCAGGCCCAGCATGACGCGCCGGCCATCGATCTCGATGGCAGTGCGAAGCAGGCTGCTGTCGGGCTGGGGCTCCGCACGGACGGCGGCGGCCAGCGGCTCGGCGAAATCGGATTCGATCCAGCGCGTGTGCACGTTGAAGCCATTGGTGCCCACAAAGTCGGCGTTGTCGATCACGGCACGGTGGAACGGCAGCACCGAGGCGACGCCTTCGATCCGGAATTCGCGCAGCGCGCGGCGGGCGCGGGTCAGGGCCTGTTCGCGCGTGGCGCCGGTGACGATCAGCTTGGCCATCAGCGAGTCGAACGTGCCGGGCACGACCGAGCCCGATTGCACGCCAGCGTCCACGCGCACGCCCGGGCCGGACGGCGGCTCGAAGCACCGTACCGGGCCCGGCGTCGGCAGGAAGCCACGGCCCACGTCCTCGGCGTTGATGCGGAACTCGATCGAGTGGCCCAGCGGCGCCGGCGTTTCCGTGATGGTGAGCGGCAGGCCATCGGCCACACGCAGTTGCTCGACCACGAGGTCGATGCCGGTGGTCTGCTCGGTCACCGGGTGTTCCACCTGCAGGCGGGTGTTGACCTCCAGGAAGGAGATCGCGCCGCCTGCACTTAGCAGGAATTCCACCGTGCCCGCACTGGTGTAGCCCGCGGCGGCGCAGATGTCGCGTGCGGCGGTATGGATGCGCTCGCGTTGCGCATCGGACAGGAAGGGCGCAGGGGCTTCTTCCACCAGCTTCTGGTTGCGGCGCTGCAGGGAGCAGTCGCGCGTGCCCAGCACCACGACATGGCCGTGGGTGTCGGCCAGCACCTGGGCCTCGATATGGCGGGGTTTGTCGAGGAACTGTTCGACGAAGCATTCGCCACGGCCAAACGCGGCAACGGCTTCGCGCACGGCCGAGTGATATAGCTCCTCGACCTCATCCATGCGCCAGGCGATCTTCATGCCCCGTCCGCCGCCACCGAACGCGGCCTTGATGATGATGGGCAGGCCATGCTGCTCGGCAAAGGCCAGTACCTCTCCCGCATCCTTGGCCGGGTCCGGCGTGCCCGCCACCAGCGGGGCGCCGACCTGCAGCGCGATCTTGCGCGCTTCGACCTTGTCGCCGAGCTTGGCGATCGTGGCCGGCGAGGGGCCGATCCACCGCAGTCCCGCGTCGATCACGGCCTGGGCAAAGGCCTCGCTTTCCGACAGGAAGCCATAGCCAGGGTGCACGGCATCGGCACCGCTCTTGCGCGCGATCTCCAGCAGCTTGGCGATATTCAGGTACGTGTCCGCGGGGCGGTCGCCATCCAGCCCGTAGGCCTCGTCGGCCATGCGCGCGTGCAAGGCGTCGATGTCGGCGTTGGCGTAGACGGCAACGGACTGCACGCCGTAGTCGGCACAGGCGCGGACGACGCGGACGGCGATTTCGCCACGGTTGGCAATCAGGACTTTTTTCATCGGAGATCTCGGAAGGTGCCGGCTTCGCTATGGGCGGCGGCCGGAGAGAGTTCTTCAAACGCGCGGATCGGGTTGAAGCGCAGCCAGGCGCCCACGGGGATCTGACCGGCGCGGTCGAGGTGATAGGGGGCGATCGTGGCAATCACGGGGTAGCCGCCGGTGAGCGGGTGGTCGGCCAGGAACAGCACGGGCTGGCCGCTCGGGGGCACTTGCAACGCGCCCAGGGCCGTGCCTTCGCTGGGCAGTTCGCCGCTGATGGCACGGTCGAGCGGCGTATCGCCGGCCAGTCGCAGGCCGACGCGGTTGGACTGGGGCGTTACTTGCCAGCGTTGCGCGGCCAGGCGTGCCACGGCTTCAGGCGTGAACCAGTCGGTGCGGGGGCCCATGACCACATCGAGCAGCACCTCCTGTTCCAGCGTGGGCAGGTCCGCGGCAGGCAGGGCCGGTTCGCTCACCACCATGCCGGTCGATGCCGGGTGCAGGCACAGGACATTTCCCACTGCCAGCGGTGCAGGGCCTACGTTGGCGAGTGTGTCGGTGGCGCAGCTGCCCAGCACGGGTGCGATCGCAAAGCCGCCGCGCGCGGACACGTAGCTGCGTGCACCGGCAACGGGCTGGCCGATGCTGAGCACGTCGCCGTCGGCGAGCGCCAGCGCCTGATGGGAAGGCGGATTCCACTGGTGGCCATCCGCCGTGCGCAGCGTCAGGGGCGCGTCGGCACCGGTCACGGCAACCACGGTCTCGCCGAGGCTTTGCAGTTGCAGGCCACCGCCCACGGTCTCGAGCGCGGCGCTGTCGCTGGGGTTGCCCACGAGGCGGTTGGCCAGCTTGAGGGCAGCCTGGTCCATGGCGCCGGAGGCCGAGACCCCTTGGCCTGCCTGGCCGTGGCGGCCCAGATCCTGGAACAAGGTCATCAGGCCCGTGGCTTTGACCTGCAGTGCCGTCTGCCCGGGCGCCAGCGCGTCGCGCATGCGGTCGCTGGCGGGCGAGGTGACGGAGTCTTTCAGTGTCTCGGCCCGGATGGCGGCTTCTGCCGTGGCATCCAGCGTGGCGATATCGACAAAACGCACGCGATAGCCGGGCTGCAGCAGCGCGGGCTGCTCGCGGCCCAGGTCCCACATGGCGACGGGTGTCACGCCGATGATCTGCCAGCCGCCGGGGCTGGCCTGCGGGTACACGCCGCTGAAGGTGCCGGCCAGGCCCACCGCGCCGGCCGGAATGCGCGTGCGCGGCGTACTGCGGCGCGGCACATCGAGGCTCGGATGGCCGCCTGACAGGTATGCAAAGCCCGGTGCAAAGCCGGTGAAGGCGACGGTGTATTCGCTGTCAGTGTGGCGCCGCACGACTTCCTCGGGCGTGATGCCCAGCAGTTGGGCGACCTCCGCCAGGTCCTCGCCGTCGTAGCGCACGGGGATTTCGATCAGGGTACTGCCGCGCTGCGCGCGCGATGTCACATCGCGCGTGGCGACGGCCTGCACCAGCTGCGACAGGCCACAGGAAGCGGGGCGAAAACGCACGAGGATCGTGCGCGCGGCAGGGACCAGCTCTTCCACGCCGGGAAGCGGATCGCGCTGCAGCGAGGCCAGCAGGGCCAGGGTCTGGTCCAGATCGGCCAGCTCCACCAGCACGGCGTTTAGGGAGACAGGAAGGAAACGCAACTGAGGCTCCGCAAGCGATCAGACGTGGTACGTACTGTCGGGCACGTCCGTGATGAACATATGGCCCGGGGCATGGGTGACCGCAAACGGTACGCCCGAGGCCATCACCGCAGCCTGCGGCGTGACACCGCAGGCCCAGAAGACAGGTATCTCGCCGGGTTCGATGCGCACCGCATCACCGAAGTCGGGGCGGTGGATGTCGGCGATGCCCAGCGCTTCGGGGTTGCCCACGTGGACGGGCGCGCCATGCACCGAGGGGAAGCGTCCGGAGATCATGGCTGCATCGGCGATGCGGCCGGCGGGAATGGGCCGCATGGACACCACCAGCTCGCCGTGCAAACGCCCGGCAGGGCGGCACTGGCGATTGGTGCGATACATCGGCACATTGGACCCGTCCGTGATGTGGCGCACCTCGATGCCCGCTTCCAGCAGCGGTGTCTCGAAGGTGAAGCTACAGCCGATCAGGAACGTGACCAGGTCAGGGTGTTCCTGCCACAGCGGCGCGGCGTCGGCGACTTCTTCCGCGAGCCGGCCATTGCGCCACACCCGGTAAAGCGGAATGTCGGTGCGAATGTCGGCGCCTTCGGCCAGCACGGTGTGATGCGCACCGGCTTCGATCACGTCGAGCACCGGGCACGCCTTGGGATTGCGCTGGGCGTAGAGCAGGAAGTCCCACGCCCAGTCGCGCGGCAGCGCGATCATGTTGGCCTGCGTCATGCCGGGCGCGACGCCTGCCGTGGGCTGGACCTTGCCGGCGCGATAGCTTTCGCGCGCGGTCCTTGCCGCCGCGACAGCGGCCGACCGGACCTCGTCAAGCACGTGGTTTGTCATGGTGATATCCCTTCTTCGTGTTGCGGGCAAACAGGGGCCAGCCGAATCGCATGCCGTCCCGGTTCAATGCTCGGCGACTTGCGTGGCGCCGGCCGGTGCCAATTGCGGATTCGACGGCTCCGAATCGTCGGTCAGATCGCGTCCCTGGGTTTCCGGCAGCAGCAGGCAGGCAATCACGACCAGCGTGTAGGCGCCGGCGGCCAGGTAACCGATAGCCGTGCCCAATGGCATCGACGTGCTCATGTGGCCGATCATCGCAGGAAATACCGCACCCACGGCACGCCCGAAGTTGTAGCAAAAGCCCTGGCCGGAGCCGCGAATATGGCTGGGGAACAGTTCCGTGAGGTAAGCGCCCATGCCGGAGAAAATGCCCGACAGGAAGAATCCGAGCGGGAAGCCCAGGACCATCATGGCCCCGTCGGTAATCGGCAACTGGGTGTAGCAGATCACGAGCACGGCGGCACTCACGGCAAACAGCATGAAGCAGCGCTTGCGGCCCAGCTGGTCGGAAAGCCATGCGCTGGTCAGGTAGCCGGCGAACGATCCCGCGATCAGCACCATCAGGTAGCCGCTGGTGTTGAGCACGGAGAGATGGCGCTCCATCTTGAGATAGGTCGGCAGCCAGGTCGTGACGGAGTAGTAGGCGCCCTGCATGCCGGTGGCCAGCAGGCTTGCCATCAGCGTGACACCCAGCACGCCCGGCTTGAAGATCAGCATGAAGCTGTTGCTTTCGCCCGTGCGGGCAAGCTTGGCCTTGGTTTCGCGGTACACCTCAGGCTCGCTGATATTGCGGCGGATATAGAGGATGAACAGGGCCGGCAGCGCGCCCAGCCAGAACAGCACGCGCCATGCATGTTGCTGGTCGACCAGCGCGTAGACCGCCCAGAAGGCGATGGCGGAAATTCCCCAGCCCACCGCCCAGCTGCTTTGCACCAGCCCCACGGCCTTGCCGCGATGGCGGGCGCGGATCATCTCGGCGATCAGGACGGAACCGACGGACCATTCGCCGCCGAAGCCGAGCCCCTGCAGCATGCGCGTGATGAACAGCTGGTCGGGCGACTGGGTGAATCCGCTCAGGAACGTGAACAAGCTGAACCAGAGCACCGTGAGCTGGAGAATCCGGACCCGGCCGTACTTGTCGGCCAGGATGCCGGCCAGCCATCCGCCGATCGCGGAACTGATAAGCGCGCCGGTGGCGATGTAGCCAGCCTCGGCCTTGGTCATGCCCCAGACCAGGATGAAGGTCGGGATCATGAACGTGTAGATCATGTAGTCGAAGGCATCGACGCCATAGCCGACGAAGGCGGCGAAGAGCGTCCGGCGCTCCTCTCGGTTTGTTTCCTTAAGCCACATGGTTGCGTTCTCCTTCCGGGAAGACGGCGGATGTAGGGTGGACGTCGTCTCGCACCCACTTTCTCGACGATGTCCGGGTCAGCCTGCGGCGCCAGGTGTCAGCGCTGCGGTCATGTGGTCTGGTTTAGCAATCTGTATGCCATATCGGTTTAAACATCACATATAACTCAACCAGAACGCTTGTATTGTTGAACAATCGTGAGTGATTTACTGTTGTGGTATACACCTAGCCAGACAAAGCAGGCAGCTTTGTCACCAAAGTGGTGCAATCCGTTCATCAAGGTGGGGCGGTCGGTCCATCAAAGTGCGCTAACATGCTGAGGTTCGGACCCTCTCCCAGCTGGGGCCGACCTGCCAACGCGAGCTTCACCCGAGATGACATCCAGTCCTGACACGAAGAACCTGACCGAACGCGTGGCCGAAGACATTCGCCAGAAGATCGTGCATGGCGAGTTTTCTCCCGGGCAGCGCTTGTCGGAGGCGGCGTTGAGCGACAGTCTTCAGATTTCCCGCAATACCCTGCGCGAGATCTTCCGGCTGCTGACCAAGGAAGGGCTGCTCAAGCATGAGCCCAACCGTGGTGTCTCGGTGGCGATCCCCAGTATCGCGGCCATCATCGATATCTACCGTGTGCGTCGTCTGATCGAGTGTCAGGCGTTGCGCCAGGCGTATCCGCGCCACCCGGCCGGGAAGCACCTGCGCAAGGCCGTGGAACTGGCGGCGCAATGCCGCGACCAGGGCGACTGGATGGGGGTAGGGTCGGCCAATATGGAATTCCACATGGCCATCGTGGAGCTGGCGGACAGCGAGCGGCTGAACGAGATGTTCTCGCGCCTGCTCGCCGAACTGCGGCTGGCCTTCGGGATGCTGCAAGACCCCGAGTTCCTCCACGCGCCCTATGTGGACATGAACGGACGCATCCTGCAGCTGTTCGAGGCCGGCAAGCTCGACGAGGCGGCCACGGCGCTTCACGATTATCTCGGGCAGTCGGAGCGCATCGTGCTCGCGGCCTGTGCGCGGCATCCCGTGTTCAATTCACGCTGATACGGATCTGGTCGCAGACCCTGCCCGGCGGCGGGCTTGCAGGGCACTAGAATGAAGGCAGGCCACTGAAGTCACGAGGGTGGCTGCCATGCTTGACTTGCTTCTGTACTGGGGCGCAATGATTGCCGCCCATCGCCTCATGGAGTGGGCCGGTTGCTTCGACCGGCCGGTGCTCTACCCGGATCTCGATCATCCCTTCCGTTACTGGTGGGCGCGACGAGTACGGCAATAGCTTTGCGTGTCTGCGCTTCCGCGCAGCCGGCAACTCAGTGCTTCCAGGCTACCGGCGCAGTCGCGTTGCAGGCGGTCACCTTGCCGAACCAGTTCCTGCTGGTGTTCAGCTTGATGCGCTGCTCGTCGATCGGCTCGATCTGCCGCTGCCGTCTGTCGGCCAGGCTGTTGGCCACATTGACGGCGGCTGCCTTGCACTCGGCCGCGGCGGTACCGGGCAGCATCGTGAATTGCAGGTAGCGGTAGTCGACTTTCAGGGTGAAGCCATCGGGCACATATTCCACCGTGTACTCCGTTGCCATGTCATACGTCGACATCTGGCGGCCGGAGTAGTGGGGGGCCGTGGTGGTGCAAGCGGCTGACGCCAGGCAGGCGAGTGCCGTCGCGATTCTCAGGAATTTCACTGTGCGCTCTCCATTCGTGCCCACGGGCACCGCAGGCAGCTACATGACGCCCAGAAACAACAAAGCCCAACCGGACTGGCTGGGCAACTGGACCTGCATTCTACACGAAGCAATCTGGAGGCAACTTGGACCAAGAAGGACGGGCTCCCGCGCGGGAGCCCGATTTGCGTGCAGCCAGCGGACGCTGCCGTGGCAGCGCCGCTGCTTACGATGCCGAGTAGTTCGACAGCGCCTTCGGGAACTTCAGGATCCACATGCGCGTGAGGCGGTTGACCGCATCGCCGCGCGTGGCGCGCACGCTGACGGCGCCGGTGGTGCAGTTGCCGTCGTTCAGGATGGCGCCGTTGGCGTCGACCGTGCACGAAGTCGGATCGCCGTCGATGAGCTTGCCGTTGGCATCCACCAGCGTCGAGCGCAGGCCGAAGTCATTGTCGTTCATGATCGCCAGCGTCTGGCCATCGATGAGCGTCATGGCTTCCAGCTTCTCGGCGCTCCAGCCCAGCGCGTTCATATCGAGCAGCACGGTCTTCTTCAGCTTGATCACGTTGGCCCACGTCGTAGCCGCGCTGGGGGTGCCGTGGATGCTGTTTTTCTCGAGCTCGATGCCCATGCCCGCGATATCAGGTCGCCGAGCTTGGCGCTGCCGGTGCGGTTGCGGTCCCAGGTCTGGCCCTGCGACGACAGCGGGTAGTTGAGCGGATAGGCGTAGAGCTTCGACGTCTCGGTCTTCGAGGCGAAGTCGCGCGAACTGTGCATGAGTTGAGGATTCACGCTCGCGTCCCATACCCCGACGCAGGATCAACTGACTGGAAATTGCCATGCGCGTCGTGGATTTGCTTGAAGCCGGGGGCAGCTTTCCAGGCTTATCGAGGCCGTAGACAGGGGGTGGACGCGGAGGTGGTCATTCTTCGCGACGGCAAGCCTGCGGAGAAGCTCGTACCGCCTTGCACACCCTAAAATTCTTTCAGTGCCTGAGCAAGTGACCGATTTGTGAGGCGGAAGCAGCTTCTTCGGGCCAATCTTGCGCCACGGTTGCCAAGCGACGACAATGTTCCCGGCACAACCGCGGGTGGTCTAGGAGTAACACCACATCTCGGACTTCCCATCACCGGAATCTGGCAAGACCCTGTATGAGGTTCGCAACGGTTGTATGTTTACCGGTATGAACGTTGCTTCTACACTCGAGTCATACCTACACGATTGTCTAGGGCCAACCATGAAAGCTTATGAGGTAAGAGTCGCATGGGATGCCGATGCCAAGGTTTGGTACGTCGCGGATAGTGATGTTCCAGGTCTGGCGGGGGAAGCGGAAAGCGTCGAAGAGATGATTGCGCTACTCCAGAATCGCGTCCCAGAGATGCTTGAGGAAAATGAAATTGAAGACGGAGAGACGGTCCAGTACCACCTGATATCGGAAGCGCTGTTGGAAACCAGACGACAAGCCTGATGGGCAACAATTACGCCGACCAGGTAAAGCGTCTACTCCAGCAAGCTGGTTGCAGGTTTGTTCGTCATGGGAAAGGTGACCATGACATCTGGGAAAACCCCATTTCAGGCAAGCGGTTCCCGGTAGACGCGAACATCAAGTCCCGCCACACTGCAAACGTTGTTCTCAAGCAGGCAGGCCTACCGAAGGCCTTCTGACTCGTAGCGTCACGGATCACCAAGCCCGCTTCGGCGGGCTTTTTGTTGCCCAGAGATTTTGCGAACTGCGTATTCCGGTGAACGTGACCGACGATTCCGGCGCAACGTGACCGTTGCGCGCGAGGGGATGTTACGCGGTTCAGATTGTAGAGGGCGCGGTCACGATGAGTTGATTTT
>NZ_CAJPVI010000013.1 GCF_905397435.1 Cupriavidus numazuensis
GAAGCGGCGGGGGCGTGCCTCATCGTCGCCGAAACGACGCGGACGCGATTCGTCATCGCGGAAGCGGCGCTGCGGCTGTTCGCCGCCTTCGGGACGCCGCGGGCGCTGCGGACGGTTGTCGTCGCTGAAGCGGCGGGGGCGAGCCTCATCGTCACCGAAACGACGCGGCCGCGATTCGTCATCGCGGAAGCGGCGCTGCGGCTGTTCGCCGCCTTCGGGACGCCGCGGGCGCTGCGGGCGGTTGTCGTCGCTGAAGCGACGCGGCCTGGCTTCATCATCGCCGAACCTGCGCGGAGCGCGGTCGTCATTGCCGAATCGCCGCGGACGGTTGTCATCGTCGCCGAAGCGGCGAGGGCGCGACTGGTCGTCATCAAAGCGGCGCGGCCGCGCCTGGCGCTCACCATCGGCGGGACGGCCTTGACGCGGCGGGCGATCGCTGTCGCCGCGCGCCGGCCGCGGAGCGCGGCCGGCTGCCGGGTCGGCCGGAGGCATCCCACCCTTGCCGGACTTGGCGCCAGCGCCGCCCTGGGCGCGCCGGATCCCTTCGGCCACGGCCTGCACGCGCTTGCGGTTCAGGTCGGAGACGCGCACGGGCCGATTGCCGGTCGGCTTGCGGGTGGCGGTGCCGTCGGGCGGCTTGATGCCGAGCGTCTTGCGCTTCGGCGAATTGCTGTCGGTCATATCTTCAATGCTGCGCGGCCGGATCAGATTTCCAGCGCGGCGAGCAAGTCCTGTTCAAGCTGAATCTGCAATCGGTTGTCGGCGGCCAGACGGCTGCCGTCGACCAGGAACACGTCTTCGACGCGTTCCCCAAGGGTGTTGATGCGCGCCGTATGCACGGACACGCGATGTTTCGCCAGCACGCGCGTGATCGCGTAAAGCAGGCCGGTGCGGTCATTGGCCGACAGCGACAGCAGGTAATACTGGCCGCGTTCGTCGGGCCGCAGGTCCACGCGCGGCTTGATCGGGAAGCTGCGCGACTGGCGCGACAGGCGGCCCTGGCTCGGTTCCGGCAGCGCGGCCTGCTGCTGCAGCCGGTCGCCGAGTTCATGCTCGACCAGCGCGAGGATGTCGCGATAGTTGCCGCCATCGTCGGCCATGCCCGGGTCCGTGACCTGGAACGTGTCCAGCGCGTAGCCATGGCGTGTCGTGTGGATCTTCGCATCCTGGATCGAGAACGCCTTGCGCTCGAAGTAGCCGCAGATGCGTGCGAAGAGGTCGGGCTGGTCCTTGACGTAGACGGCTACCTGCAGGCCTTCTCCGGCCGGGGAGATGCGTGCCTTGACCACCGGCAGCGGACTGTCGACCTTGTTGAAGAGGTGACGGGTCAGCCAGGCGATGTCGCGCGAATCGTGGCGCAGGAAGAAGGCTACGTCGAGTTGCGCCCACAGCGGTTTGCCCAGTTCGGGGTCAAACGCCTTCAGGCGCAGTTGCGAGATGGTTTCTTCCTGGCGCTGCGCCCAGATCGAATGCGGATCGACCCTGGCGCCGCCCAGCACGCGCAGCGTGATGCGGTACAGGTCTTCTAGCAGCTTGCCCTTCCAGGCATTCCAGACCTTGGGGCTGGTGCCGCGGACATCGGCCACGGTCAGCAGGTATAGCGCCGTCAGGTGCCGTTCGTCGCCGACCACGCGCGCGAACGCGTGAACGACGTCAGGATCGGTCAGGTCCTGCTTCTGCGCCACGTGACTCATCGTCAGATGGTGCTCCACCAGCCAGCAGATCAGGTCGGCGTCCTCGCGCCCGATGCCGTGCTGCTTGCAGAAGCGGCGCGCATCCACGGTGCCCAGCTTCGAATGGTCGCCGCCGCGGCCTTTGGCGATGTCGTGGAACAGCGCCGCCACCGACAGCACCCACGGCTTGTCGAAGCTCGCCATGAGCTGGCTGCAGAACGGGAATTCGTGCGTGTGCTCGACAATCGCGAAGCGGCGCATATTGCGCACCACCATCAGGATGTGCTGGTCCACGGTGTAGACGTGGAACAGGTCGTGCTGCATCTGGCCCACGATGCGCCGGAAATTGATCAGGTAGCGGCCCAGCACGCTGGTCTGGTTCATCAGGCGCAGCGCATGGGTGATGCCCTGCGGCTCCTGCAGGATGGCCAGGAACAGGCGGCGGTTTTCGGGGTCTTTGCGCCAGCGCGCATCCATCACGGTACGCGCGTTGTAGAGACCCCGCAGCGTGCGCGGCGACAGGCCCTTGATGCCCGGCGTGCGCTCATAGAGCAGGAAGGTCTCCAGGATCGCGTGCGGGTCGTCTTCGTAGAGGCTGTCGCTCGTGATCTCCAGCATGCCCTGGCGCTCGACAAAGCGCTCGTTGATCACGCGCGTCACCTGCGATTCGCTCGGGAACAGCAGCGCCTCGATATTGAGCAGCAGCACGCTGTTGAGCTGGGTCACCGCCTTGGCGGCCCAGAAGTACCGGCGCATGAGCTGCTCGCTGGCCCGCTTGTTGGCGTTCTGCCGATAGCCGAACGATTCTGCCAGCGCGGTCTGCAGATCGAACACCAGCACGTCCTGCCGGCGCCCGGCCACCAGGTGCAGGCGCGCGCGGATGGTCTTGAGCAGGCGTTCGTTGCGCGAAAGTTCCTGGGCTTCGCGCTGCGTCAGCAGCCCCCGCTCGAACAATTCTTTCCAGCTGTCGCCGAGGCCGGCAGCCTTGGTCATCCACAGGATCACCTGCAGATCGCGCAGGCCGCCCGGGCTTTCCTTGCAATTGGGCTCGAGCGCGTATGGGGTGTCCTGGTACTTGGCGTGGCGCTGGCGCATTTCCAGCAACTTGGCCTGGAAGAATGCGGCCGGGTCCAGATCGGCCTGGTGTTGCTTGCGCAGCGCCTCGAACAGCTTGCGGTCGCCGGTCAGCAGCCTGGCTTCGAGCAGCGAGGTCTGGATGGTGATATCGGCACGCGCCTCGCGGATGCAGTCTTCCACGGTGCGCACCGACGAGCCGATCTCCAGCCCCAGATCCCAGCACATGCCGATGAACCGTTCGAGCCGGCTCACAGTCTCGGCATTGGGTTCGGACGGCAGCAACAGCAGCACGTCCACGTCGGAGTATGGGAACAGCTCTCCGCGACCGTATCCGCCGACGGCCACCAGCGCCGCGCCGGCAGGCATGTCGAGCCCGCGCCATGCCTCGACAAGCGCGGCATCCACGGCGCGTCGCAGACGCGTGACCAGCGTGCCTACGTGAGGCGACAGGTCAAAATCGGCAAACAGGGCCTGCTTGTCGGCTTTCAACTGGTCGCGAACGCGCGCGGCGAGCAGGAGTTCCGGCGTGGTGTCCATGGGCAGGGCAGGAAGGTTCGTGGGCACGGCTGGAAAAAGAAAGGCGCCGGTCAGGCGCCCCCCAACGATGTTGCGGCTCAGGCCGCGACCGACTCAGTAATGAACGCGGGCGGCGCCGGCGTGGCGGCGGAGACCGTCAGCACCTCGTAGCCGGTTTCGGTCACGAGCACCGTATGTTCCCACTGCGCGGACAGGCTGCGGTCGCGGGTCTTGACCGTCCACTGGTCGGGCATGGTACGGATGTCGCGCTTGCCGGCGTTGATCATCGGCTCGATCGTGAAGATCATGCCTGCCTTGATCTCGGCGCCGGTACCCGCGCGGCCGTAGTGCAGGATCTGCGGATCTTCATGGAAGTTCTTGCCGATGCCGTGGCCGCAATACTCGCGCACCACGCTGTAGCCGGCCGCTTCGGCATGGACCTGGATCGCGTGGCCGATGTCGCCGAGGCGCGCGCCATGGCGGACCTGTGCGATGCCCTTCCACATGCATTCATACGTCACCTGGGCCAGGCGCTTGGCGAGGATCGAGCCTTCGCCGACGATGAACATGCGGCTGTTGTCGCCGTAGTAGCCTTCCTTGGTGATGACCGTGATGTCAAGGTTGATGGCATCGCCGCTCTTGAGCACGCGGTCGCCGGGAATGCCGTGGCAGATCACGTCGTTGACCGAGGTACAGATCGCGCCGGGGAAGGGCGGGTAGCCCGGGGGCGCATAATTGAGGGGTGCCGGGACGGTGCCCTGGACGTCACGCATGTAGGCGTGGCACAGGCGGTCGAGTTCACCGGTCGTCACACCAACCTTCACGAACGGCGTGATGTAGTCGAGGACTTCCGAAGCAAGGCGGCAAGCCACACGCATTTGGGCGACGTCTTCGGCGGTATTCAGGTGGATGCTCATGTTGCTTCGCCAGAATAAGTGATGGCGAGGCCACAGGCCGCGCCGGAATCGATAGGGTAATGTGGGATTATCGCACCATCGGCGCCCGATCGCAGCGATCCGCCGTGCAATCGGGGTCAGATGAAAGGCGCTGCCCGGTCCACCCGGCTCGCCGCGGCAGAATTGCTGGCCGCTTGAGTGGTGCGCCCATTTATTGCTAGAATAGCGGGCTGACTTGTTTGCGGTGCAGCATTTGCCGCGTCGGGTCAATATTCTGAACGAAATCGCTGGTCCGCCCATCCGGGGTGTTCCTTTTCAGGAATGTCGGGGCGGACTTCAGACCGAACCCTATTGGAGAATCACATGTCCGTTACCATGCGCGAAATGCTGGAAGCCGGTTGCCACTTCGGCCACCAGACCCGCTTCTGGAACCCGAAGATGGCCCCCTTCATCTTCGGCCATCGCAACAAGATCCACATCATCAACCTCGAAAAGACGTTGCCGATGTTCCAGGACGCACTGAGGTACGTGCGTCAGCTGGCAGCCAATCGCGGCACCATCATGTTCGTGGGTACCAAGCGTCAGTCGCGCGAAATCCTGGCTGAAGAAGCAGGCCGTGCCGGCATGCCCTACGTCGACGCCCGCTGGCTCGGCGGCATGCTGACCAACTTCAAGACGGTCAAGACCTCGATCAAGCGCCTGAAGGACATGGAAGCCGCCAAGGAAGCCGGCGCGCTGGAAACCATGAGCAAGAAGGAAGCGCTGATGTTCGAGCGCGAAATGATCAAGCTGGAAAAGTCGATCGGCGGCATCAAGGAAATGGGCGGCATTCCTGACGCCATCTTCGTGGTGGACGTCGGCTACCACAAGATCGCCGTGACCGAAGCCAACAAGCTGGGCATCCCCGTGATCGGCGTGGTTGATACCAACCACTCGCCGGAAGGCATCGATTACGTGATCCCGGGCAACGACGACTCGTCCAAGGCTGTGGCCCTGTACGTGCGCGGCGTGGCTGACGCGATCCTGGAAGGCCGTGCGAACGCCGTGCAGGAAGTCGTTGAAGCCGCTCGCGGCGGCGACGATTTCGTCGAAGTGCAAGAAGGCTGATTGCCGGCTGCCGAGAGGACCCCGATCACGCGCATCGCCACGGAACGATCACAAGGCATCGGCCACCGGACCTGACAAAAGGTGCGGGGCGTTGCGCGGAGCCGGTCAAAGCCGGCCTCGGCAAGTTGGAAAGAAAAAGGGGGCACATCCGGCGCCCCCTTTTTTTGAATTTGCAGTATCCGAATGATTGTCATCCGCCGCAGGCAAGCTCTGCCGCGGGTGAAGCTGTACACCCCCCGGCCGGTTGCGTGCCAGGAAACTGGCGCACCCGGCGCGAACCATTCAAGGAGTGACAAATGGCGGCAATTACCGCAAGCATGGTGGCTGAACTGCGCGCGAAGACCGACGCGCCGATGATGGAATGCAAGAAGGCCCTGACCGAGGCCGACGGCGATCTGAACAAGGCTGAAGAGCTGCTGCGCGTCAAGCTGGGCAACAAGGCCAGCAAGGCTGCATCGCGCGTGACCGCTGAAGGCGTGGTCGCTTCGTTCATCGACGGCACCACCGGTGTTCTGGTCGAATTGAACTGCGAGACCGATTTCGTCTCCAAGAACGACGACTTCCTGGCGTTCTCGGCCAAGGTTGCCGAGCTGATCGCCAAGCAGAACCCGGCCGACGTGGCCGCCCTGTCGGCGCTGGAAATCGACGGCGTGAGCGTTGAAGCTACCCGTACCGCCCTGATCGGCAAGATCGGCGAGAACCTGACGATCCGCCGCTTCGTGCGCTACGCCAATGGCGGCAAGCTGGTTTCGTACCTGCACGGCACCCGTATCGGCGTGATGGTCGAGTTCGACGGTGAAGAAGCCCCCGCCAAGGACGTCGCCATGCACGTGGCCGCCATGAAGCCGGTGTCGCTGTCGGCTGACCAGGTTCCCGCGGACCTGATCGCCAAGGAGCGCAGCATCGCCGAGCAGAAGGCTGCCGAATCGGGCAAGCCGGCCGAAATCGCCGCCAAGATGGTGGAAGGTTCGGTCCAGAAGTACCTGAAGGAAGTGTCGCTGTTCAACCAGCCGTTCGTGAAGAACGACAAGCAGACCGTCGAGCAGATGCTCAAGGCTGCCAACACGACCGTGAAGGGCTTCACGCTGTACGTGGTGGGCGAAGGCATCGAGAAGAAGCAGGACGACTTCGCTGCCGAAGTGGCCGCCCAGGTGGCCGCTGCCCAGAAGGGCTGATGTCCGGGGCGGCCGGTGCCTCCCGTCAGGGTTGGCACGCCGCCTATAATGCCGAAGGGGCGCCGCAAGGTGCCCCTCTGTGTAAGTGGGACCGAAGCAGCAATCCGCAGCCCCGGCTGCATGTTGCTGCAACAGCCAGTTTCCGGCGCCATCCGCCTGCCGCGGGTGCCGCCGAAAACCGGTTATCTCCGGCATCCGCGCGGCCGTGCCGCCCGGGTGTATCAAAACAATACGTCTCAAATCGAGCAGCCTTGCTCCTGTCCGAGGGTGAATATGCCAGCCTACAAGCGCGTCCTACTGAAACTCTCCGGTGAAGCCCTCATGGGCGATGATGCCTTCGGCATCAACCGCGCCACCATCGAAGGGATGGTCAACGATATCGCCGAAATCGTGAAGCTCGGCGTCCAGGTGGCGGTGGTCATCGGTGGCGGCAATATCTTCCGCGGTGTCGCGGGCGGTGCTGCCGGCATGGACCGCGCCACGGCCGACTACATGGGCATGCTGGCCACCATGATGAACGCGCTGGCCCTGCAGGACGCCATGCGCCACGCCAATATCGAAGGCCGCGTCCAGTCCGCGCTGCGCATGGACCAGGTGGTCGAACCCTACATCCGCCCGCGCGCGATCCGCCAGCTCGAAGAGGGCAAGGTCGTGATCTTTGCCGCCGGTACCGGCAATCCGTTCTTTACCACCGACACCGCCGCGGCACTGCGTGGCGCGGAGATCGGTGCGGAGATCGTGCTCAAGGCGACCAAGGTGGATGGCGTGTACACGGCCGACCCCAAAAAGGACCCGAGCGCCACGCGCTACACCACGATCACGTTCGACGAGGCCATCTCGCGCAATCTGCAGGTCATGGACGCCACGGCGTTCGCGCTGTGCCGCGACCAGAAGCTGCCGATCAAGGTGTTCTCGATCGTGAAGCCGGGCGCGCTCAAGCGCGTGGTGCTGGGCGAGGACGAAGGTACGCTGGTCCACGTCTGAGGACGGGTGCCGGCCGCGGAATCTGTTGCGCGGGCCGGCAAAGAGTAGAATGATTCATTTTCGATCCCGGAATAACGGGATCCTGGTAGCTGATTTCCGGAGGTAATCATGAGCGTCGCCGAAACCAAGAAGAGCGTCGAGCAGAAGATGCAGAAGTCGATCGAGGCCTTCAAGGCCGATCTGGCTAAGGTCCGCACCGGCCGTGCCCACGTTGGCCTGCTCGACCACGTGCAGGTGGACTACTACGGTTCGATGGTGCCGATCAGCCAGGTGGCCAATGTCGGCCTGGGCGATGCCCGCACCATTACCGTGCAGCCGTGGGAAAAGAAGATGGTCGGCGCGGTCGAGAAGGCGATCCGCGACTGCGACCTCGGCCTGAACCCGGCTACGATGGGCGAAGTCATCCGCGTGCCGATGCCGCCGCTGACCGAAGAGCGCCGCAAGGAACTGACCAAGGTCGTCAAGGGCGAGGCTGAAGGCGCCAAGATCGCCGTGCGCAACCTGCGCCGCGATGCCAACGAGCAGTTCAAGAAGCTGGTCAAGGACAAGGCGATCTCCGAGGACGACGAGCGCCGCGGCCAGGACGACGTGCAGAAGCTGACCGACAAGTATGTGGCGGAAATCGACAAGATGGTCGCCGAGAAAGAGAAGGAGATCATGACGGTCTGACGGTTTTCCGGCGCTTTGCCGCCGGGACCTTCAGTGTCGTCTGCCATCATGCAGCACATCAGTTCTACGCTCGCCGTCCCCGACAGTACCTATGTGCCCCGCCACGTTGCCATCATCATGGATGGCAACGGCCGCTGGGCGACTCAGCGCCATCTGCCGCGCGTGGCCGGCCACAGCCGCGGGCTCGATGCCGTGCGTGCCGTGGTCGAGGCCAGCGCCGCGCGCGGCGTACAGTTCCTGACGCTGTTCGCGTTCAGCTCCGAGAACTGGCGTCGTCCTGCCGACGAGGTATCGTTCCTGATGCGCCTGTTCATGACTGCCTTGCGCCGCGAGGTGGTCAAGATGCATGCGAACAGCATCCGCCTGCGCGTGGTGGGAGATCTGGGCCGGTTCAGCCCGCGCATCCAGCAACTGATCAAGGATGCCGAGGCGCGCACCGCCGGCAACACCGGCATGACGGTGACCATTGCTGCCAACTACGGCGGCCGCTGGGACCTGCTCCAGGCCATGCGCAAGATGCTGGCCCGCTCGCCAATGCTCGATCCGGAATCGATCGATGAATCGGTGCTGGCGCCGCACCTGGCGATGTCCTACGCGCCGGAGCCGGACCTGTTCATCCGCACTGGCGGTGAACAGCGCATCAGCAATTTCCTGTTGTGGCAGCTCGCCTATTCGGAGCTGTACTTCACCGATGTCTTCTGGCCGGACTTCGACGCGGCCGAGCTGGACAAGGCCTTTGCCTCGTACCGCCAGCGCGAACGCCGCTTTGGCCGCACCAGCGCTCAGCTGGTGGCGCCGGGGCTGTCCGGTACTGCCTGAACGGCAGGCCAATCCAACTTTCCACGGGACTAGCAGCGCATGCTTCTCACCCGCGTCATCACCGCCCTGTGCCTGTTGCTGCTGATCCTGCCGATCCTGTTCCTGGCGCCGCCCGCGGCGCTGGCCGGGCTGGTCGCCGTGATCGTGCTGCTTGGCGGCTGGGAGTTCGGGCGGCTCATCGGGCTGCGCGGTGCCTGGCCGTACGTCTATGCGGTGGCCTGCCTGCTGGCCTTGATTGGCTGGCATGATCTGCCGGACCGCCATGGCCTGACCTGGCTGCTTGAAGCCGCCGTGGTTTGCTGGGGCGTGGCGCTGATACTGCTCGCGCGCGGCGTGCGGACTGCGACGCCGGGGTTCACGGTGCTGGGCGCCATCCTCGGTCTCATCATGCTTCCCGCGTTCGGGCACGCCACCATGATCCTGCGCGGCGCCGGCATTGGCGTACTGCTGACAGCGGCCGTGCTCGTGTGGGCTGCGGACATCGGCGCCTATTTTGTCGGCAAGGCCATCGGCCGGCGCAAGCTCGCCCCGTCCATCAGCCCGGGCAAGTCGTGGGAGGGCGCGATCGGCGGCTGGCTGCTGGCCATGCTGATCGGCCTGGGCCTGGCCGCCACGCATGCCTTTGCGCCGACCTGGTTCTCCGTGATGGCCGACCGCGGTGGCCTCGTGCTCGTCGCGCTCTTGACCACGCTGCTGGTTGCGGCGAGCATCGTCGGTGACCTGTTCGAGTCGCTGCTCAAGCGGCAGGTCGGCATGAAGGACAGCAGCCGGCTGTTGCCTGGCCACGGCGGCGTGCTGGACCGCATTGACGCGCTGGTGCCGGTATTCCCGCTGGCCGCGCTGATGGTGACCTATTTCTGAAGCCGCTCTGTTCTGATATGCATCGAATTACCATCCTCGGCGCTACCGGCTCGATCGGCGAAAGCACGCTTGATGTGGTGCGACGCCATGCCGACCGGTATGCCGTACATGCCCTGACTGCGCACCGTCAGGTGCAGAAACTCGCCGCGAGTTGCATCGAGTTTCGTCCCGCCCGCGCTGTGGTCGGGACGCCGGAAGCCGCAGCCGAACTGGAAGCGCTGCTGCGCGCGGCCGGTGTCGCGACCGAAGTCAGCTACGGCGAAGCCGCGCTGGAGTCGGTGGCCAGTGACGCGCAGACCGATTCGGTCATGGCCGCGATCGTCGGTGCAGCGGGGCTGCGTCCGACGCTGGCAGCGGCGCGTGCCGGCAAGCGCGTGCTGCTGGCCAACAAGGAAGCGTTGGTCATGTCCGGGCGCATCTTCATGGATGCGGTGCGCGAACATGGCGCCACGCTGCTGCCGATCGACAGCGAACACAATGCCATCTTCCAGTGCCTGCCGGCGAACGATCAGCGTTATCGGGCAGGCGTTGCCAAGGTCGTGCTGACCGCTTCGGGCGGGCCCTTCCGTACGCGCGATCCGGCGACACTGCATGACATCACCCCGGACCAGGCCTGCGCGCATCCGAACTGGGTGATGGGCCGCAAGATCTCGGTGGACTCGGCGACCATGATGAACAAGGGCCTGGAAGTCATCGAGGCCCATTGGTTGTTCGAGGCACCTGCCGAACACATCGAAGTGCTGATTCATCCACAGAGTATCGTGCATTCGATGGTCGCCTATCGGGATGGATCGGTGCTTGCCCAGCTCGGCAATCCCGACATGCGCACGCCGATCGCCTATGGGCTGGCCTATCCGGAGCGGATCGATGCAGGGGTTTCTCCCCTCGACCTGACGCTCGCCGGGGCCCTGAATTTCGAGAAGCCGGATCTGGTGCGCTTTCCTTGCCTGGCGCTTGCCTTCGACGCGCTGCGTGCCGGCGGTGTGGCGCCCGCCGTGCTCAATGCCGCGAATGAGGTGGCTGTCGAAGCATTCCTGCAGGGAGGCATCCGCTTCACCGACATCGCCAGGATCGTCGGCAACGTGCTGGAAAAAGCACCCCATGGTGCGGCGGACTCGCTCGAATGCGTGCTCGATGCCGACCAGTTGGCGCGACAGTCCGCGCGTGCATGTCTGCAGGACGTGACAACAAGCGCCGTCCGCTGACGGTGGGGCCCGTGGCATCTGCGACAATGGCATTGCCGCCGCGACCGGCGCCTATGCCATGGCGACCTGCCGTGCGGCCCGGCCAACTTTCCTGACGACCCGCCATGCAAACCGTAATCGCTTTTGTCGTCGCCCTCTGTGTACTGATCTTCGTCCACGAAATGGGGCACTACCTTGCCGCGCGCGCTTGCGGAGTCAAGGTGCTGCGATTTTCGATCGGCTTCGGCCGGCCGCTGCTGCGCTGGATTTCCAAGGGACGGGACCACACCGAATGGACCGTCGCGGCCATTCCGCTTGGCGGCTACGTCAAGATGCTCGACGAGCGTGAACGGGACCCTGAGCACGATGCGCCGATCGACCCGGCGGAACTGCCGCGCGCGTTCAACCGTCAGTCCGTCGGGAAGCGCTTCATCATTGTCGCCGCCGGACCGCTGGCCAACTTTGCGCTGGCGATCGTGCTGTATTTCGGTCTTTTTACCGGCGGCATGCGCGAGCCGGCGCCGATCCTGGCAACGCCCGCTGCCGGCACCATGGCCGCCGAGGCCGGTGTGCGTGAGGGCGACCGGGTGCTGTCGTTGCAGGCCAACGGCAGGGAAGAGGCCGTGCGCTCCTGGAACGAACTGCGTATGGCGGTATTTGCCGAAGGGTTCGGCGATGCCCGCGCGGTGCTGCGTGTACGCGGATCCGATGGCAGCGAGCGGGACCTGACGCTGGCGCGGCTGCCCAGCACCGGGAGCAACCCGGAGCAGGATCCGCTGGCCACGCTAGGCCTTTCGCTCAAGGGCGGCCCGGTGACGATCACCGAGGTCATGGCTGGTTCCGCTGCTGAACGCGCCGGGCTGAAGGCTGGCGACCGGGTGGTCGCATGGCAGGGCAAGCCGCTGACGCAGGCCGCGGAACTGATCAAGGCGGTGCGGGCGCAGCCGGGCCAGCGCGTGGCGCTTGGCATCGAACGCAACGGCCAACGGCTGGATATCCCCGTCACGCTTGATACCACACCGCCCCGGGAGGGCGAGGCGTCCGGTGCGGCGCCGGCCGGCAAGCTGGGCGCGGCACTGAGCCAGGCGGTGGAGATGGAGACCGTCCGCTACGCCCCGGTCCAGGCCCTGGGCCGTGCCGTCGGGCAGGTCTGGAACACCAGCGCGTTGTCGCTGAAGTTGCTCGGAAAGATGCTGATCGGGCAGGCTTCGCTGCAGAATCTGAGCGGCCCGCTGACCGTGGCGGACTACGCCGGACGTGCCGCCCACCTCGGGCTGCAGGCCTTCGTCAGCTTCCTGGCGCTGGTCAGCGTCAGCCTCGGCGTGCTGAATTTGTTACCTATTCCGGTTCTGGACGGGGGGCATTTGCTGTATTATTGCGTGGAATTTTTGACTGGCAGGCCCGTCCCAGACCACTGGCAGGCAATGCTGCAGAAGGTAGGCATCGCCTGCATCTTGCTCCTGACTTCGCTCGCTTTGTTCAATGACGTCAGCCGGATGTTCCTGGCCAATGGCTAGGAGCAGTACTGGCAAACAGGGCGATCGTGTTGCCGACACCGTCGCCCGGGATGCTATTGACAGGCGCAGTCCCACGAAGCATCGGAGCGCAATCCTGGATGGAATCAAAGAGGGGATCAAGATTGATCAGACATAAGCGCGTCTCGCTGGGCTTGCTCGCGAGTGCCGTTATTGCAGCCTGGAGCCCGGCGGGCTGGGCCGCCGATCCGTTTGTCGTCAAGGACATCCGCGTTGAGGGCCTGCAACGCGTGGAACCTGGTACGGTCTTCGGCTACCTTCCCGTCCGCGTCGGCGAAACGTTCACCGACGACAAGGGCGCCGACGCTATCCGCGCGCTGTATAACACCGGTTTCTTCAAGGACGTGCAGATCCGCGCCGAAGAGGGCGTGCTGGTCGTGCAGGTCGAAGAGCGTCCTGCCATTTCGCAGCTCGAGTTCGTCGGCATCAAGGAATTCGACAAGGACACGCTGCGCCGCTCGCTGCGTGCCGTGGGCGTTGCTGAAGCGCGTTACTACGACAAGGCCCTGATCGACAAGGCCGAGCAGGAACTCAAGCGCCAGTACGTGGCCCGCGGCTACTACGCGGCTGACGTGCAGACCACGGTGACGCCGGTGGACCGCAACCGCGTGTCGGTGGTGTTCAACGTGGAAGAAGGCCCCGTCGCCAAGATCAAGCAGATCAATATCGTCGGCAACAAGGCTTTCAAGGAAGGCACGCTGCGCGACGAGATGCAGCTTTCCACGCCGAACTGGTTGTCCTGGTACACCAAGAACGACCTCTATTCCAAGCAGAAGCTCACGGCTGACCTGGAAGCACTGCGTTCGTACTACCTGAACCGCGGCTACCTGGAATTCGCCATCGAGTCGACGCAGGTATCGATCACGCCGGACAAGAAGGACATCTACCTGACGCTGAACATCAAGGAAGGCGAACAGTACAAGGTGTCCGATATCCGCCTGGCCGGCGAACTGCTCGGCAAGCAGGAGGAAATGGAAAAACTGCTGCAGCTGAAGAAGGGCGATATTTTCTCGTCCGAGAAGCTGACAGCAAGCACCAAGTCCATTACCGACCTGCTCGGCACTTATGGCTACGCGTTCACCACGATCAACCCGCAGCCGCAAATCGACCAGGAAAAGCGCGAAGTTGCGCTGACGCTGATGGTCGACCCGGGCCGCCGCGTGTATGTGCGCCGCGTCAACGTGGTCGGCAACAGCAAGACCCGCGACGAAGTGGTGCGCCGTGAAATGCGGCAGATGGAAAGCTCGTGGTTCGACAGCGAGAAGCTGACGCAGTCGCAGGCGCGTATCAACCGCACGGGCTACTTTACCGACACCAACATCACCACCGAAGACGTGCCGGGCGCGCCTGACCAGGTCGATGTGAACGTCAACGTGACCGAAAAGCCGACCGGCCAGATCAGCTTGGGTGTGGGCTTCTCGTCCACGGACAAGCTGGTGCTGCAGGCCGGCCTGCGCCAGGACAACGTGTTCGGTTCGGGTACCAGCCTGGGTCTGGACGTGAACACCGCCAAGTCGTTCCGTACCATTGCGCTGACGCAGTACGACCCGTATTTCACGGTGGACGGCATCAGCCGCTCGACCGACATCTACTACCGTACGTCCCGCCCGCTGTACTACACGGGCGACCAGGACTACAAGATCGAAACGGCCGGCGGCGGCTTCAAGTTCGGCGTGCCGTTCTCGGAAGTCGACACCGTGTTCTTCGGCATCGGCTACGAGTGGACTCGTATCTCGGTGTCGCCGAATACGCCGTCCCAGTACGTGAAGTTCCTGCAGGACATCGGCAAGATGTCGCCTGGCCAGACGGTGGGCACGGCTTCGCCGATCAACAACTTCCCGTTCACGATCGGCTGGGCGCGCGACCGCCGCGACTCCGCACTCGTTCCGACCAAGGGCCCCTACACCCAGGCCAACCTGGAAGTCGGCATCCCGGGCGGGGACGTGCAGTACTACCGTGCCAGCGTCCAGCAGCAGTACTTCTACCCGATTTCGAAGGCCTTCACGCTGGCCCTTAACGGTGAAGTCGCCTACGGTCACGGCTACGGCAACACGCCGTTCCCGGTGTACAAGTACTTCTATGCCGGTGGTATCGGCTCGGTGCGTGGCTACCAGACCAGCACGCTGGGTCCGAAGGACCAGAACGGCAACCCTGTCGGCGGCGCGTCCAAGATGATCGGCAACGTCGAATTCATCTTCCCGCTGCCGGGTTCGGGTGTGGATCGTACGCTGCGCCTGTTCACGTTCTTCGACTTCGGTAACGTGTATCAGGAAGGTGCGCCGCTGTCGTTCAGCGAGCTGAAGTACTCCACCGGTTTCGGTATGTCGTGGTTGTCGCCGATCGGTCCGCTGAAGATCAGCATGGGCTTCCCGCTGAAGAAGGATAGTACCGACAAGGTTCAGCGCTTCCAGTTCCAGATCGGCACTGCGTTCTGATTCTGTAAAAGGATCTGTTTCATGAATACAAAATCCAAACTGGTCAAATCCCTGAGCGCCGCCGCCGTGGCTGCTGCGGCGCTGTGTGCCGCGGCGCCGGCAATGGCTCAGGAAGCCCGCATTGCCGCCGTGAATTCCGAGCGCATCCTGCGCGATTCGCAGCCCGCCAAGGCGGCTCAGGTCAAGCTGGAGCAGGAATTCTCCAAGCGCGACCGCGAACTGCAGGACATGGCCCAGAAGATCAAGGGTATGGCCGACAAGCTGGACAAGGATACGGCCGTGCTGGCCGATTCGGACCGCCAGCGCCGCCAGCGCGAAGTCGCGGACCTTGACCGCGAATTCCAGCGCAAGCAGCGCGAATTCCGTGAAGACCTGAACCAGCGCCGCAACGAGGAGCTGGCTCAGGTGCTCGAACGCGCCAACCGTGTGATCCGCTCGCTTGCCGAGCAGCGCAAGTACGATCTGATCGTGCAGGAAGCGGTGTACGTGAACCCGCGCATCGACATCACGGATGATGTGATGAAGGCGCTGAACGCGGGCGGCAAGTAAGCCGCTGGCCGTTCTTTTTTCAGGAAGTACCGCCATGCAGACACCCACACTGGGGCAGCTCGCCACCGAGAACGGCGCGCAGGTTGTGGGTGATCCCGACCTCGTGATCATCGGCCTGGCTCCGCTGGATCAGGCCGGTTCCGGCGAACTCTCGTTCCTCTCCAATCCGCTGTACCTTGCACAGGCGCTGTCGTCCGCGGCTGGCGCTGTGATCGTGTCCGCGGCGGACCTGGAGCGCATCCGCGCCGAGGGGCAGGCCGACGGCCGCAACTGGCTCGTAGCGCGCAATCCGTATGTGTGCTTCGCGAAGATTGCGCAGCGGTTCGACAAGGCCAACCAGGACGCACGCACAGGTATCGATCCGCGTGCCAGCGTTGCCGCGGATGTCACGGTTCCCGCTTCGTGCTTTATCGGCCCGAACGTGGTCATCGAATCCGGTGCGCGTATCGGCGAGCGCGTGCGCATTGTGGCGAACAGCTTCGTCGGCGCGCATGCCGAGATCGGCGACGACTCGCTGCTCTACGCCAATGTCTCGGTCTACCACCATTGCGTGGTTGGCGCGCGCGCGATCCTGCACAGCGGGGTCGTGATCGGTGCGGACGGGTTCGGCTTTGCGCCGGACATCGGTCCCACGGGTGTCGAATACGTGAAGATTCCGCAGACCGGCCGCGCCGTGCTCGGCAACGATGTCGAAGTGGGCGCCAATACCGCCATCGACCGCGGCGCCATGGCGGACACCGTGATCGAAGACGGCTGCAAGATCGACAACCAGGTCCAGATCGCGCACAACGTGCGGGTCGGCGCGCATACCGTGATTGCCGGATGCGCCGCCGTCTCGGGCAGTACGCATATCGGCCGGTTCTGCGTGATCGGCGGCGCCGCGAATTTTTCGGGGCACCTGAAGATTGCCGACCGCACCACGGTGTCCGGTGGGACTTCGATCACCAAATCCATTACCAAGCCCGGTGGCCACTTCACCAGCGTGTTCCCGTTCCTGCCGCATGGCGAATGGGAGCGCAATGCCGCCATCGTGCGCGGCCTGACCAAGCTGCGTGAACGCGTCATGCAACTGGAGCGCCGCCTGCGCGGCCAGTCCGCCGGGACCCAAACCTCACAAGACTAAGAGAAACATCATGACCGCCGCCGAAATCGACATCCGCCAGATCCTGAAACTGCTGCCGCATCGCTATCCGATGCTGCTGGTGGACCGTGTGCTCGAATTCGAACCGCAGAAGCGGATCAAGACGCTGAAGAACGTCACGATCAATGAGCCGTTCTTCCAGGGGCATTTTCCGGGACAACCGGTGATGCCCGGCGTGATGATCCTGGAAGCACTGGCACAGTCCGCCGGCCTGCTGACCTTTGGCGCGGACATGGAGCGCAAGGAAGGCGCGCTGTATTACTTCGTCGGCATTGATGGCGCGCGCTTCAAGCAGGTCGTCTATCCGGGCGACCAGCTGCACATGAACGTGACCGTGGAGCGCTATATCCGCGGCATCTGGAAGTTCAAGGCATTCGCCACGGTGGACGAAAAAGTCGCGTGCGAAGCGGAACTGATGTGCACGGTCAAGCAGGCTGACGCCTGAGTCCCGCGCCCGCGGCAGCGCCGCGGGCAAGGCGGCGGAAGGCCACGAACGGCCACCAAATGCCGCCATTCCTGGGCCGGGCGGCCCAGCCCCCCGGCCCCCAGACACCAGACCCACAGGACAGGACGTATGACGCAAATCCATCCCACCGCACTGGTCGATCCGAAAGCAGAACTTGCCGCCGACGTGACCGTCGGCCCGTTTTCCATTGTCGGTCCGAATGTGCGGATCGGCAGCGGCACGAATATCGGCGCGCACTCCACGGTGGAGGGATACACCACCATCGGCGAGGGCAACAACATCGGCCCCTACGCTTCCGTGGGCGGCGTGCCGCAGGACATGAAGTACCGCAACGAGCCGACCCGGCTCGACATCGGCGACCGCAACACCATCCGCGAATTCACTACGATCCATACCGGCACGGTGCAGGATCGCGGCGTGACCACGATCGGCAGCGACAACTGGATCATGGCGTACGTGCACATCGCGCATGACTGCACGGTGGGCAACCACACGGTGTTCTCGAGCAATGCGCAGATCGCGGGCCACGTGGAAGTGGGCGACTGGGCCATCCTCGGCGGCATGAGCGGGGTGCACCAGTTCGTGCGCATCGGCGCGCATGCGATGCTCGGTGGCGCGTCGGCGCTGGTGCAGGACGTGCCGCCGTTCGTGATCGCCGCAAGCGACAAGAGCGGTAACAAGGCTACGCCGCACGGCATCAACGTCGAAGGCCTGCGCCGCCGCGGTTTCGACGCGGGGCAGATTGCCGGCCTGCGTCAGGCCTACAAGCTGCTTTACAAGTCGGATCTGAGCTTCGATGATGCGCGCAACGAGATCGGCGGGCTCTTGGCCCAGGCCGATGCAAGCACGGCAGAGCCACTGCGCGCATTCCTCGACTTCATCGCCGCTACTCAGCGCGGCATCGTGCGCTGAGACTGGCCCGGACATGGTCGACGCCGCGATTCGGGGCACATTGCCTGCTGGTACCGGGACCAATGCCAGCCAGCGTGGCACGATTGCCATGGTGGCCGGCGAAGCTTCCGGCGACCTGCTGGCATCGCTGATGCTGGGCGGGCTCAAGGCCCGCCTCGGCGATACGGTCAGCTATGCCGGCATTGGCGGCAAGCGCATGATGACCGAGGGTTTTGTTTCGCACTGGCCGATGGAGACGCTGTCGGTCAATGGCTACGTCGAGGTGCTGGGCTCGCTGCGCGAGATCCTGGCCACGCGCCGTGCCGTCCGTGATTCGCTGCTGGCGAATCCACCGCTGTGCTTCATCGGCGTGGATGCGCCGGACTTCAATTTCGGGCTCGAGGTGCCGCTGCGGCGTGCCGGAATTCCGGTGGTCCATTTCGTCAGCCCGTCGATCTGGGCCTGGCGGGGCGGGCGCATTCGTACCATCGCGCGCGCAGTGGACCACATCCTCTGCCTGTTCCCGTTCGAACCCGAGATCTACGCCAAGGCCGGCATTCCTGCGACCTATGTGGGCCATCCGCTGGCGGACGTGATCCCGATGGTGCCGGATGTTGCGGGCGCGCGCGCCGCGCTGGACTTGCCGGCCGGCTGCCGCGTCGTGGCCGTATTGCCGGGCAGCCGGCAGTCCGAGGTTCGCAACCTCGGCGCGACATTCTTCGCTGCCATGGCGCGAATGCACCGCATGGACCCGAACCTGGCGTTCGTGCTGCCTGCGGCCAGCGCCCCCTTGCGCGCCATCGTCGAGGAGTTGCATCAGCAGTACCCCGAGCTTCGGTTGACCATCGTCGACGGCAACTCGCATCAGGCGATGGAAGCGGCCGACGTGGTGCTACTGGCCAGTGGTACCGCGACGCTCGAAGCGGCGCTCTACAAGAAGCCGATGGTGATCTCCTACAAGGTGCCCTGGCTGACCGCGCAGATCATGAAGCGGCAGGGTTACCTGCCGTATGTGGGCTTGCCGAATATCCTGTCGGGGCGCTTCGTCGTGCCCGAACTGCTGCAGGACGACGCCACGCCGGAAGCGCTCGCGCGCGAGACGCTGCTGCAGCTCAATGACCAGGGCAATATCGCCTTCCTGTACGAACACTTCACGCGGATGCACGAAACGCTCAAGTGCAATACGGCACAGCTGGCCGCCGATGTGGTCGTCGACCTGATGCGCACGCGGGGGCTGGTCTGATGGCGCGCGGAAAACTTCCGTCTCCGCAGATGGGGCTCGACCTTGCGCCGGTGGCGGCAAGCGTCCAGTTCCTGTGCGGCGTTGACGAGGCTGGCCGTGGGCCGCTGGCCGGTCCGGTGTATGCCGCCGCGGTGGTGTTCGATCCGTCCAGGCCAATGCTCCGCGGACTGGCGGATTCCAAGATCCTCACCGCGAGGAAGCGTGAAGAGCTTTACGACAAGATCTGTGAGCGCGCGCTCGGCTGGCATATCTCGTTCGCCACCGTCGAGGAAATCGATACGCTGAACATCCTTCATGCCTCGATGCTCGCGATGCAACGCGCGGTGCAGGGGCTGGCCGAGAAGGGCGTCACGCCGGACCTGGTCCAAGTGGACGGCAACCGCTGCCCGCAGGTGCCGTTTCCGGTCGAAGCGATCGTCAAGGGCGACTCGCTGGTCAAGGCGATCTCGGCGGCGTCCATCCTGGCCAAGGTGGCACGCGACCGGGAGCTGCTGACGCTGCACGAAGTCTATCCGCAGTACGGCTTCGACGCGCATTCCGGCTATCCGACACCGCAGCATCTTGCCGCGCTGGCGCAATTCGGCGCCACGCCGCACCACCGGCGTTCGTTCGCGCCAGTGCGCGAGGCTATTGCCCGAGGCCTGGTGGCCTTCTGACGCCGGGCGCGAACCGAGATCCACTCCTGTGAAGCACGTCACATCGCGCGACAACGCGCTGTTCAAACATCTGAAGGCCCTGGCTACGTCGACACACCAGCGTCGCAAGGCAGGCCAGTCGCTGCTCGATGGCGTGCATCTCGCGCAGGCCTATGTCGCGGCATTGGGGCAGCCGGTGAGTTGTGTGGTGTCGGAGCACCACTACGATCATGCCGAAGTGGCGCCGCTGCTGGCTGCGGTCGACAGCCAGCGGGTCGTGGTGCTGGCCGATGCGTTGTTCACGCAGATCTCCGGCGTGGTGAACGGCATCGACCTGATGCTCGTGATCGAGACGCCGGCAGGGCACTTGCCGGCGCGTATCGAGGAAGACTGCATCATCCTCGACGGGCTGCAGGATGCAGGCAATGTCGGGTCGATCCTGCGCAGCGCCGCAGCGGCCGGCATCCGTCACGCGTTTCTCGGCACCGGCTGCGCGTTCGCATGGTCGATCAAGACGCTGCGCGCTGGCATGGGCGCCAATTTCCACCTGAACATTGTCGAGCACTGCACGATCGACATGCTTGCGCCGCGGCTCGCGGTGCCGTTGCTGGCGACGTCGTCGCATGCGGATGCCGCGGTGTTCGACACCGACCTGCGCGGCCCCGTGGCCTGGATCGTCGGGAACGAGGGCGCCGGCGTCAGCGATGCCTGGATGGAGCACGTTTCGCGCACCGTCGGCATTCCGCAGCCGGGCGGCCTGGAGTCGCTGAATGTTGGCGCCGCCACCGCGATCTGCCTGTTCGAGGCAGTGCGGCAGCGGCGCGGCGCTCAGTAGTTGTCGCGGTCGACCTTGATTTCCTGCAGGATGGTCGTGGCGATTTCCTCGATCGACTTGTGCGTCGAGGACAGCCACTTGATGCCTTCCCGCCGCATCATGGCCTCGGCCTCGTTGACCTCGTAGCGGCAGTTCTCGATCGCGGCGTACTTGCTGCCCGGGCGGCGCTCATTACGGATCTCCGTGAGGCGCTGCGGGTCGATCGACAGGCCGAAAATCTTGGGCTTGTAGTCGTACAGCGCCTTCGGCAGCTTGCCACGCTCGAAATCATCGGGGATCAGCGGATAGTTCGCGGCTTTCAGGCCGTACTGCATGGCCAGGTAGAGGCTGGTCGGCGTCTTGCCGCTGCGCGAGACGCCAACCAGGATCACATCAGCCTCCTGGAGGTTCTTGTGTGATTGGCCGTCATCATGCGCAAGCGAGAAGTTGATGGCCTCGATGCGATTCTTGTAGGCCTCGGTGTCCGCATTCTGGTGGAAGCGGCCGATCGCATGCGTCGACTTGAGCCCGAGTTCCTTTTCCAGCGGTTCGATGAAGGTCTGGAACATGTCCAGGATCATCGCCTTGGCGCGGCGCAGTGCCTTGTTCGCTTCCTGGTTGACGAGCGTGGTGAAGACGATGGGCGGCACCCCTTCGGCGTGGAACGCTTCGTTGATTTTGCCGACGGCGATATGTGCCTTTTCCGGGGTATCGACGAACGGCATGCGCACCTTGCGGAAACGCATTTCGAACTGTGCCAGGATCGAATGGCTGAACGTTTCGGCGGTAATGCCGGTTCCGTCAGACACAATGAAGACCGTGCGGGTGGCGGGGCGATCGCTCGCTGGAGGTTGGGGAGACGGCGGCGTTGCACCGGCATTGGCCGGGTGGGCGCCGTCCGGCGCGACTGGCTCAGGCATGGGCGAGCAGAATAAATTAGATTCAACGTTCCGCAGAAAAGTGCGGCGCAGCACGGTAGAATAGCGGCGATCTTTTCGCTAAGCAATTCTGCCGGGCCTTTGCCCGTGCGGTTATCCCGCGTGGAATTGTCGACAATGTGCGCTGCGAGACGAAAGCCACAAGACGCAATTCCCCTCAGAGGTGCGGGGTTGTTTAGCCAAGCGATCCGTTCGGGAACAGAACAACAAGAACATACCGGACACCCGCGCCAGTTTTCTTACTTTGTTTTGAGGCTTTCATGACTAACCAGGCAAATAACGGCGCCTACGTGCAGCCGTTCGAGCAGTTGCGCATGCAGGATGTGGAAACGGTCGGCGGCAAGAATTCGTCGCTGGGCGAGATGATCTCGCAGCTGGCCGAGGCCGGCGTCCGTGTCCCCGGTGGTTTTGCCACCACCGCGCTGGCGTTCCGCGACTTCCTCGCCCACAACGACCTGACCACCCGCATTTCCGATCGCCTGAAGACCCTGAACGTCGATGACGTCAAGGCCTTGGCCGAAGCTGGCGCCGAGATCCGCGGCTGGGTGGTCGATGCCCCGTTCCAGCCCCGCCTGGAGCAGGAAGTCCGCGAATTCTACGCACGCGCCGCCGAGCGCGAAGGTGCCGAGGCATCGTTCGCCGTGCGTTCCTCCGCTACCGCCGAAGACCTGCCGGATGCTTCGTTCGCTGGCCAGCAGGAGTCCTACCTGAACGTCAGCGGCATCGACGACGTGCTGGACAAGATCAAGCACGTGTTCGCCTCGCTGTACAACGACCGCGCCATTTCCTACCGCGTGCACAAGGGCTTTGCCCACGACGTGGTCGCTCTGTCGGCCGGCGTGCAGCGCATGGTCCGTTCGGACCTGGCATCGTCGGGCGTGATGTTCACGATCGACACCGAGTCGGGCTTCCCGGACGTGGTCTTCATCACCTCCAGCTACGGCCTGGGCGAAACGGTGGTGCAGGGCGCCGTGAACCCGGACGAGTTCTACGTCTTCAAGCCCACGCTGCAAGCCGGCAAGTACCCGATCATCCGCCGCTCGATCGGCTCGAAGCTGATCAAGATGGAATTCACCAAGCCGGGCGAAGCCGGCCGCGTGAAGACCGTCGATGTCCCGGCCGAACTGCGCAACCGCTACTCGATCACCGACGCTGACGTGTCCGAGCTGGCCAAGTACGCAATGATCATCGAGAAGCACTATGGCCGCCCGATGGACATCGAGTGGGGCAAGGACGGCAAGGACGGCAAGATCTACATCCTGCAGGCCCGCCCGGAAACCGTGAAGAGCCAGTCGGCCGGCAAGGCCGAGCAGCGCTTCAAGCTCAAGGGCACCGCTCCGGTGCTGACCAGCGGCCGTGCGATCGGCCAGAAGATCGGTACGGGCCCGGTGCGCGTCATCAACGATCCGTCCGAGATGGAACGCGTGCAGCCCGGCGACGTGCTGGTGGCCGACATGACCGACCCGAACTGGGAGCCGGTGATGAAGCGCGCCTCGGCAATCGTCACGAACCGTGGCGGCCGTACCTGCCACGCGGCCATCATCGCCCGTGAACTGGGCGTGCCGGCCGTGGTTGGCTGCGGCGACGCGACCGACATCCTGAAGGACGGCACCCTGGTGACCGTGTCGTGCGCTGAAGGCGACGAAGGCCGCATCTACGACGGCCTGCTGGAAACGGAAGTGACCGAAGTCCAGCGTGGCGAAATGCCGGAAATCGACGTCAAGCTGATGATGAACGTCGGCAACCCGCAACTGGCGTTCGACTTCGCGCAGATCCCGAACTGCGGCGTGGGCCTGGCTCGCCTCGAGTTCATCATCAACAACAACATCGGCGTTCATCCGAAGGCCATCCTCGACTATCCGCAAGTCGATGCCGATCTGAAGAAGGCCGTCGAAAGCGTGGCCCGCGGCCACGCCAGCCCGCGTGCGTTCTACGTCGACAAGCTGGCTGAAGGCATCGCCACGATCGGCGCGGCGTTCTACCCGAAGCCCGTGATCGTGCGCCTGTCGGACTTCAAGTCGAACGAGTACAAGAAGCTGATCGGCGGTTCGCGCTACGAGCCGGATGAAGAAAACCCGATGCTGGGCTTCCGCGGCGCCTCGCGCTACATCGCTGACGACTTCGCCGAAGCGTTCGAGATGGAATGCCTGGCCATGAAGCGCGTGCGCGACGAGATGGGCCTGACCAACGTCGAGATCATGGTGCCGTTCGTGCGGACCCTGGGTCAGGCCGCGAAGGTCATCGAGCTGCTGGGCAAGCACGGCCTGAAGCGCGGCGAGAACGGCCTGCGCATCATCATGATGTGCGAAGTGCCGTCCAACGCGATCCTGGCCGAAGAGTTCCTGCAGTACTTCGACGGCTTCTCGATCGGCTCGAACGACCTGACGCAGCTGACGCTGGGCCTGGACCGCGACTCCGGCATGGAGCTGCTGGCCAAGGACTTCGACGAACGCGATCCGGCCGTGCGTTTCATGCTGTCGCGTGCGATCACCACGGCCAACCGCCTGGGCAAGTACGTCGGCATCTGCGGCCAGGGCCCCTCGGACCATCCGGACTTTGCTGTCTGGCTGGCCAAGGAAGGCATCAAGTCGATCTCGCTGAACCCGGACTCGGTGGTCGAAACCTGGCAGCAACTGGCGTCCTGATGGATTTGGCGTCACAATAACGACAACTGCCGGCGCCGCGATGCGCCGGGTAGCACCGGCCCTGCGGCAGGTGTGAACAAGGGCCCCCGCAGGCGCCACTGGCGTTGCGGGGGTTTTTCTTTGCCTACCGCATTTAAAGACGGTTGACCGGCCGGGCCGGGGGAAGGGGACAGATGGCATTGCACTACGTGTGGTTCGTTGCCGTGGTTGTGCTCGTGATCGCGGAGCTGGCGACCGGAACGTTCTATCTGCTGATGGTGGCGCTCGGGCTTGCTGCCGGGGGCCTGGCGGCGCTGGCGGGGCTGGAGCCGTCCGCGCAGACGCTGGTGGCTGCGCTGGTGGCCGTCATCGGCATTGTCCTGCTGCGTCGCACACGTTTCGGCCGCCTGCGCCGGGGCAATGCGGCAGCCGACCCTGGCGTCAATCTCGACATCGGCCAGGAACTTGAAGTGCCGGTGTGGGATACCTATCGACGCGCCCGCGTGCCATACCGTGGTGCCGACTGGACCGTCGAACTCGCGCCCGGTGCCGACGCCGCACCGGGACGCTTCCGCATTGTCGAAATCCGCGGTTCGACGCTGATTGTCCTGCCGCGCTGATTGCCGTTGTTGCCGCGCCTCTGCGGCGCGGCATTGTCGTCTCTTGTCGTCCGTTTTGGTCAACTGTCCGGAGGGTTTACATGGAAGTCTTTCAGCTTGGCTTGTTGCCGCTGATTATCCTGATTGCCGCGATCGTGCTGATTGCGAAGGGCATCAAGATCGTGCCCCAGCAGCATGCGTGGGTGCTCGAGCGCCTGGGGCGCTACCACGCGACGCTGACACCGGGCCTGTCGATCGTGGTGCCGTTCATCGACCGCGTCGCCTACAAGCACATCCTGAAGGAAATCCCGCTCGACGTGCCCAGCCAGGTCTGCATCACCAAGGACAATACGCAGCTGCAGGTCGATGGCGTGCTGTACTTCCAGGTCACGGATCCGATGAAGGCTTCGTATGGCTCAAGCAATTTCGTGGTGGCCATTACGCAGTTGTCGCAGACCACACTGCGTTCGGTCATTGGCAAGCTGGAGCTCGACAAGACCTTCGAGGAGCGCGAATTCATCAACCACAGCGTGGTCAATGCGCTCGACGAAGCCGCGGCCAACTGGGGCGTGAAGGTGCTGCGCTATGAGATCAAGGACCTCACGCCGCCGAAGGAAATCCTGCACGCGATGCAGGCTCAGATCACGGCGGAGCGCGAGAAGCGCGCGCTGATCGCGGCGTCCGAAGGCAAGCGCCAGGAACAGATCAACCTGGCATCCGGCGCGCGCGAAGCTGCCATCCAGAAGTCCGAAGGCGAGAGGCAGGCCGCCATCAACAAGGCGCAGGGCGAGGCCGCAGCCATCCTGGCGGTGGCGGAGGCCAATGCGCAGGCGATCCAGAAAATCGGTCAGGCCATCCGCGTGGATGGCGGCATGGAAGCCGTGAACCTCAAAGTGGCCGAGGAATATGTCACGGCCTTCGGCAACCTGGCCAAGCAGGGCAATACGCTGATCGTGCCGGGCAACCTTGGCGAGATGAGCAGCATGATCGCTTCCGCGCTGCAGATTGTGAAAGGCCAGAAGGCAAGCTGACCGCGGACAAAGCGAGTGGGGCTGGCGGCTTACTCCTTGCTGCCGCCCTTCATGATGCGCGATTTCTCGCGCTGCCAGTCGCGTTGCTTCTCGGTTTCGCGCTTGTCGAACAGCTTCTTGCCCTTGCCGAGACCGATTTCGCATTTGACGCGCCCACGCGTGTAGTGCAGGTTCAGCGGCACCAGCGTATAGCCGCGCTGCTCGACCTTGCCGATCAGCTTCTTGATTTCGTCGGCCTTGAGCAGCAGCTTGCGCGTGCGCACCGGGTCCGGATTCACGTGGGTGGAGGCGCTCTGCAACGGGCTGATGTGGGCGCCGATCAGGAACATTTCGGCGTCGCGCACGACTACGTAGCCTTCCTTGATCTGCACGCGGCCGGCGCGGATTGCCTTGACTTCCCAGCCTTCCAGCACGATGCCGGCCTCGAATCGCTCTTCAATGAAGTAGTCGAAAAAGGCCTTCTTGTTATCTGCGATGGTCATGCGTGCGGGTAAGGGATGCGTAATGGGAGCCGCTGGCCGTTATTGGCCCGTTCTGAGGCGGGGGTGCCTCGGGCGGCTACGTCGGCTAGAATCCCCATTTTAGCAAACCAGCCCCGGTACCGGTCCATGCCCGCCGCGCGCGAGGTTTAACCTCGCGTGATATTGCAGTGCGGTATGGCTGGAAAACCTGATTTTCCCATTCATGGCAGACGTCCATAAATCCGTCCTGCTCGGCTACTCGGCTGCGCAGATGTACGACCTGGTCACACGCGTGGAGGACTATCCGAAGTTCCTCCCGTGGTGTGGCGGCGTGGAGGTCTTCGAGCAGACCGAGACCGCGCTGGATGCAAAGATCCACATCCAGTTCAAGGGTATCCAGCAGTTCTTCCACACGCGCAATACGCAGGAACGGCCTACGCGCATCGACATGACGTTTGCAGACGGGCCATTCAAGACCTTCAATGGCTCCTGGCGCTTCACGCCGCTGCGCGAGGATGCCTGCAAGATCGAATTCCACCTTCACTACGAGTTTTCCAGCCTGTTGCTGGAAAAGATTATTGGCCCGGTATTCAGCATCATCGCGAATACCTTCGTCGATGCCTTCGTCAAGCGTGCCGAGGTGGTTTATGGCGCAAATTGATGCCGCGCCTGGCATGGTGCGCATTTCGGTGTGCTACGCCAGGCCGGATTCGGTGTTCCTGAAAGAATTCGACGTGCCCCAGGGCACGACGATTGCCGCCGCCATTGTCGGCTCGGGGCTCCAGCAGGTCTGTCCGGAGGTCGATCCGTCGACCATGCGGGTTGGCATATACGGCAAACTGAAGACACCCGATACCGTCGTGCGTACCGGAGACCGCGTGGAGATCTATCGGGCCCTGACTGCCGACCCGAAGCTGGCCCGGCGCCGCCGCGTGCAGAAGACGCGCGAGAGCGGCACGCGGGAAGGCCAGAAGTGGCTGCGTGGCGGCGCGTGAGCCGCTGAGGCCGCGCGGGCCTGCTGGTCTTAGCCGCAGTCTCTCTCTAGGTTGGCGTTGGTCTTCACGATCTCGGCCTGGCGCTGTTCGCCGACAAGATGCTGGACGCTGCCGTCGGTGGTCATCACGCCGGCACGCACGCCCTGCTGCAAGCCGTTGGCGTAGTTGCGCAGTTCGGCGCAGCGGGTCGCACGCTCGCCGGCTTCCCGCTCTTTCCGCGCTTCCTCGGTGGCGGCCTCGAGTTGCGCGGCGCGGCGCTTCTGGAAAGCTTCTTCAGCGGTCGGAGCCGCCGCAGCAGCGGGCTTGGCGACGACAGCCTTCGCCGGGGCGCCTTCCGCAATCGCGGGCGCTGCCTCGGTCGGCTTGTATTCACCAGCGGATTGTCCCGGTGCTCTGACGATGCGCGTAACCGAAGGCGGCGGGGGCACGTCGCTGTACACCATGCGGCCGTTGGCGTCGCGCCATTGCCACTGGGCGGATGCTACTGCCGGCACGGCGGCGAGGGCGGCGGCGAGCAGCGAAAGCGACAGCGCGGACGAGCGGATCATGGCAGGGAGTCGGTAGTGGCTGGACGATTTTTTCGCGGGCCGGCAACGGTTGCGGCCCCAGTCAAATGCCACGGATGTGACCCCGGCGGCATCGATCGCCAGTCTACGCAGTCTTGTCGTTGGCGTGCAAGCGGACAGACCAGGCGACGCCGACCATGAGTAGCACGATGGCGGCGATTTCCAGTGGCCGCGGCCAGCGGTGATCGAACACAAACCCATATGCCAGCGCGAAAAGCGTCTCGAACACGATCATCTGGCCCGACAGCGTGAGCGGCAGCCGGCGGCTCGCGATATTCCAAAGGTTGTTGCCAATCAGCGACGCTCCGAGCGCTACCGCTGCGTTGACCATCCAGAACCATTGCCAGACACGCCCGGTGTCCGGGGCGCTCAGCGCATCACCGGCCAGCAGCCAGCCTGCCAGCGCGAGCAAGGCAGATACTGCCCCGGTCGACAACCCGTACAGGGCCGACCATTCGTTGCCGCTGTAGTGCGGATTGCGTTGCAGGTAGCGTGCATTGTCCACGGCATACAGCGTCCAGCAGATCAGCGCGCCGGCCGCGCAGGCAACGCCTGCAAGCTTCTGCCAGACCGGTCGGACCACGGCATCTGCGGCGGCGGCATGGGCGCTCTGGCTGCCGCCGAACAGGTCGACATTGATGCAGGCAATGCCGGCCGCCACCACCAGCAGCGGCCAGATCAGCCGCGACAGCGGCACCGCGCCATGGTCGCGCCGGCCCATGATGGTCACGGAAATCGGCAGGATGCCGATGATCAGCGAGGTGGGGCCCACGCCGGCCAGTTGTACGCCGAAGGCCAGCAGCACGTAGTAGAGCAGGTTGCCGGTGAAGGCCTGGCGCAGCAGCGCCACGCAGTCGGCGCGCGTGAGCTTGCGCGCAATCCGCTTCATCAGGGGCAGGGCGGCGACAAGCGCGACCACCCCATAGGCCAGGTAGCGCCCGATGGCGAGCTCCCACGGGGAGAATGCCGGCAGCAGCTTCGGGGCGATGAACACCATCCCCCAGAATGCCCCCGCCAGCAGCCCGCACAGTACACCGATCCCCATTGCCTGCAACGCTCGAAAGAAAAAGACATCGAGCATAGCAGAGCCCGTGTTGCGCGGGCGTTGGCGGCGCGTCAGGGCGCGCGGATTCCTGTATAATTCGCTTTTGCGCCTAGAGGATTTGCTATGCGTCTTGTCCAGAAAGCACTCACGTTCGATGATGTGCTGCTCGTGCCGGCCTATTCGGCCGTCCTGCCCCGGGATGTCTCCCTTCGTACCCGCCTGACCCGTTCGATCGACCTGAACATTCCGCTCGTGTCCGCCGCCATGGATACCGTGACGGAGGCTCGCCTTGCCATTGCCATGGCGCAGGCCGGCGGCATCGGCATCGTCCACAAGAATTTCAAGCCGGCGGACCAGGCCCGCGAAGTGGCTCGCGTCAAGCGCTACGAATCGGGCGTGTTGCGTGATCCAATCACCATTTCGCCTGACATGAAAGTGCGGGAAGTGATCGCGCTGTCCCAGCAGCATGGCATCTCGGGTTTCCCGGTGCTGGAAGGCAAGACTGTTGTCGGCATCATCACCAACCGCGACCTGCGCTTCGAGGAAGAGCTCGACGCACCGGTGCGCGCCAAGATGACCCCGCGCGAAAAGCTGGTGACCGTCAATGAAGGTGCGACGCTGGAAGAAGCCAAGCGCCTGATGAATCGCCACCGCCTCGAGCGCGTGCTGGTGGTCAACGCGGCGTTCGAGCTGCGTGGCCTGATCACGGTGAAGGACATCCAGAAGGCCGTGGATAACCCGCTGGCCAGCAAGGATGACCATGGCCAGCTGCGCGTCGGCGCAGCGGTCGGCGTAGGCCCGGAAAATGACGAGCGTGTCGAACTGCTGGTCAAGGCCGGCGTGGACGTGATCGTGGTCGATACCGCGCACGGCCACAGCCAGGGCGTCCTGGACCGCGTGCGTTGGGTCAAGCAGAACTTCCCGCAAGTACAGGTGGTCGGCGGCAACATTGCCACCGGCGATGCCGCGCGCGCGCTGGTCGAGCACGGTGCGGACGGTGTCAAGGTCGGGATCGGCCCGGGCTCGATCTGCACGACGCGTATCGTGGCTGGCGTCGGTGTGCCGCAGATCACTGCGGTATCCAACGTGGCCGAGGCCCTGAAGGGTACGGGCGTGCCGCTGATCGCCGATGGTGGCATCCGCTACTCGGGTGACGTCGCCAAGGCTCTGGCAGCCGGCGCCCACACCGTGATGATGGGCGGCATGTTCTCGGGTACCGAGGAAGCGCCGGGCGAGGTGTTCCTGTTCCAGGGCCGCTCGTTCAAGAGCTACCGCGGCATGGGTTCGGTGGGTGCGATGAAGGACGGCGCGGCCGACCGCTACTTCCAGGAAGACAACACCGCCAACGTCGACAAGCTGGTTCCGGAAGGCATCGAAGGCCGCGTGCCCTACAAGGGCTCGGTCATGGCGATCATCCACCAGCTCACCGGCGGCGTGCGTGCCTCGATGGGCTACTGCGGCAGCAAGTCGATCGCCGACTGGCATGAGAATGCCCAGTTCGTGCAGATCACGGCAGCCGGCATGCGTGAGTCGCACGTGCACGACGTGCAGATCACCAAGGAAGCGCCGAACTACCACATCGACTGACCCGCGCGGCAGGCATGCCGAGCCAGGTGCCAGGCATCCCGGCAGGCATGATTGCCGTGCCTGCTGAGGAACGCTCATGAAGGTATTGCTGCGAGCCGTGCTGTTCTTCGATGCCTTGCTCGACCTTCTGCTCGGCGTGCTGCTGTTGATGTCGCCGTTCACCACGCTGTATGCGGCACTGCAGTTGCCGCAGCCGCAGCCGGCGCTGTTCGGCCAGTTGCTGGGCGTGGCGCTGATCGGCCTGGCCTGGCTGCTGTGGCATGCCACCTTCAACGGACAGATGACGGTGACGGTCGCGCGGACCGTCGGCTACGTCAATCTGGCCAGTGCGCTGCTGATCGTTTCCTGGATGATTTTCCTGGAGTTGCCGCTCGAAGGCGCAGGCAAGCTCTGGTTGCCCGTGCTGGCCGTCATGCTTGGCTTCTTTGCGCTGGTGCAGATACCGGCAGCCAAGCGCGTACGCAACCGGGAGCGGCAACTTGAGGCAGAACGTGAGCTGCAGCAGGGCGCCACTGCCAACGACCCGCGCAAGCAACCCGGCGCCGTGCGCCGACCGCAAACAACGCAATTCCCCGACAGCCGGCGCGAGCCGGTGATCACGCCACCGCCCGGCTACGGCCCCGGCACGGAAGTGACAACCGAACCCGAACCGGAAGATACGCCACACGTCCATCATGCACGACAAAATCCTTATTCTTGATTTCGGTTCGCAGGTCACGCAGCTGATCGCCCGCCGCGTTCGCGAGGCGCACGTCTACTGCGAGATCCACCCGAACGATGTGAGCGACGAATTCGTCCGCGAATACGCGCCCAAGGGCATCATCCTGTCGGGCAGCCATGCGAGCACCTACGAAGACCACCAGTTGCGCGCACCGCAGGCCGTGTGGGATCTGGGCGTTCCCGTGCTGGGCATTTGCTACGGCATGCAGACCATGGCTGTGCAACTGGGCGGCAAGGTCGAGTGGAGCGATCACCGCGAGTTCGGCTACGCCGAAGTGCGCGCCCATGGCCACACGCCGCTGCTCAAGGACGTTCAGGATTTCACCACGCCCGAAGGCCACGGCATGCTCAAGGTCTGGATGAGCCACGGCGACAAGGTCGCCGCGCTGCCGCCGGGCTTCAAGCTGATGGCCTCCACGCCGAGCTGCCCGATCGCCGGCATGGCCGACGAGGCGCGCGGCTACTACGCCGTCCAGTTCCACCCGGAAGTCACGCACACGTCGAAGGGCCGCGAGATGATCGAGCGCTTCGTGCTGGGCATCTGCCGCGCCAATGCGGACTGGGTGATGAAGGACCACATCGAAGAAGCCGTTGCGCTGATCCGCAAGCAGGTCGGTGACGAGGAAGTGATCCTCGGCCTGTCGGGCGGCGTGGACTCGTCGGTGGCCGCCGCGCTGATCCATCGCGCGATCGGCGACCAGCTCACCTGTGTGTTCGTCGACCACGGCCTGCTGCGCCTGGACGAGGGCAAGATGGTGATGGACATGTTCGCCGGCCGCCTGCATGCCAAGGTCGTGCACATCGACGCATCGGAACAGTTCCTCGGCCACCTGACCGGCGTGACCGACCCCGAGCAGAAGCGCAAGATCATCGGCCGCGAGTTCGTCGAAGTCTTCCAGGCGGAAGCCAAGAAGCTCAGCAACGCCAAGTGGCTGGCCCAGGGCACGATTTATCCCGATGTGGTCGAGTCGGGCGGTACCAAGACCAAGAAGGCCACCACCATCAAGAGCCACCACAACGTGGGCGGCCTCCCGGAAACGCTGGGCCTGAAGCTGCTGGAGCCGCTGCGCGACCTGTTCAAGGACGAAGTCCGCGAACTGGGCGTGGCGCTCGGCCTGCCGCCCGAAATGGTGTACCGCCATCCGTTCCCGGGCCCGGGCCTGGGCGTTCGCATCCTCGGCGAAGTCAAGCGTGACTACGCCGACCTGCTGCGCCGTGCCGATGCGATCTTCATCGAAGAACTGCGCAAGACCATCGCGACCGAGCAGGATGCCGCCGCTGGCCTGTGCGAGCCGCAGCAGGTGGGCAAGAGCTGGTATGACCTGACCAGCCAGGCGTTTGCCGTGTTCCTGCCGGTGAAGTCGGTGGGCGTGATGGGCGATGGCCGGACCTATGACTACGTCGTCGCGCTGCGTGCGGTGCAGACCACCGACTTCATGACCGCGCACTGGGCGCACCTGCCGTATTCGCTGCTTGGCCGGTGCTCGAACCGCATCATCAACGAAGTCCGGGGTCTGAACCGGGTGGTGTATGACGTGTCGGGGAAGCCGCCCGCGACGATCGAGTGGGAGTGAGTTGAGGTCGTCTGAAGTCAGTCGCTGACTGTCGGAATGCCATGGAAACCCGCGAAATTTCGCGGGTTTCGTCTTTCCGGCTTCCGGCGGAGTGAAGGGTGACAGAGCCCTTTGCTAATTGCTTACGCTTGCCAGTGGCCTGCCAAATCGAACGACAGTTGCCTGTGGTGTCGAATTGAGAGCAGATACACCGTGTCGCGGATCTTCGCGTACAGCAGCAAGTAATGCGGCATCACGTACTCGCGCAGTTCGCCGTCTTCGGCAATGGCCTCAAGTTGTTGGGTCAGGCGTGCAATACCGTTGCTCGCCTCGACGGAGCGGGCCGGCAGTTCGAGGAACAAGCGGCCCATGTCAGGAAAACGCTCCAGATTCGGAATGACGGTATCCGTCAATTCGTCCAGCAGTGCATCGAATGCTTGCGGGACTTCGGCATCAAGCAGGAACGCTTCGACTTCTTCAAGGTTGTGCTCGAAGTTTGCGGTGAGTTTTATGGTGTGGCGAGCTGTCACTGGGCGAAGCGCGGGTTAGTCTGGTTTGGTGGTGCGGCGGCGCTTGATAGCTGAAAGAACGCCGCGAGCGTCCTTTACCTTGCCCGCAGATACATCGGCAAGACCCTTGCTGGCATCTTCGATCAGCAACAAGTGGATGCGCTCCCGCTCGAGCTGGTGGTAGTAGTCCAGCCGCTGGGCGTCGACGATGGCGACATAGCTTTCGCCGTTTTTTGTGATGATTTTCTCGGCCCCGGCTTTCACCTGGTCGGCCAGTTCGGACAAGTTGGCCCTGGCTTGGGACAGCGGGATCACATCGCGGGCCGAGAATGGCATGGCTGACTCCGTAAGTTAATATTTGTACAGAATAATGTACAGAATACTCCATTTGATCCCATGCTGTGACAGTCGTGGCACCATTTTGGCCTGGAGCGGATGGAGATGTCGGACTGCGCCGACAAGCGAACGGGACGTCTCCGACTGACGGCTGCGAAGTAGCCGACTACGCTGCACCATACCGGGTGGCCGGCAAGCTTCCCACCACGTCGCGCGAGGTTGCTCCATGAGCGCACGTCGCTCCACTACAGCCACGGCGGGCGCTTCCTTTGCACCAGCACCGCCGATGGCGCGCAAACTGCCCGATCTGTTTGCAGCCCGTCACTGGCAGCCGTTCGACTTCCAGCGCGCGGTATGGGATGCCATTGGCCGAGGCCAAAGCGGCCTGCTGCACGCCACCACGGGCACCGGCAAGACCTATGCCGCATGGCTGGGCGCATTGCTGGCGTTTGCCAGTCCGCCATCCCGCCCCGGCGCGCCGTCTCCTGCGCTGACCGTGCTGTGGCTGACGCCGATGCGCGCGCTCGCGGCGGATACCACGCGAGCGCTGATTGCACCGCTTGCCGAACTCGGCCTCGACTGGACCGTCGGGCTTCGCACCGGCGATACCAGCAGCAGCGAGCGTGCTGCGCAGGCCCGCCGTCTGCCGACTGCCCTGGTCACCACACCTGAAAGCCTGTCGCTGCTCCTGACGCGTGCCGATGCGCGCGAGACGCTCGGAAGCGTTAGGCTGGTCGTGGTCGACGAGTGGCACGAACTGATCGGCAGCAAGCGCGGGGTGCAGGTGCAACTGGCGCTGGCACGGCTGCACCGTTGGCAGCCTGACCTGTGCGTCTGGGGCCTGTCAGCGACGCTTGGCAACCTCGAGCATGCGCGCGATGTGCTGCTGGCCGGTGTCTTGCCAGAACGACGTGTGCTGGTGCATGGCCATACGCCAAAGACACTGATCATCGACACGCTGCTGCCGGACGCCGCCAGCCGTTTTCCATGGGCGGGGCACCTTGGCCTGTCGATGCTCCCGCACGTGGTGCGCGAACTGGAAGCGAGCAGCACGACGCTGGTCTTTCTCAATACGCGATCCCAGGCGGAGCTGTGGTATCAGGCATTGCTCGATGCGCGGCCGGAGTGGGCGGGGCTGATTGCGTTGCATCACGGATCGTTGGACCGTGCCGTGCGCGAATGGGTCGAACAGAACCTCAAGAACGGCGCGCTGCGGGCCGTGGTGTGTACCTCGAGCCTGGATCTCGGTGTGGACTTCCTGCCCGTGGAACGCGTGCTGCAGATCGGATCGCCCAAGGGGGTGGCGCGACTCCTGCAGCGCGCCGGGCGATCGGGACACGCGCCGGGCCGGGCCTCGCGCGTGACCGTGGTGCCCACGCACAGCCTGGAGCTCGTGGAGTCTGTCGCCGCGCGCCAGGCCGCGCTGGCCGGGCGGATCGAGGCGCGCGATTCGCCGGACAAGCCGCTCGACGTGCTGGTGCAGCATCTGGTCACCGTGGCGCTCGGCGGCGGGTTCCGTGCAAGCGAGCTACTAACCGAAGTGCGTACCACATGGGCCTACCGCGCGCTGACCGATGATGAATGGCAATGGTGCCTGGCCTTCGTACGCGATGGCGGCGGCACGTTGTCGGCCTACCCCGACTATCGTCGTGCGATGCCTGACGATGACGGCGTCTGGCGCGTACCGGACGCCCGGCTGGCGCGCCGGCACCGGATGAGCGTCGGCACGATTGTCAGCGACACGACGATGCAGGTGCGCTACTGGACCAGGGCGGGCAGCGGTGGTGCGTCGCTGGGGACCGTCGAGGAAGGCTTTATTGCGCGTCTGGCGCCGGGCGACTGCTTCCTGTTCGGCGGCCGTCTGCTGGAACTGGTGCGCACGCAGGAGATGACCGCCTACGTGCGCCGTGCCACGGGCAAGCGGCCCGCCGTGCCGCGCTGGAACGGCGGCAAGATGCCGCTTTCCACGGAACTTGCCGACGCCGTCGTCGCGACGCTCAACGCCGTGCAGGCGGGCCGGCTGGATCCGTCCACCACGCCGGAACTGCCGCTGATCCAGCCGCTCGTGGAGCTTCAGATGCGCTGGTCTGCGCTGCCCACCCCAAATACGCTGCTCGCGGAAACGCTGCATTCACGCGAAGGCTGGCATCTTTTCCTCTATCCGTTTGCAGGACGGTCGGTGCATCTCGGCCTGGGCAGCCTGTTGGCGTGGCGGCTGGGCCAGAAGGTGCCGGCTACGTTCTCGGTCGCGGTCAACGACTACGGGCTGGAATTGCTGGCGTCCGCACCCCTCGACTGGGGGCAGTGGCTGCCGCAGGTGCTGGCCGAAGAGCGCCATCGCGATCTGGCCGCCGACGTGATGGGCAGCCTGAACGCAGGCGAGCTGTCGCTGCGCCGCTTCCGCGAGATCGCGCGCGTGGCGGGACTGGTGTTCCAGGGCTATCCCGGCGCCGCCAAGAGCGCGCGACAACTGCAAGCCTCGTCCAGCCTGTTCTATGAAGTCTTTCGCAAGTACGACCCCGGCAATCTCCTCCTGGGCCAGGCCGAACGCGAGGTGCTGATGCAGGAGCTGGATGCGCACCGCCTGGCCACCACGCTGGCGCGGCTGGCGTCAATGCGGCTCGACTTGCGCGTGCTGGAGCGGCCCTCGCCGCTGGCGTTTCCACTGATCGTCGAGTTCCTGCGCGAAAAGCTCAGTACGGAAAAGCTTGCCGATCGCATCGCCCGCATGCTCGCCGACCTTGAGCGGGCGGCGGGGCCCGCACCGGACTATACGGGGCCGATGCATGACATGCAGGCCGGGGCCGATGCGGCCTGGGTGGCGGCGCAGGCGCGTTTCGGCATGTCCGATCATGCTGGCCCAGCAGGCCCGCGCAAGCCCCGACGGGCGCGCAAGCTTTCCCGGCCGCTGCCGCTGCTATGACGCGGATCCGTGACATCAATCCGGTTGCGATGGGAGCCCATGTCGTGCACGTGGCCGGTGAAACGCTGTGGCTGCTGCCGGAGCATGCGGTGTGGTGGCCCGCCGGCGGCATGCTGTTCGTGGCGGATGTCCACATCGGCAAAGGCGCGGCATTCCGTGCGCTGGGACAGCCGGTGCCTCACGGGACCACCACAGACAACCTGACCCGTCTTCACGCGCTGGTGCTGCGCTATCCGGCGAGCGAGCTGGTCTTTCTCGGTGACTTTCTGCACGCCCGCGCCGCGCGTACTGCCGGGGTGCTGGTGGCGCTGCACGATTGGCGCCGGTCTCTGCCGGCGCGCTTGCGCTGCACGCTGGTACGTGGCAACCACGACGCGCATGCCGGCGATCCACCCCCGGAGCTGGGGATCACGGTCGTCACCGAACCGCTTGCGGCGGGGCCATTCGCCTTGTGCCACATGCCTGGCGCCTCGTCTGAAGGGTTTGTGCTGGCGGGGCATCTGCATCCGGCCTGCGTGCTGCGTGGCACCGGCGGCGATGCCTTGCGGCTGCCGTGCTTCGTGTTCGGCGCACAATGCGCGATCCTGCCGGCGTTTGGCGCGTTCACAGGCCACACCACCATCCGGGCTCAACCGGGGGAGCAGTACTACGTAGTCGGTGACGGCCGCGTTTGGCCTGTACCGGCCAGGTAAGGGCAGGGCCGCAGTTCAGGCGCCGCCCAGCAGGTCCTGCTCATCCAGCAGCGCATAAGCAATCTCGGGCGTCGTCTCCATCGCCCTGCGGATCGCGGCAGGGATCGCCTGCTTGGTCTTTCTGCACAGTCCCGGCTGGTCTTCCAGCTGGATGTTGATCCCCCGCAGCGTGCGCACGCCATTCGCGCTCGGCGTCATGGTCAGGACGATGCCAAGTTGGGCCTGCAACCGGTCACCCACATGCCGCAGGTCCGCCAGGCTCGTCACGCTTTCCAGGCGCGCCACCAGGCGTTTTTCTTCCTCGCGGGTCAGGCGCAATACGCGGATGTCGGCGTTGGGATCGGCAAGCAACTCTTCCCTGCGGCAGGTGCAGGCGCCGGGCGGGCACTCCGTGCGGATCGGGAAGGGCGCGTTCATCGGGGCGGCGGCGTCTTGGGCGGCATGTAGGGCCCCGTGGCAAGGGGCGTTCGCCGGATATCTTAAATCACGACACGGGGCCGGGCGCAATGGGCCGACAGCAGGATATGCGGATTCGATTTATGCTGCCGCTGGCGGCGCAGCGCCGCCTCATCGCCAAGAACAGAGCTAACACCACACACGACCATGCCAGGAGACCACATGGCCCTCTCGATGTATGACGTATCCATCCCCGCGTTCATTCGCGCGCTGACCAACCTGTCCGCCATCCTGGAAAAAGGGGCGGCGCATGCGCAGGCGCAGGGCACGGATCCGGCCGACCTGATTCAGACGCGCCTGATTGCCGACATGGACACACTGGCGGCCCAGGTGCAGCGCGCCAGTGATGCGGCGAAGGGCTGTGCGGCACGGCTTGCCGGCATCGACAATCCGTCCATGGCCGATACCGAAGCGACCTTTCCCGAGTTGCAGGAGCGCATCACCAGGACGATCGACTTCCTGAAATCGATCCGTCCCGAGCAGCTTGATGGCAGCGAGACGCGGACGATTGAGCTGAAGCTGCGGCAGGGCGCCATCACCTTCGATGGCAAGAGCTATCTGTTGGGCTTTGCGCTGCCGAACTTCTATTTCCACATCACCACTGCCTACGACATCCTGCGCCACAAGGGCGTGCAAATCGGCAAGATGGACTATCTCGGCACGCGTTGAGCGTGCCGGTCCCGGTAGCGCCGGGGCTCAGTGCATCGCGGCGCCTGCAGGCAGGCTGCCGCGTGCATCGAAGCCGGCGGCGCGGTCCAGCCGGCCGCTCAGCTCAGTCAGGCCCAGTGCAACCAGCACGACGAGCGCGCCGATCCATGGCGTATGCATCAGCCCCAGGTGGGTCACGATCAGGCCACCGGCCCACGCCGCCCCGGCAATGCCAAGGTTGAAGGCCGCGATGTTCAGGCCGGATGCGACGTCGACAGCATGCGGCGTGTGGCGCTCCGCCTGCTTGACCACGTAGACCTGCAGGCCCGGCACATTGCCGAAGGCCACGGCGCCCCAGGCGAGCACAGTCGCCACGACGAGCCACGGGTGCGGTGCCGTGAACGTCAGCACGAACAGCACCGCCGCCAGCAGCAGGAACACCAGGCGCAGCGCAGGGATCGGGCCATGGCGGTCCGCAAGACGGCCGCCCCAGATATTGCCCACGGCCACGGACACGCCGTACACGAGCATCACCAGCCCGACAGCGTTGGCGCTGAACCCCGAGACATCCTGCAGGATGGGCGCGAGGAACGTGAACGGGATGAACGAGCCGCCATAGCCGATCGCCGTCTTGGCGTAGACGAGCAGCAGCCTAGGCTCGGCGAGCACGCGCGCCTGCTGCACCAGCGAGGCGGGCGGCGTATGCCGGATCGAAGACGGCACGAACAACAGGCTGCCCACGAAGGCGATCGCGCCAAGTCCGGAGACGGCCAGGAACGTCTCGCGCCAGCCGAAATGCTGGCCGATGAACGTGCCCAGCGGGACACCCGTTACCAGTGCGACGGTCAGGCCGGTGAACATGATGGCGATCGCGCTGGCGGCCTTTTCCTTCGGCACGAGGCCAGTGGCGATGGTCGAGCCGATCGAGAAGAACACGCCGTGCGCCAGGCCCGTCAGGATTCGTGCGGCGACCAGCGACTCATAGCTCGGCGCTTTCCATGCGAGCAAATTGCCGAGCGTGAACAACGCCATCAGCGATAGCAACAGCGCCTTGCGCGGCAGGCGGCCGGTCAGCGCCGTGAGCACGGGTGCGCCAACAGCCACGCCGAGTGCATACAGGCTGACCAGCAGGCCCGCCGAGGGCAGGCTGATGTGCAGGTCCGCGGCGATGGTGGGAATCAGCCCGACGATCACGAATTCCGTCGTGCCGATGGCAAATGCGCTGATGGTCAGCGCTAACAGGGCAATGGGCATGTCTGCCTCCGAGTAGTGGATGGCGGCAGTGTGCCCGCATTATCTTTGCGGATTAAGGTGGTGATCGACAGAAGATATTTGAACTGAATTCAAGAATGGATCCACTCGCCGGCATGCTCGAAGTTGCGTATCCTGGACTGCGGTGTGACGACATCTGCCTTCGCCCAACGTGCGCGTCAGTCGCCCTATCAGCGAAAACCCTGACTCGTCTGGTATACTTGTGCGATGTCTGGCCGCTGCCGGATACAGCCTGCGAGAGGCTACGCGGACCATCGCCCCGATCGACTGCCGGTGGCCGTTTTACCTCATGCCATCTCTGATCCGGAGTCCTGGCCTCGCTCTCCCGACCCATGAAAGACAGGCCGCTATCGGCCGATGAAACCATTGCGTTCCTGACCGGAGCGCGCGCAAAGCATGACTTACGCCGTCAAGGAAATCTTCTATACGCTGCAGGGCGAGGGCGCCAACGCTGGCCGTGCCGCGGTGTTCTGCCGTTTTGCCGGCTGCAACCTGTGGAGCGGGCGCGAAGAGGACCGGGCGACGGCGGTCTGCCAGTTCTGCGACACGGACTTCGTGGGCACCGACGGCACGCGCGGTGGCAAGTACCGTACCGCTGAGGAGCTGGCGGCGACGGTGGCTTCCGAATGGCCGCAGGGCGCCGGCGGCAAGCCGCTGGTGGTATGCACGGGTGGCGAGCCGCTGCTGCAGCTCGACGCGCCGCTGATCGATGCACTGCACGCACAGGGCTTCGAGATCGCGATCGAAACCAATGGCACCATCGAGGTGCCCCCGGGCATCGACTGGGTTTGCGTGAGCCCGAAGATGGGTTCCGAGCTGGTGGTCAAGAAAGGCGATGAACTGAAGGTGGTGATTCCGCAGATCGGCCAGGACTTTGCTGCATACGAGCAGCTGGATTTCCAGTATTTCCTGGTGCAGGCCATGGACGGCCCGCTGGCCCGCGAAAATACCGCCGCCGCCGTGGCGTTCTGTCAGCAGCATCCGCGCTGGCGGCTGTCGCTGCAGACCCACAAGCTGCTCGGGATCCGCTGATTGCTGTCGCGCAGGTCGCACCTCGGCGACAATAGCCCCCGCGGACCCCGGCACGAAGCCCATCCAACGCAGGCCGCCTAGCAAGCGCCCGTACTCATGAGCAAACAAGTTTCCATTACCCGCCGGCTGGAATTCGATTCCGGCCACCGCATCCCGAACCACTGCGGCCAATGCCGCAATATCCACGGCCATCGCTATCGCCTGGACCTGACGCTGTCGGGCGAAGTGCTGCATCGTGAAGGCGCGTCGGACGACGGCATGATCCTCGATTTCGGCGATATCAAGTCGCTGGCGCAGGAGCATCTGGTGTCGAAGTGGGACCATGCGTTCCTGATCTATCGCGGCGACACCGCGCTGCTGAACTTCCTGCAATCGATGGAAGGGCACAAGACGGTGGTGCTCGATGCCATCCCGACGGTCGAGAACCTCGCGCAGATCGCCTTCGACATGCTGGCGCCGGTGTTCAAGGACTGCTTCGGCCACCACCTGCAGCTGACCCGCCTGGTCCTGTTCGAAACGCCGAACTGCTGGGCGGAAGTCACCGCCACGGCAGTGCTGCCCGCGCAGGACTGAGCTCGGCGATGACGGATACCCGCACCGCGGATGAGATTGCGCGCGACGAGCGCTACCTGCGTGCCGCCATGGACGAGGCCCGCCTGGCCGAGGCCGCGGGCGAGGTGCCGGTTGGTGCGGTGGTGGTGTGGAACGATGCCATCATCGCGCGCGGCCACAACCTGCCGATCAAGTCGATGGATCCGTCGGCCCATGCCGAAATGCAGGCGCTGCGCGCAGCGGCCCAGGTGCTCGGCAATTACCGCATGCCGGAGTGCGAGCTGTATGTGACGCTGGAACCGTGCGCGATGTGCAGCGGCGCGATCCTCCATGCGCGTCTGCGCCATGTGGTGTTCGGCGCGTCGGACCCGAAGACCGGCGCCGCCGGCAGCGTGGTGAACCTGTTCGAGCAGGCACAACTGAATCACCAGACCACTATCACGGGCGGTGTGCTCGCGGACGAGTGCGGGCAAATGCTGAAGGACTTCTTCGGTGCCCGGCGCCGCGCGCAGAAAGCGGCGCAGCTCGCTGCCCGGACGCTCTCCGACCCCGAACAACCCTGATCCGCCCAGACGATCACGAACGCGCATGAGCACACCGAGCCCCAAGCCGCATACCGAAGTCCGCCTGATCGCATCGTCGGGTTACCCGCACGATGTCGCCATTGCGGCGCGAGGCTGTGCGTGGCTCAAGTCGCACGGGTATCACACGACCAATCCCGATGTGCTGGCGCGGCGCTACCTGCGCTTCGGCGGTACCGATGCGGAACGGCTGGCGGACCTGCACGCGATCGGCACCGGCGCGCCGCATGAACTGACGCTGGCCGTGCGCGGCGGCTACGGCATTGCGCGACTGCTGGATCGGCTCGATTTCGCACAGATCGGCGAACAGGCGCGTGCGAGTGCCACGCCCATCGTCGGCCACAGCGACTTCACGGCGTTCCAGTTGGCCTATCTGGCCGCAACCGGCGGCGTAACGTTTGCCGGCCCGATGCTCCTCGCCGACTTCGGCGCCGACCCGGTCGACCCGTTCATGTGGGAGCACTTCGAGGGTGTGCTGCGCGACCCGGCTTACACGGTGACGGTGCTGGCACCGCAAGACGGCGGCCAGCCTTTCTCGGGCACGGTGACGGGCACGCTATGGGGCGGCAACCTGGCCATGCTGTGCAGCCTGCTTGGCACGCCGTTCATGCCGCAGGTGGAAGGCGGCATCCTGTTCCTCGAGGACATCAACGAGCCGCCGTACCGCGTGGAGCGCATGCTGCTGCAATTGCTCCAGGCCGGCGTGCTCGGCACGCAGCGCGCGATCATCCTTGGAGATTTCTCCAACTACCGCGTGACGGATTACGACAACGGCTACGACATGGACGCCGTGGTCGCCTATCTGCGCGACCAGATGCAGGTGCCGGTGCTGACCGGCCTGCCGTTCGGCCACTGCGCGCGCAAGCTGACGCTGCCGGTCGGCGGCCAGGCGCAGCTCAGTGCACATGCGGAAGGCTTCACGCTGGCGATGTCGGGCTATCCGGTGCTTCCGCCGCTGGCCTGACAGCATGTCCCGCCGCGCCATCCGGTCGCCGGAAAGGCGTGCGGATGGTAAAATAATCGGTTATTTCCCCCATTTCCTGCCGGGTTCTCCCATGAACCGGGGCGCATCGACGGCGCACCGTTCCGGCAAGCCAGGCGCACAGGCGCCATACCCCGTTTCCAGACAAGGTTCCAGACGTGCTTTCTACCGCAAACATCACCATGCAGTTCGGCCCCAAGCCGTTGTTCGAGAATATCTCGGTCAAGTTCGGCGAGGGCAACCGCTACGGCCTGATCGGCGCGAACGGTTGCGGCAAGTCCACCTTCATGAAGATCCTGGGCGGCGATCTCGAGTCCTCCGCGGGCAACGTCATGCTGGAGCCGGGCATCCGCCTGGGCAAGCTGCGCCAGGATCAGTTCGCGTATGAAGACATGCGCGTGCTGGACGTCGTCATGATGGGCCACACCGAGATGTGGGCCGCCGCGCAGGAGCGCGACGCGATCTACGCCAACCCGGAAGCGACCGACGAAGACTACATGAAGGCCGCCGAGCTGGAAGCCAAGTACGCCGAGTACGACGGCTACACGGCGGAAGCGCGCGCTGGCGAACTGCTGCTGGGCGTGGGCATTCCCACCAGCCAGCACCAGGGCCCGATGAGCGATGTCGCCCCCGGCTGGAAGCTGCGCGTGCTGCTGGCGCAGGCACTGTTCTCGAACCCGGACGTGCTGCTGCTCGACGAACCGACCAACAACCTGGACATCAACACGATCCGCTGGCTGGAGACCGTGCTAAACGAGCGCAACTCCACCATGATCATCATTTCCCACGATCGCCACTTCCTGAACTCGGTCTGCACGCACATGGCCGACATGGACTACGGCACGCTGAAGGTCTACCCGGGCAACTACGACGACTACATGGAAGCGTCGATGCAGGCCCGCGAGCGCCAGATGGCCGCCAACGCGCGCGCCAAGGAGCGCATCAGCGAACTGCAGGACTTCGTGCGCCGCTTCTCGGCCAACAAGTCGAAGGCGCGCCAGGCCACCTCGCGTGCGAAGCAGATCGAGAAGATCAAGGTCGAGGACATCAAGCCGTCGTCGCGCCAGAACCCGTTTATCCGCTTCGAGTTCGAGAAGAAGCTGCACAACCTCGCCGTGGAAGTCGAAGGCGTCACCAAGACCTACGAGCGCAAGATCATCAACAATCTGTCGATGGCGATCCAGGCCGGCGAGCGTGTGGCGATCATCGGCGAAAACGGCGCGGGCAAGACCACGCTGCTGCGCAGCCTGCTGAACGGCGCGGTGCAGACCGGCGTGCAGCGCGGTGTCGAGGTGGACCGTGGCGCGGTCAAGTGGGCGGAGAACGCCAACGTCGGCTACATGCCGCAGGATACCTACGAGGAATTCCCGGAAGACCGTGACGTGATGGACTGGATGAGCCAGTGGACGCAGGCCGGCGACGACGAAACGTCGCTGCGCGGTACGCTGGGCCGCCTGCTGTTCTCGGCCGACGACATCAGGAAGAACGTCAAGGTGCTGTCCGGTGGCGAGAAGGGCCGCATGATCTGGGGCAAGCTGATGCTGGGCCGCCACAACGTGCTGGCGCTGGACGAGCCGACCAACCACATGGACATGGAGTCGATCGAGTCGATGCAGATCGCGCTGGACAAGTTTACCGGCACGCTGATTTTCGTTTCGCACGACCGTGAGTTCGTGAGCGGCTTGGCCACGCGCGTGATCGAGGTGCGCACCGATGGCACGCTGACGGATTACCTCGGCACGTATGACGAGTACCTGCAGTCGCAGGGTATCGACGGCTGATTGCCGAGAGTCGTGACAATGCAAAAGGCCGCCTTCGGGCGGCCTTTGTGTTTGCTGCGTCGGCGTTGCCTCAGATTTCTTCGTCCACTTCGATCGCCTCGACGATCTGGTCGAGCTGCCCCGTGATGGCCTGCGCGGTGATGTCGCCCTTGGCCTTGAGCAGCGCCGCATGCAGCGGATCGCGCAAGGCGATCAGCGACGGAAGGTCGGTCGCCTTTTCCACCTTGACCTGCATGAGATAACCGCGCAGGCCCAGATGCTGGCTGATGACGTCCGTGTAGAAGTGATAGAGGCGCTGGTAGGCCTGGATTGCCGCCGGCGAATGCACGGCGCCTTCGCTGGCGGGCGACAGTGCCGCGACCGAGGCCTGGGCCGCAGGCGCGTCGACGCGGCGCATGGCGTATAGCGAGAAGAGATTGCTGTCTTCGGCGACCGGCGCAGGGGCTTGCGCTGGTGCCTTGGAAAGCGACGCCTGGGCAGCCTCTGGCACTGGCTCGACCAGCGACATCTGCACGAGCTGGCCAAGCGACTCCGGCCCCACGCCCATACCGTCGAGCTGTGACAGCAGTTCCTGCTCGCACCGCTCGCCGTTGACGATCAGCAGCAGCGCCCGCAGCTTGTGATCGAGCTTGCGTGCGCGCGTCCTGATCTCGTCGAGGCCCGCTTCCGTCTTGCGGTAAACCGGATTGACCATGTCTCGCTCCTTGTTATGTATCGGCCGCGCGGGCGAGCTCTCCTGAGGCGCGGCCGATTATCGCCATCTGTTGTATCGTGGACTTCGCGGCGCAAAAAGCCACCCGGCGCAATCCGCTCTACAATGTGCGTGCACCATAAAAGTAACAAAAATTGCAACCGCTGATTGACCAATCTGACAACTGTGGCCATGCAACAACGAGACAAACTCTTCATTAACGGTAAATGGGTCAGCCCGCACGGCACGGGGCTGATCGACGTCATCCACTCCACCACCGAAGCGGTCATGGGCCGCATCCCCGAGGGCAGCGCGCGCGACGCGGAAGACGCGATCCAGGCGGCCCGCGCGGCATTCGACGGCTGGGCCGCCACGCCGCCGGCAGAGCGCGCCGGCTACATCCGCAAGATTGCCGAGGGCCTGAAGGCACGGACCGAGGAACTGGCCCAGCTCATCGCGGGCGAAGTTGGCATGCCGATCAAGCTGGCGCGCGCGATCCAGGTCGGCGGCCCGGTCTACAACTGGGGCCAGGCCGCGAAGCTGCTCGAAGGTTTCGAGTTCGAGGAAGAGGTCGGCAATTCGCTGGTCGTGCGTGAGCCTGTCGGCGTGGTCGCGGCCATCACGCCGTGGAACTACCCGCTCAACCAGATCACGCTGAAGGTGGCCCCGGCATTGGCTGCCGGCTGCACGGTGGTGCTCAAGCCGTCGGAAGTGGCGCCGCTGAATGCCTTCGTGCTGGCCGAGGTGATCGAGGAGGCGGGATTGCCGCCGGGCGTGTTCAACCTGGTGACGGGCTATGGCCCGGTCGTCGGCGAAGTGCTGGCCAGCCATCGGGACGTGGACATGGTGTCGTTTACCGGTTCGACCCGCGCCGGCAAGCGCGTGTCCGAACTGGCGTCGCAGACCGTGAAGCGCGTGGCACTCGAACTCGGTGGCAAGTCGGCGTCGGTGGTCCTGGACGATGCCGACCTGGCCGCGGCGGTCAAGGGCACCATCAACGCGTGCTTCCTGAACTCGGGCCAGACCTGCTCCGCGCATACCCGCATGCTGGTGCCGCGCAGCCGCTATGACGAGGTAAAGGCGATCGCCGCGAAGGTACTCGAGGGCTTTACCGTTGGCGACCCACTGCAGGAAACCACCAGACTCGGACCGCTGATTTCTGCTGTGCAGAAGGACCGTGTGACGGGCTATATCCGCCGCGGCCTGGAAGAGGGTGCCGAACTGGTCGCGGGCGGTCCGGATGCTCCGGCCGGCCTGGAGAAGGGCTTCTTCGTCAAGCCGACGGTGCTCGGCAATGTGGAGCCCCGTGCCACCGTGGCGCAGGAAGAGATCTTCGGGCCGGTGCTGTCGATCATCTGCTACGACACGGAAGAAGACGCCGTACGGATCGCGAACGACAGCATCTATGGGCTCGGTGGCGGTGTCTGGGCGGGCGATGAGGCACGCGCGATTCGCGTGGCGCGCCGCATCCGTACCGGCCAGGTCGATATCAACGGCGGCCCGTTCAATATGGCGGCGCCGTTCGGCGGCTACAAGCAGTCCGGCAACGGGCGCGAGGCCGGCAAGTACGGGCTTGAGGAATTCCTCGAGTACAAGTCCCTGCAATTCAAGAAGCCGGCCTGATCGCGCGATCCGGTATTTCGGAGCGAGGTCGGAGCAAAGCCCCGCATGGCAGCATGCGGGGCTTTTTATTTGGACGCATTCGTGGCGATAATTGCGGCCAAACAATAAGGACGAGTCCTCAAAGGGAGACAACAGATGCGCTGGTTCCGACGCCTGGCCTGGCTGGTGATCGTGCTGTTGCTGGTTTCCGCAGCGGCGCTGGCGGGCGGCTATATCTGGTACCGGCAGGCATCGCAACCGCAGACTGCAGGGACCTTGTCTTTGCAGGGGCTGCAGGGTCGCGTCACCATCGTGCGCGATCGCAATGCCGTACCGCATATCCGCGCGGCGTCGCGCCTCGACGCTTACTACGCGATGGGCTTCGTGCATGCGCAGGACCGGCTGTGGCAGATGCAGATGAACAAGCGTGTCGTGGCCGGCCGGCTCGCTGAAATCCTCGGGCCGAAGGCGCTCGATACGGACAAGTTCCTGCGCACGCTCGGCGTACGCCGCAACGCCGAGGCCATCTACGCGCAGCTCGAACCCGATACGCGCGCCGCGTTGCAGGCCTATGCCGCCGGCGTGAACGCCTATATCGACCAGCGCAAGGGACCGCTGCCGCCCGAATTCCTGCTGCTGCAGACACGTCCCGAACACTGGGAGCCTGCCGATACGCTGGGCTGGCAGACCATGATGGCCTGGGACCTCGGCGGCAACTGGACCCAGGAAACGCTGCGCATGGCCCTGTCGCAGGTATTGCCGACCGCACGCATCAGCGAGCTGCTCGCGCCCTATCCGGGCGAGCGGCCAGTGCGCACGCTCGACTACGGCAACCTGTACCGCCATCTGGCACCGCTTGCCTCGGCACTGGCCCGCGTCGGCGACATGGCGCCTGCCAGCTATGTGGAGGGCATGGGGTCGAACAACTGGGTCGTGTCGGGCGCGCATACGCAATCGGGCAAGCCGATGCTGGCCAACGATCCGCACCTGGGCCTGCAGGCGCCGGCGCTGTGGTACTTCGCCCATCTGCAGGCACCGGGTCTGGACGTGACCGGCGCCACGCTGCCCGGCGCGCCGCTGGTCGTGCTGGGCCACAACGCGCGCATCGCCTGGGGCTTCACCAATACCGCGCCGGACGTGCAGGACCTGTACCTCGAGCGCCTGCAACCGGGCAGCACCGATAACTACCAGACGCCGGACGGTTGGGCCACGTTCGTGACGCGTGCCGAGACCATCCATGTCAAAGGCGCGGCCGATGTCGTGCTGACGGTACGCGAGACGCGCCATGGTCCTGTCATCTCCGATGTGTCGGAGCCGGTCGCCAATGCCGCGTCGCCGCTGGGCGCGCGCTACGTCGTCGCATTCCAGTGGACCGCGCTGCGCGCTGACGATCGCACGTTCCAGGCCGGCCTGAAGTTGAATCTCGCCACCGACTGGGCCAGCTTCACGCAGGCGCTGCGGGACTTCCACTCGCCGCAGCAGAACATGGTCTATGCCGACGTGGACGGCAATATTGGCTTTATCGCACCGGGGCGCATTCCGCTGCGCCGCGCCGACAACGATCTCAAGGGACTGGCACCGGCGCCGGGCTGGGACGCGCGCTATGACTGGAACGGCTTCATCCCGTTCGAACACCTGCCGCGCGCCTACAACCCGCCCAACGGCATCCTCGTGACCGCGAACCAGCGCATCGTGGGCGCGGACTATCCGTACTTCATCACGAGCGAATGGACCGTGCCGTATCGCTACCAGCGCATCCGGTCGCTGCTCGATGCCACGCCGCGCCATACCTTCGAGTCGTTCGGTGCGATCCAGAAGGATGTGGTGTCGCTGGCCGTGCGCGATATCCTGCCGCTGCTGCTGGCCTCGCCGGTAGCGAGCGACAAATCGCGGCCCGGGCGCGAGCGCGAGTTGTTCGAGGCGCTGCGCAAATGGGATGGCACCATGGATGCCATGTCTGCCGAACCGCTGGTGGTATCCGCGTGGCTGCGCGAGCTGTCGCGCCGGCTGTTCGAAGACAAGGTCGGCGAGGCCCTGTTCCAGCGCATGTGGGATCAGCGCAACGTGCATCAGCCGATGCTGAACATCCTGCGCAATCCGGCGGGTCCGGGATCGCTCGGCAGCTTCTGGTGCGACAAGCTGGGTACGACCGAGCATGAGTCGTGCGCCGATGCCGTTGCGGATGCATGGACGCTCGCCATTGCCGACCTGTCGCGGCGCTATGGCGACAACGCCGGCAAGTGGCGCTGGGGCAAGGCACACACAGCGCGTTCCGAGCACAAGCCGTTCGGCAAGCAGCCGTACCTGTCGGGTTTGTTCAACCTGCGCGTGCCGACCGGCGGCGATACGTACACCGTCAACGTCGGCCGCAACAACCTGCGCGACGAGCAGGCGCCGTTTGAGAGCACGCATGCGGCTAGTTTCCGGGCGCTCTATGACCTGTCCGATCTGGAGGCTTCGCGCTTTATGGATTCGACCGGGCAATCAGGGAATCCCGTGTCGCCGAACTACCGGGACTGGACCGGCAAGTGGGCCGCCGTCGAATACATCACCATGGCGGGCAAGCGGGAGCCGGTGCGCGAGCCGTTCGATACGCTGGTGCTAGAACCCGCCAAGGTTCGGGAAGGGGCAGTGCGCGGCAAATAGCCGCGCGCCGGACGTCGCCAGCGGAATGGCGTTACTATTTCGGGCCATTCTTTCGGCAGGAGCCGTGCATGGCAACGTCCACCCCATCGCGTACCACTCACATCATCCAGCACGTCGCTTTCGAGCACGGCGGCGTGATCGCCGAAGCGCTGCGCGCGCGCGGCCACACCCTGCGGGTGTTCCAGGCGGGCGTGGATGACCTGCAACCGATTGCAAATAACCCTCCGGACCTGCTGCTGGTGCTCGGCGGCCCGATCGGCGTGTACGAGACCGCTGCCTATCCGTGGCTGGAACAGGAAGTCGCGCTGATCCGCGCGCACCTTGCCGCGGGCGGCAAGGTGATCGGGGTTTGCCTTGGTGCGCAGCTGATTGCTGCCGCCTCCGGCGCCCGCGTCTATCCCGGCACCCGTGAGATTGGCTGGGCGCCGATCGTCCCGACGGCACGTGGCCGCGATTCCGCGCTGGCGGAACTGGAGGCAGCAGACTGGGAGGTGTTGCACTGGCACGGCGACACCTTCGATCTGCCGGCAGGCGCCGAATTGCTGGCCTCGACCGCGGCCGTCACGAACCAGGCCTACGCCATCGGCAAGCAGGTGCTGGCGCTCCAGTTCCATCCCGAGGTGATGCCGCGCGATATCGAAGCCTGGCTGATTGGCCACACCGTGGAACTGGCCAAGGCCGGCATTGATCCGCGCACCATCCGCGCCCGCACGGCCGAGGTTGGCGAGCGCGTCGCGGCAGCAGGGCAGCGCATGTTCGCGCGCTGGCTCGATGAGGCAGGCCTGTGAGCCGGGCAGCCTTGGCGTTACCCGAGGTCACGATCGATACGGTGCTGATCGGCCAGGTTCGTCCGTTCGGCCCCAAGGGGATCCCGAGCGGCATCGACAAGCTCCCCCTTGCGGAAGCCGTAGCCGTGACGACGCTGGGCCTGGCCGGCGATGGCCAAGGCGACCCGAAGCATCACGGCGGTCCGGAAAAAGCGCTGCATCACTACGCGTTCGACCACTATCCGGCTTGGCGAGCCGAGCTTGCAGAGGTTTCAACGCAGGCCGGCGCCGTCCTGTCCGCGCCTGGCGCCTTTGGCGAGAACCTGAGCACTTCAGGACTGACCGAGGCGGACGTCTGCATTGGCGACCGATTCCGTCTTGGCACGGCATTGGTGGAGGTGTCACAGGCGCGCCAGCCGTGCTGGAAGCTGAACCATCGCTTTGGCCACACGGGCATGTCCCGCGCCGTGCAGGAGAGCCTGCGGACGGGCTGGTATTACCGCGTGATCGAAGAGGGGAAACTGCGCGCTGGCGATGCGCTGACACTCGTCAGCCGGCCGTATCCCGGCTGGAGCCTGGCGCGCCTGCTGCGTGTGCTGTACGTGGATCGCCTCGACTTTACGGCACTGGCGGAGATGGCGGAATTGCCGCCCTTGGCCGACAGCTGGCGCAAGCTCGCGCGCCAGCGTGTAGCGCAGCATGAAGTCGAGGATATGGAGAAGCGTCTGGCCGGTGGCTGACGCCACCCGCGGCGCGCTCAGCCCTGGCGAAATCGCCGGGCTGTGCCCTCGCGGGTGATGCGTTCCCAGACGACCTGCTTTTCCTCTTCGCTCAGAAACACCCAGTTGCTGACTTCAGCGGCCGTGCGCCCGCAGCCCTGGCAGATCTCGTCGAACAGCGTCGAGCAGATGCCGATGCAGGGGCTGTCAGGACGGTCAGCCAATCCCGTGGCGTCGGAGTGGACGGCGGGCAGGGCGGAATCTTGGGGGAGGGACGACATGCAAAAGGGGGAGGAACTGGCAGTCCGGCATTATAAACGGCCAGCCAGGGGCGTCCCGGGATTCCGGCCGGCCAGCCCGGGCATTGTCTGCCAGACCGGCGTCGAATCGTGCCGATTACCTCGGAAGTCGTTGAGCGGATACGCCATGCCCGGTACGCTGCATCTCGTCGATGACCGATCCCAAGGAGCCAGAAATGCGTGAAGCCGTAGCCCAGGCCGTTCCTGTCCCCGCCGTCACCCATCCGCGCATGCGTCAGATGGTGGAAGAAGTGCTGATCGGGTCCCCCGTTGCGCGTGCGCTCGGCGTTCAGCTCGATGTGCTCAAGCCGGAACACGTTGAACTGGTGTTGCCGTTCCGTCACGAGAACATTACCGTCGGCAATATGGTCCACGGTGGCGTCATCGCCACGCTGATCGATATCGCGGGTGCGGCCGCGTCGGCTTCCGGTGCGGACCCGGAACACATGAAGGGCGGGGCGACCAACTCGTTGACCGTGCAGTACCTTGCTCCGGCCAACGGCACCAGCCTGCGTGCGGTGGCGACCGTGGTGCGCCGCGGGCGCCGCCAGGTCGTCAGCGAAGTGGAGGTGTATGCCGAGGAGCCCGATGCCGGCACGCTGGTTGCCAAAGCGCTGATGAGCAGCACGATGTTTGGATAAGGGCGGAAACGCGGCGGCGGGCTGACGCTCGCGCCTTTCTCCCGCGCATCTCTTGCGCCTCGCCCACAAGCCGTGCGACCGCTTCGACCAGAACGAACCGTCGCTTCGGAAAAGGCCAGTTGGCCTGCCCAACCGTGCGCCCTACGCTTTGGACCTGCATGGCAAGCTGGCAGCGGAGCGCTCGGGACGGATGAACGCATCGCTGCCATGGCAGAAATGGCAGGCAGTGTGCGCCCAGGCCTGGCCACGCCGCGCGGCGTGCCGCGGCGAGGCGTAATATCCTGCTCATCACACCTGTCCCGACCTCCGACAATTGGGCACATCCATGGGCACATTCAACCGCCTGCACCTGATCCGGCAGATCGACCTGTTCACGCTGCGCCTCTTCCTGTCCGCCGTTGAGGAGCAGCAGATCCAGCGTGCTGCGCTGCGGGAAAACATCGCCGCCTCGACGGCGACCAAGCGTATCCAGGACCTCGAGGACATCGCGGGCGTCAAGCTGCTTGAACGCGGTCCGAAAGGCGTGGTGCCCAGTCCGGCCGGCGCGGTGCTGGTGCATTACGCGCGCCGCATCTTCGAAAACGTCGAGGACATGCGCTCCGAGATATCGGCCTTCACCGAAGGCATGCGCGGCAAGGTCGTGGTGGCGTCGGCTCGCTCGATCATTGCGCCGTTCCTGGCCCGCGAACTGGGCGACTATGCGCGCGATTTTCCGCTGGTCGAACTGGCCGTGCGCGAGGTGGAGAACGCCCAGATCCTGGAAGCGGTGTCCCGCAGCGATGCCGACATCGGCGTGTTTGCCATGGCCCACGAGCTGGAACTCGGCGGCGTGGATGTCACGCCCTACCGCCGCGACCGGCTGGTGGCCGTGGTGCCCAAGACCCACGCGCTGGGCGCGCGCGAAACCGTCACGTTCGCCGACCTGCTGCCCGAGCGCGTGATTCCGGTCGATGCGATGCTCGGTGCCTTTCGCGTCGCGGCAAAACGGCTAGGGAAGGAGTTCGAACCCTTGTTCAGCGTCCGCAGCGCTGGCACGGCAATCAGTCTCGTGCAGTCGGGGCTAGGCGTGACGGTGCAGCCGGAGTGCCTGGTGAGCCATGAACTGTTCGATGACGTGAGCTGCATTCCGCTGGACGAACCGTGGGCCGTGCGCAGTGTCCACATCGCCACGCCACGCGGCCGCGTGCTGAGTCCCGCCGCCGCCGCGCTGATGAAGCAACTGCTCGAACGTCCTGGCGAACAGGCGCCCGCGCCGGCGCAGGACTGACCTGACACCCCGGATTTCCGGATCGTCAGCAAGGCGGGCATTCGTGCCCGCCTTTTTCATTTCGATTGCACCGAATCGACGCTTCAAAAATGGCCAGTTGGCCTCGCGGTGGCACGACTCTACTCTTCCAATACGCGCCGCATACATGCAAGCCGGCGCAACCCAACAACGGAGAGACGAAGTGCAATCGAACTTCCTGAACGAATCCCAGGCCCTGTGGCTCGACACCGTGAACCGCTTCATGGACAACGAGGTCACGGTCGAATACGTACGCAAATGCGACCAGAACCGCGACTATCCGTACGAGGCCTACGACAAGATCGCCAAGCAGGGCTGGCTGGGCCTGCTGTTCAGCGAGGAAGAGGGCGGCGCAGGCGGCGACATCTTCGACTACACGCTGATGGCCGAGGGCCTCGGCAAGTTTGGCTTCGACTTTGCGGCCGCGGTGCTGGTGCCGACCTTCACGGCGATGAATATCGGCAAGTACGGCACGGCGGCGCAGAAGGACAAGTACATCAAGCCGTTCATCGACGGCAAGATCCGCTTCTCGGTGTCGATCTCCGAGCCCGACGCCGGCTCCGACGCCTCGAACACCAAGACCCGCGCCCGCCGCGACGAGAACGGCGACTGGATCGTCTCGGGCCAGAAACTGTGGTGCAGCGGCGCGGCCGCGAAGGACACCGTCATCGCGATGCTGGTGCGCACCGATCCCGACAACAAGCACGGCGGCCTGTCCGTGCTGCTCATCCCCAATACCACGCCGGGCCTGGTCATCAACAAGCTGCCGACGCTGTCGCGCCACGCCACCGGTACCACCGAGATCTTCCTTGATGAAGTCCGTGTGCCGGCCGACGCGCTGCTCGGTGAAGAAGGGCAGGGCTGGGAAATCATCACCAAGCACCTCGAACTGGAGCGCTGCTCGGTCGCGGCCGCCTACGTCGGCAATGCGCAGACGGCGGTGTCGAAGGCGGTGCAGTACGCCCACGAGCGCATCCAGTTCGGCAAGCAGCTGTGGGACTTCCAGGTGCTCAAGCACATGCTGGCCGACCGCCAGACCGAAGTGGATGCCGCGCGCCTGCTGTGCTACCGCGCCGCGCAGATGGCCGCCGCCGACGTGCCGTGCAGCCGCGAAGTGTCGATGGCCAAGCTGTACGGCTCCGAAACGCTCAAGCAGTGCGCGCTGACCGGCATGCAGGTGCTCGGCGGCTACGCCAACCTGCCCGAAGCCGACATGGAGCGCTACCTGCGTGAAAGCGTGCAGTCGACCATCGGCGGCGGCACCTCGCAGATCCAGAAGACCATCATCGCCAAGTCGATGCGGCTCGGCTGAAGCAGACAATATTCACGGAGATACAGACATGAGCGACACGAGCAAGCGGATCATCAACAACCGCATCGACCAGACCTACGACGAACTGGAAATCGGCCAGGTGTTCCGCTCGGGCGGGCGCACCGTCACCGAAGCCGACGTGGTCAACTACTGCGCGCTGACCGGCAACTGGATCGAGATCCACTCCAACACGCACTATGCGTCGAAGACGCGCTTTGGCCAGCGCCTGGTGCAGGGCTCGCTGACGTATTCCATCGTCACTGGGCTGATCCAGTTCGGCCTCGGCATCCAGGCCAACTACGGCATCGACAACATGCGCTTCCGCAACCCGGTGTACATCAACGACACCATCTATGCGGTCTGCGAAGTCATCGGCAAGAAGGAGAAGGACGAGAAGTACGGCGTCATCAAGTTCCGCATCAGCGCGATCAACCAGAACGGCGACCTACTCCAGCAAGGTGAGTGGAGCCTGCTGATGCTGCGCAAGCGCGAGGACCTCGATGCGCTGATCGCATCGTCGCTGCCTGAACTGAAGGCGGCCTGAGGGCGGCATGATGTCGACGAAGCCAGTCGCCGCGATTGTCGGGGTGGGGGATGCCTACGCCTCCCGGCAGGATCGCAAGGATCCCCTTCAGCTTGCGGCCGAAGCCACGCGGCGCGCGCTGCGTGACGCGGGCATCCGCAAGGAGCAGGTCGATGCGGTCTACACGGGCCGCTCGCCGTGGGCCGACAAGCGCTCGCAGTGGAGCAACATCTTCATCTCGCACATGCAGATGCCGGTGAAGCGCACCACCGAGATCACCATGCACGGCGCCGGCCTCACGGCGACGCTGGCGGTGGCTGCGGAGATGATTGCGGCCGGGCAAGCGGAGTACGTGCTGTGCCTGCAGAGCGACGCGACCGAGTTGTTCGTCGACGCTGTCGCCATGGGCGCCGAAGCCGACGCCGATCCGCAGTTCGAAGTGCCGTACGGGCCCATCATCCCGGCGCTGTACGGACAGGCGGCCTGCCGTTACCTGCACGAGTACGGCCTGACCGAGGCCGATCTGGCCGACGTGGCGGTGTCGAACCAGCGCTGGGGCATCCACCATCCGCATGCGGCCAAGGCGCGCTTCGGCGAGGTGGACCGCGAGACGGTGCTGGCGTCGCCCTATGTCGCCAGTCCGCTGCGGCGCTGGATGTGCTCGACGTGGGGCGGCGGCACGGGCGGCGCGCTGGTGGTGACGTCGCCGGAACGCGCGCGGGCCATGCATGCCGATCCGGTCTATCTGCTCGGCTATGGGTCCGCCACGACGCACGAGTACCTGACGGACCGCATGAACATGCGTACATGCCGCTTCCCCGAACTCGGCACCATGCCCAACCTGACCCACACGGCCACGGCCGCCGCGGCGAACCAGGCGTTCGGCATGTCGGGTTTGTCGCGCGCGGATATCGACATGGCGCAGATCTCCGTGAACTTCGCGCACATGGGTCCCATCGTGATGGAGGACCTGGGGTTTGCAAAGAAGGGCCGCGGGATCGACCTGTACCGCGAGGGCCGCACCGGCATCGACGGCGACCTGCCAACCGACACCAACGGAGGCTGGCTGTCGTTCGGCCAGCCGGGCATCTCCTGCAATATGGACAGCCTGGTGGAAGCTGTGCGGCAGTTGCGCGGCCAGCCGCTGGGCCTGGCGCCGAAGCGCAGGCCGAAGACCGTGCTCGTGCAGGGCGCGGGCGGCATGCTGGCAGCCGGCAGCGTGGTGTTGCTGTCTGCGACAACCTGAACGGGAGCACGTGATGATCCAGACCAAAGACGGCTGGCCACAGCCTTACGCGCTGCTCGACGCCCAACCCTACTGGGAAGGGCTGGCGGCGGGGCAGTTGAAGTACCAGCGGTGTACCAGCTGCGGAGAAGCCGTATGGCCCGCGCATTCGTTCTGCCCGCATTGCGAGGCGGACGATGGCGACGGGCTCGTGTGGCAGGAGGCGAAAGGCACCGGCACGCTGTACTCGTTCAGCACCGTGATGCGCGGGCCCACGCCGGCGTTTGCATCGATTGCCCCGTACACGGTGGGCTTCGTGGAGATGGACGAGGGCTACCACCTGTTCGCGCAGATCGAAGGATCGCCGGAGACGCTGCGCATCGGCGCGCGCATGACGGCGCAGCTGATTGAGCGGGGCGGACAACGCCTGCCGGTTTTCTCTGCTGCCTGACGCTACATCCATAAAGAGACATAAGGAGGAGACCCATGACCGATTCCCGTGAGCGGGATCACCGTCGGCGCTGGCTACGCAAGGCGGGCGCGGCCTGCGTGGCCGGCTGCGCGGCGATGCTGCTACCCCGCCTCGCAACGGCGGCGCCCGAGCCGTGGCCGACGCGCCCGGTGCGCATCGTCGTCGCCGTGGCGGCCGGCTCCAGCGGCGACTTGCTGGCGCGCATCCTGGCACAGCGCCTTGAAGGGATGTGGAAGCAGCCCGTGATCGTGGAGAACCGGCCCGGCGCGAGCGGCGTGATCGGTACCGAATACGTGGTGAACGCCACGGACGGGCACACGCTGCTGCTGGGCACGCAAAGCTCGATCCTGCCGAAGTTCACGACCAAGAACCTGAAGTTCGATCCGACGACCGACCTGGTCCCGGTGTACAAGGTCATCAACTACCAGCTCGTGGTGGCCGCCAACGACGGCACCGCCGGCAAGGCCAAGACCATGCGCGGGCTGGTCGACCTGAGCCGCCGTGATGCGGAGGGTCTGTTCTTCGCGGGCACCGGCCGCACGTCGATCTTCAACCTGACGATGGCACTGCTGAACAAGTCGCTCGGCATGAAGTACTCGGCGCTCGACTTCAGCAGCGTGACGGCGATGAACATGGCCGTGATGCGCGATGACGCGCAGTTCCTCGTGAACACGCCAAGCTCGATGAAGGCGCAGATGGAGGCCGGCAAGCTGCGGCCGATGGCCGCCATCAGCGCCGAGCGGTATGCGGACCTGCCCAATGTGCCGACGCTGTCGGAGGCCGTGGGCTACAAGGGCTACCTGCCGCTGCTGTGGGCCGGCATGTTCGTGCCGAAGTCCACATCGCCGGCCGTGGTCGACCGGATCGCGCGAGATCTGCGGGCGATGACAGCAGACGCGCAGTTCAGGAGCCTGGTGGAGTCGCGCCTGAGCGGCAGCATGGTGGTGTCGTCGCCAGGCGCATTTGCCCAACAACTGAACGAAGAGGTCTCGGTATGGAAAGGCCTCTTCGCCGAACTCAACTACAAGCCGGAGTAAGCAGCCATGCGTGACCTTCCTCTCGATGGCGTGGTGGTCGTGGAACTGAGCGATAGCGCCTCGGCGCCGTTCGCCGGCCAGATCCTTGCGGCGCTGGGCGCCGATGTGTGGAAGATCGAACGCCCCACCGGCGATTCGGCGCGCGGCTGGGGCCCGAGCAAGTGGAAAGGCAGCGGTGCCGCCTTCCATGCGATCAACCAGGGCAAGCGCTTCATCAGCCTCGACATCAAGGACCCGGACGACCTCGCCACGCTGCATCGGCTCATTGCCGAGCACGCCGACGTCTTCTTCCACAACCTGCGCCCGGGCTCGGCCGCGCAATACGGACTGGACCCCGACAGCCTGCGCGTGACCAAGCCCGAACTGGTCTGCTGCGAGGTGGGCGCGTTCGGCAATGTCGGTCCGCTGAGCGAGGCGCCCGGCTATGACCCGCTGATGCAGGCCTTCGCGGGCATCATGAGCATCACGGGCGAAGACGGGCAGGCGCCGGTGCGCGCAGGCGTGTCGATCGTCGACTTCGGTTCCGGCATGTGGGCCGTCATCGGCATCCTCGCCGCGCTGTGCCGGCGGCAGCGCAAGCATGTGGGCGCGACCGTCAGCAGTTCGCTGCTGGAGACGGCCATCGCGTGGATGACGGTGGGCATCGCCAACTACAACGCCGACGGCGACACGGGCGGGCGGCATGGCTCCGGAGTCGCCTTCATCGTGCCGCACCGCGCGTACGACACGGCCGATGGCCACCTGGTGGTCAGTTGCGCCAACGACCGGCTCTTCGCGCGCCTGTGCGCTGCGCTGGACCGGCCGGAGTGGGCGACCGACTCGCGCTTTGCCACCAATGACGGGCGGCTGCGCCACCGCGCGCAGATCGATGGCCTGATCGGCGCACGGCTTGCCGAACATCCGCGTGCGCACTGGCAGCAGGTGCTCGGTGCTGCCGGACTGCCGTGCGCGCCGGTGCAGACCACCAGCGAACTGGTCAATCACGAACAGACGCGTGCGCTGGGCATCATCGGCAAGCCGTCCGGAGACGATCTTGCGCTGGTCGGACTGCCGCTGATGTTTAACGGCAAGCGGCCGGGGCCGCTGTCGGCCGCGCGCGACGTGGGCCAGGACAATGCGGACCTCGACAAGCTGATGGCATCGCGGCGCGGCCGGCGCGAAACGGAGCCGGCGGGCGGCGAGGCAGTGCTCGACGTGGGGATCGCGAAGTAAAACACGGTGGCAGCACCACCGGCACCCGGCTCGTCAGCGAGCCGGGTTTCAACGCTTGAGGAGACCAACACGATGCGCAAGACCCAGGGCCCGCTCGCGGGCGTCAGGATTGTGGAGCTGGGCGGCACGGGGCCCGTGCCGTTCTGCTGCATGCTGCTCGCGGACCTTGGTGCGGACATCGTCCGCATCGACCGCCCACCGGGCCACGATGGCGGGCAGCCCGGCGATCCACGCTTCAACCTGCTCAACCGCAGCCGGCGCGGCGCCGCGCTCGACCTGAAAAAGGTCGAAGCGAAGGCCGCGGTGCTGAAGCTCGTCGGCCAGGCCGACGCGCTGGTGGAAGGGTTTCGGCCGGGTGTGGCTGAGAAGCTGGGGCTGGGCCCCGAAGACTGCCTTGCAGTGAACCCCGCGCTGGTCTATGGGCGCATGACGGGGTGGGGCCAGGACGGCCCGCTCGCGCAGGCGCCCGGCCATGACATCAACTACATCGCGCTGACCGGCGTGCTGCACGCGGTCGGTACCGCCGGCGGACCGCCGGTGATCCCGCTGAATCTGGCAGGCGACTTCGGCGGCGGCTCGCTGTACCTGGCGCTCGGTGTCGTCTCGGCCATCCTCGAAAGCCGGCGCTCGGGCAAGGGGCAGGTGGTGGATGCCGCGATGGTCGACGGCTCCGCCTCGCTGATGACGCTCTTCTACGGCATGTACGCGAGCGGCTACTGGAAAGACGAGCGCGGCAGCAACCGGCTCGATTCGGGCGCGCCCTGGTACAACGTCTACGAGACGAAGGACGGCCGCTGGATCAGCGTCGGCTCCAACGAGGCGCGCTTCTGGCGCCAGACGCTGGAAGTGCTCGGACTGGACGCGGCGCAGATGCCGGATCAGCACGACCGCTCACGCTGGCCCGAAGTGCAGGCGAAATTCGCGGAGATCTTTCGCACGCGCACGCGCGACGAATGGTGTGCGCTGGCCGCAGGGCGGGAGGTGTGCTTTGCGCCAGTGATGTCGCTGGCGGAGGCGCCCGGCCATCCGCATCTGCGCGAGCGCGGCACGTATGTCGAACGGGACGGTGTCGTGCAACCCGCCCCGGCGCCGCGCTTCAGCCGCACACCCGGTGCGATTCAGAATTCCCCCGCACGCCCCGGCGAGCATACCGACGTGGTGCTCGGCGACTGGGGCTTCAGCGCAGCGGACATTGCGGCGTTGCGCACGGCCGGTGCCATCGTGTGAGGCAGCGGGCCGTGCGGCCCGCTTGTCAGTGAATGGTCAGTGAACGGTCAGCCCGCCGGTCGGGCTGACGGTCGCACCGGTCAGATAGCGCGACTCGTCGGAGGCGAGGAAGGCGACCACCTGGCCGATATCCTCCGGGCCTGCCACGCCGAGCGGGCTGCTCGCGATAATTTTCTCGTACTGCTTGCGATGCCGGTCCGACACGCCGTCGGCGCGTTCGAACGCGGCATTCCACGACGGACTGTCGCGGACCACCGTCACACACACGCAGTTCACGCGGATGCGGTCGCGCGCCAACTCCTTCGACAGCACTTTGCTCGCACTGATCAGGCCACCGGCAAAGGTGGCGACAGCGGTTTGCGTCGGCGTCGGCACGCGGCCGCCCTCCGAGGTCACGAAGACCACGGCGCCGCCGCCGCGCTCGCGCAGGAAAGGCAGGGCCGACTGCACCGGCAGCAGCTTCGCGGCGGTGTTCTCCGCCACCACGGCGCAGACGCGCGCAAGATCGATATCGCCAAACGGCCCGCGCACGTCAGGGCGGCGCGCCTCGTCGTCGTTGCCGCCGGCATTGGCGACCACAATGTCGATGCCGCCATGGCGCCGCGCAGCCTCGGCGGCGAGCGTGTCCATGTCGGCCTTCACGCGGACATCGCCGGCGATGAAATCGCCGTGGCCGCCCACCTCGCGCAATTCGGCGAGCACGGCTTCAGCCTTTGCCGCGCTCCTGCCGCTGATGACCACCAGCGCGCCGCGCGCCGCGAGTTGCAGCGCCACGCCCCGACCGATTCCGCCGGTGCCACCTGTGACGATCGCCACCTTGCCTTCAAGACTCTTCATTGCTGTTTCCTTGCTGTGTTTCACGGTGTTTCGGTCAGACGATGCCGCCGGCGCGCAATGCGTCGACCTGCCGCGTATCAAGGTGCAGCCAGTCGCGCAGCACCGCATCCGTATGCTCTCCGAGCCGGGGCGGCACGCCCGCATCCGGCTCGGGTACGTCCGACATCTTGATCGGGTTGCCGACCACCTGCACGGGGCCCCACACCGGGTCCTGGATTGTCATCAGCATCTCGCGCGCGGCGACATGCGGGCAGTCGAACAGGTCGGCCACGTCATTGACCACCGACGCCGGCACGCCGCCCTCGCGCAGCAGGTCCACGGCCTGCGCGCGCGTGCGCGTCGCGAGCCACGCGTCGATATGCGGATCCAGCGCGGCACTGTGCTGGCGGCGGGCGATGCCATCGGCAAAGCGCGGGTCGTCCACCAGTTCGGGCTTGCCGATCACCTCGCAGAAGCGGCGCCAGATATGCTCGCCGAGCACCGCGATGACGATATGGCCGTCGCTGGCGCGGAATGGGCCGAACGGCGCCGTCACCGCGGGCAGCCCCGGTGGCAGCGGCTTGCGCAAGGCCGAGTACATGGTGACCGAGATCTCGTTCTGGACCAGCGAGGCGTCGTACAGCGAGATGTCCACCTTCTTCCCGCGCCCGGTGCGCTCGCGCTGGTACAGAGCCAGCAGCGCGCCCTGCGCGGCGAGGATGCCGCCCTGCAGGTCGGTCATCGAGAAGCCAAGGTAGGTCGGCCGATCGTCGTGCCGCTCGGGCCGGTACATGAGGCCGCTGAGCGCCTGGCCGACGATGTCGAGGGCAGGGTAGTCGGTGTACGGGCTCGGCTTCACATCGGTGTGGCCAAAGCCTGAGACGGCGACATAGATCAGGCGCGGGTTGCGCGCGCGCAGGACGTCGTAGCCGACGCCGAGGCGGTCCATCACGCCGGGGCGCAGGTTCTCGAGCACGATGTCGGCCTTGTCCGCCAGTTCAAGGAAGAGCCGCTTGCCCTCGGCCTGCTTGAGGTCCAGCGTCAGGCTCTTCTTGTTGCGGTTGGCACGCAGGAATGACAGCGCGTGCGGGCTGCCGTCCTCCGCCGTCCTGACGGGGCTGGTGCTGCGCGCGAAGTCGCCGCCGGCCGGCGCTTCGACCTTGATGACTTCTGCGCCCGCGTCGGCGAGCCACATGGATGCGAACGGGCCCGCGACGAAGTTCTCCACGGCCAGCACGCGCACGCCCTGGAGCGGTCGGTCGGGTGTGGAGCAAGGGTCCTGCGTGGCCGCCGTGGCGCGGCCGGATTCGGTGTTCAAGGCTGTCTCCTTTGCATCTTCCGTATGGGTCTGATGAAAGGGTAGAGCGACCCAGCCGTGCGTCCAACTTGCCATTTTCGAAGCGGCAGTTCGGACGAACCGAAATGGACGAACCGGAGCGGGCGGCGGACATTCGCCCGCTCCGGACGGCCGCCACCGTCAGGCAGGCACGATGGTCTTTGGCTCGATGAAGGCGGTCAGTCCTTCCACACCGCCCTCGAGCCTGAGTTCGATAGTTTGGTCCGTCATGGCTTGGATCTCTGTATCAGAGATGCTCCCTGTAGAACGGAATCAGCTTGTCCAGCGCCTTGCGCACGGGCTCGGGCTTGTCGTACAGGTCGTAGTGCGACCAGCCGTCCAGCACGACGAGTTCCTTCTTCGCCGAGCGTGCGCGGCCAACGATCTCGCAGCCGTCGCGGTAGGCGCCGAAGGCACCTACCTTGTCGCCGACCACCACCATCAGCGGCTGCGTCAGCAGGACCTCGGCCAGGTGGAAGGCGTCCCATCCGACCGCGGCGCCCTGGTGGGAGAACAGCGAGCGGTTGGCGCCATGCGGCTTTTGCCCGCGGGGCGTGCGGTAGTACTCGGTGGCCTCGTAGACGTCGATCTCTGTCAGCCCGCGCTGCTTCGCTTCCTCGGGCGACGGCGGCAGCAGATCGTCCACGCGCAGCGCGGTGCCACGTGCCTCGGCGGTGCGCTGCTGCGCCATCGCCTCCAGCGCGCCGATCGGATCGTAGCCGCTGAAGCCCTCGCGCATCAGCCGGCCGTAGTTGACGCCGGTGATGGTGCCCACGGCGCGGATGCGGCGCTCCGTCATGGCGGCATTGATGGAGTAGCCGCCACCGCCGCAGATGCCGAGTACGCCGATGCGGTGGTCGTCCACATAGTCGAGCGTGACAAGGTAGTCAGCGACAACGCGGAAGTCCTCCACACGTAGCGTGGGATCCTCGATATAGCGCGGCTCGCCGCCGCTGGCGCCCTGGAAGCTGGCGTCGAACGCGATTACGACGAAGCCGGCTTCGGCGAGCGCGGTGCCGTAGACGTTGCCCGAGGTCTGCTCCTTGCAACTGCCGATCGGATGGGCACTGATGATGGCGGGATACTTCTTCTTCTCGTCGAAGTCCGGCGGGAAGTGGAGGTCGGCGGAGATATGCCAGGACTGATGCGGGATGCTGACGGTTTTCATGGTTCTGCCTCGTTGCATAGAGGGTTGCAGGCTTGGTCGGCGGTACTGTACTTCGCGCGTGGCGCGTCGGGTTCCGGTGGCGGCTTCGGGATCAGCGGCACGAGCAGGATGGCGACGGCGGCTGGCACGACGAACGCATAGAAGTTCCAGTGTAGAGGCCGTTTCGGGCCTGCCGGTGCCGAACGCACTGACGTTTCTCGAAGCGGCGATTCGGTGGCGATGAACCTGCCGGCGGGCTTCGATGCGCACGAACCAGCGCTTCGGAAAAGGCCAGTTGGCGCGCACAACCGGAGTGCCTACGCTTCGATGCATGGCGGCCCACGGGAATGCCTGGCAGCAGGAGAGCGCACATGGCATCGCATTGCCTGTCCGCGCCTGATTTTCCAGAGTACGGAACATCTGCCGCCGATGTATTGAGCGCCCCCGCGCCGCCCCGTGTAATGGGGCCTGTCACCCCATCATTTTCAGGACATTGCACCATGCGTTACGAAGACTTCCAGTTCATCCTGTTCGACCGGCAGCCCGATGGCGTCCTGCTCGCCACCCTGAACCGGCCCGAGGTGATGAACGCGACCAACGCCCGGCTCCACTGGGAGCTGACGAAGCTGTGGGGGGTCGTCAATGAAGATCCGTCGGTCAAGGTGGTGGTGGTGACGGGCGCTGGCGAGCGCGCATTCTCGGCGGGCGGCGACCTGGCATGGGTCGAGGAGATGGTCGGCAACCCCGAGGCAGTGGCGGTGGTGAAGAAGGAGGCCGCCGAGATCGTCTACAACATGCTGGCCTGCGAGAAGCCGATCATTTCGGCGATCAACGGCACCGCCGTCGGCGCGGGGCTGGCGGTCGCGCTGCTGGCGGACGTCAGCATCATTGCCGAATCGGCGCGGTTCACCGACGGCCACGCCCGCCTGGGCGTGGCGGCGGGCGATCATGCCGCCATCGTCTGGCCGCTGCTCTGTGGCGTGGCGAAGGCCAAGTACTACCTGATGACCGCGGACTTTATCGACGGCAAGGAAGCGGAACGCCTCGGGCTGGTGACATTCTGCGTGCCGCCGCAGGAACTGATGGCGCGCGCGCTGGCCGTGGCCCAGTCGCTCGCGCGCGGCAGCCAGACGGCAATTCGCGCCACCAAGATGTCGATCAACAACTGGATGCAGATGGCCGGTCCGATCTTCGACGCCTCGCTGGCCGCCGAGATGCTGGGCTTCCTTGGCGCCGATGCGCGCGAAGGCCTCGACGCCGTTCGCAACAAGCGCGCGCCGCAGTTCCCGTCGGCGAAGCTGCCCGGCTGAGCGACACGGCTTTAAACACAGCATTAGGCAGGGCATTGCGGCGATGTTGAGCCGTCGCCCCGAGAGATTTTGAAGCGAGACATGATGGATACCGAAGCCAACACCTGGAAGCCGGGCCCGCGCGAGTTGCAGTCCTCCGGCATCGCGCAACTGATGCGCGCGTTCGAAATGACGCGATACGACGACCTGCTCGAACTCTCGCGTAATGATCCCGACCGCTACTGGCAGGTGGCCATGCAGCATTGCGGGATCGTGTGGGACACGCCGCCGACGGGCTACCTCGATCCGGCATCGCCACGTGAATTCCCGCAGTGGTTCCCGGGCGGGCGGCTGAACTGGGTCAACACCGTGCTGGCCTGGACGCACGATCCCCGCACGCGCGATCAGGCGGCCGTCGTCGCGGAACGGGAGGACGGCGAGGTCCAGACCGTCAGCTATGCAGAGCTCGGAACACGTGTGCGCCAGTTCGCAGGCGGCTTGCAGGGGCTCGGCATCGGGCGCGGCGAGCGCGTGGGCCTGCTGATGGAGAACGGTATCGAGGCGACGGTGTCGCTGCTGGCGCTCGCGTCGATCGGGGCCATCGTCGTGCCGTTGTTCAGCGGCTTCGGCGTGGATGCCATCGTCGCGCGGCTGTCGGCGGCCGAGGCCACTACGGCGATTGCCTCCACGGGCTTCAGCCGGCGCAGCAAGCGCATCGACGTGGAAGGAACGCTGCGTGAGGCGTGGGCACGGCTGCCCGCGCTCAAGCGCGTGATCTGGAAGCAGGCTGGCGCGGCGCAGGCGGTCGGGCCGCAGGATCTCGACTGGCAGGCGGTGATGGCGTCGGGCGCCGGAAGCCTGGCCGAGCCTGTCACGCTGGGGCCGCAGGATCCCTTCATGGTGATCTACACCTCGGGGACGACCGGCAAGCCAAAGGGGGTCGTCCATACACACGGCAGCTTCCCGCTCAAGATTGCCCATGATGCCGTGGTGCACTTCGATGTGGCGCCGGGCGATGTGTTCTGCTGGCCTGCCGACATGGGCTGGATTGCCGGCACGCTGGTGCTGGGCTGCGCGCTGCTGCGCGGCGCTACGCTAGTCTGCTACGACGGTGCACCCGACTACCCGAGCTGGGCGCGCATGTCGCAACTGGTGGAGCGGCACAAGGTGACCCACTTCGGCTCGGCGCCGACGCTGATCCGGGGCCTCGCCAGCAACGAGCAGGTGGCGCTGGAGGGCGACGTATCCTCGGTTCGCTTGCTGATTACCGCCGGCGAGGGCATCGACCCGGAACATTTCAGCTGGTTCCAGCGGACTCTCGGGCGCGGCACGCAGCCCCTGATCAACTACACGGGCGGCACCGAGGTGTCGGGCGCGCTGCTGTCGAGCGTGGTCGTCCGGCCGATTCCGCCGAGCGGCTTCAACACGACCTCGCCGGGCGTGGACGTGGATGTGGTGGACGCAAGCGGCACGCCGTTGACCGGATTGGTGGGCGAACTGGTGATTCGCCAGCCTTTCGTCGGCATGACGCAATCGTTCTGGCAGGACGCGGAGCGCTATCTCGACACTTACTGGCACACCATCCCCGGCCTCTGGGTGCATGGCGACCTGGCGCTGCGCCGGCAGGATGGCACGTTCTTCATGATGGGACGTTCCGACGATACGCTGAAGGTGGCGGGCAAGCGGCTCGGGCCTGCGGAGGTGGAGGAAGTCGTGCTGGAACTGCCGGAAGTCGCGGAAGCCGCGGCCATTGGCGTGGACGACAAGGACAAGGGGCAGCGGCTCGTGGTGTTTGTCGTCGGCGAACCTGGCGGTGATGTGGACGCAGATGCGGTCGTGTCCCGCGTCACCGGCCATGTCGACAAGCGCCTCGGGCGGCCCTTCCGGCCGAGCGCGGTGCACGTGGTGAATCAGTTGCCGAAGACGCGCAGTTCCAAGATCATGCGCCGCGTGATCCGCAGCGTGTATTGCAACACGCCACCGGGCGACCTCTCGTCGCTCGACAACCCCGCGTCGCTCGACGAAATCCGCGCGGCATCGGGCGCCGGCGTGCAGGTATGAGGCGGGAAGCAAGATGAAAGTGCTCGAAGGTATCAGGGTCCTGGATTTCGGCAGGTTTATCGCGGGCCCGTTTTGCGCTGCACTGCTTGCTGACTTCGGCGCCGACGTCATCCGCATCGACCGTGTCGGCGGCAGCGAAGACCGCTTCGTCGCGCCGGTGACCAGTGAAGGCGAGGGCGCGTTCTTCCTGCAGGTCAACCGGAACAAGCGCTCGATCACGCTCGATCTCGACAGCGAGGAGGGCCGGGCAGTGGTCCGCAAGCTGCTGTTGGATACCGACGTGGTCGTGGCGAACATGCCGCCGCGTACCATCGCGGCGCTCGGGCTCGACTATGAGAGCCTGCGCAAGGTGAAGCCCGACATCATCCTGACCGCTTCGTCGGCGTTCGGCGCCGACCCGGCCGTGCGCGACCGTGTCGGCTTCGACGGCGTCGGGCAGGCGATGAGCGGGGCGGTGCACCTGACGGGGCTGCCGGACCATCCCATGAAATCGATGGTGCCGGTCGTCGATTTTTCGACAGCGCTGTGCTGCGCGCTCGGGACCATGATGGCGCTCTACGAACGCAAGTCGAGCGGGCAGGGGCAGGAGGTCGGCGCGTCGCTGCTGCACACGGCGCTCACGCTGTCCAGCGGCAGCCTGATCGAGGAGGCACTGCGCGGCCTGAACCGGCAGGCTACGGTCAACCGCAGCCCGACCTATGGCCCGTCGGACATCTTTCGCGTCAAGGACGGCTGGATCATCGCGCAGGTGATCGGACCCGCGATGTTCAAGCGCTGGACGCGCATGATGGGGCGCCCGGAGCTGCTGGACGATCCGCGTTTCGCGGACGATGCGATGCGCGGCGAGCATGGCGAAGTCCTCAGCGACATCATGTCGGACTGGTGCGCCAGCCGGACGCGCGAGGAAGCCCTGGCGATGCTGGAGGACGCGCGCATTCCGGGCGGTCCGGTCAACACGCCGCGACAGGCGCTGGAGGACGAAGTCGTACGTGCTTCCGGCGCGTTCCATGGCGTTGACTACCCGGGCGCGGCGGCGCAGGTGCCGCTCGTTGCCACGCCGGTGTCGCTGTCGCGCACCGCGCCAGCCATCGCCCGGCGTCCGCCGACGGCGGGCGAGCATACCGAGGAAGTGCTGCGCGATGCGGGCTATGCGGCGGGCGAGATCGCGGTGCTGCGCGAGCGGGGCGTGATCTGAGAAAGCCGGGTCGGCAAGCAGGAGCGCGCATGCGCGATTCTGGACTGCCGGGATTTGATTCCAATGCGTCATATATAAGATCATTTATGAGCATCAGAAATAGGTTTAATTGTTGTTAATGCTTGGCGGTCCCTACGCTTTGATCAAGGATCAGTTGTTCAGGCGGTGAAATATGGACCTAGCAAGCTCTTCTCGGAATGGCGGTGCCGATGTACCGGCGGCGGTATGGGGCTCCTGGCGCTGCATGGAACCGCCCATCGGTGCCCATCTTGTCACCCCCCGGCACGGCTACAACCACCACGGCATCTATGTGGGCCACGACAAGGTTGTGCACTACGCGGGTCTGGCGGGAGCGCTGCGGCGCGGCCCGGTCGAGGAGGTCAGCCTCGCGGACTTCTCCGCCGGTGGCGCAATCTGGATCGCTGCTGGTCCGCGTCCGAAGTACGTTGAGCAGGAGGCTGCCAGACGTGCGCGCTCGCGGCTCGGCGAGGATTGCTACCGTGTCTTGAGTAACAACTGCGAGCATTTTTGTACGTGGTGCCTGTATGGCAAGAGCGAGAGCGAGCAGGTACGGGCCTTTATGCTCAATCCATGGGTCGCGCTACGGATCTTGATCATCCTGTTCGGCGCCTGGCTGGCGTCGGCCGCACAGGTTTCGCCGGTTCTTACTCATGCGGTGGTGGCGCTGACCGCGCCCCTGGCCCCGTGCCTTCCCAGCCACCACCGAGCGCCTTGATGAGCCCCACGCTCGCCGTCAGCTGACGCCGGCGCACATTCTCGAGTGCGCGGTCGCTGGAAAGCGAGGCCGCCTGCAGGACATTGACGTCCAGGTAGGCCACCGCGCCTTTCCGGTAGCGGTCCAGCCCGACAGACAGGGCCCGGGCAGAGGACTGCGCCGCAATCCGCTGGCTGTTCGCTTCGTCCTGCAAGGCCTGGATGGCGGCGTAGCCGTCTTCGACTTCCTGTACTGCGCGCAGCACCGTGGACCGGTAGTCCGCGGCGCTGGCGTCAAACTGCGCGCGGGCGCTGTCTTCACCGGCGCGGCGGCGCCCGCCGTCCAGCAGCGTGCCGGCCAATGCCGGCCCGAGGGCCCAGAAGCGGCTTGGTGCGGTCAGCCAGCTTGCCAGGCTCGAGCTTTCCAGGCCGCCGCCCAGCGTCAGCATCAGGCTGGGGAAGAAGGCGGCCCGCGCCACCCCGATCTGCGCATTCGCGGCCGCCACCCTGCGCTCGGCCGCGGCGACATCCGGCCGGCGCTCGAGCAGTTGCGAGGGCAAGGCGGCCGGGACTGGTGGCAGCTGTTCCGGATGGCCCATCCCGCCAGCCGGCGCAAGCGAAAACCGGCTTGCCGGTTCGCCCACCAGCGTGGCAAGGGCGTGCTCGAGCTGTGACCGGTTCAGGCGCAGGTCCGACAGCTGGGCGCGAGTGCTTTCCAGCTGGGCCCGGGCCTGGGCGACGTCGCCCTCCGTGGCGATGCCGCCACGGTATCGGTTCGTGACCAGTTCGAGCACTGACGTGTATGCCTCGATGGTCTGCTGTAACAGCCCCGCCTCCCGATCGAGCGAGCGCACGCCGAAGTAATCGTCGGCCAGCTCCGCCTGCAGGCCCAGACGCACGGCGGCCACGTCTTCCGCGCTGGCCTGTGCGCGTGCCTCGGCGGCATTTACGGTGCTGCCGATGCGCCCGAACAGGTCCGGCTCCCAGGACGCGCCCACACCAAGCAGATAGTCATTGGTGGTCTTGCCCGCCAGCGATCGCCCCACGACATTGTCAGAGACACGACTCCTGCTGAATGCCGCGCCGGCTGTCACGGCAGGAAAGTAGGCCGACCTGGCGGCCCGCGCCTGGGCCTGGGCATCCTGCAGTTGCGCCAGGGCCTTGCGCAGGGTCTCGCTCGAGACTTCGACGCGCGCTTCCAGACGGTCGAGTGTCGCGTCGCCATAGGCGCGCCACCAGTCGGGCGCGATCGCGTCGGGGCCACCGGGTCTGGCCGGGCTGGCGCCAGCCTCCTTGTAGGCAGCTGGCAGGTCAGTGGCGGGCGGCTGATAGGGCGGGGCGGCCGCGCATCCGGCAAGCAGGATCGCGAGCCCCATCGCCAGTGCGTGCCCGGCCCGGTGTCTGAGTGCTCCATGCCTGGCAGGCTGCTTTTTGCGGTGTTCCGTCGCGGACGTGTTGAGCATGATGTGATGGCAAAGCGATCAGGACGACCGGGCCGCACCGGCCTGGTCGGCAACGACACGTACCGGGGTGCCAGCCATCAGGCCGTCACCCGGGTTGACGATGACCTGCTCCGTGCCTTGCAGTCCGCCCAGCACTTCCACGTGGGTACCGAAGTCACGGCCGAGCGTGATGTTGCGAATGTCCACGCGCCCATCCTTGCCGACCACGGCGACGCTCGGACCTGCGGGACGGAACGCCAGTGTGCTGGCCGGCAGGTCGAAGCCAGCGGCTTCCGCATTCGTGCTCAGGTGCACCTCCGCATAGGCGCCCGGCAGGATGCGGCCGCCGTGGCTATCGACCTCGAGTTCGACCCGCAGGCTGCGCGTGGCGGCATCGAAGGCGCCGGCATTGCGCGTCACCGTGGCGGCAAACCGCTCGCCTGGCGATTGCGGCAGCGTCAGCCACGCCTGCATGTCCGGGCCCACCATCGCACTGGCGTCCTGGGGAAGCTGTATGTACACGCGCAGCGTGCCGCCCGCCGAGATGTGGAACAGTTCACGACCCTGGCCGGGGGCGCTGCCGGCATCAATCAAGGCACCGGTATCGACGTTCCTGGCGGTAATCACGCCGTCGAAGGGCGCGCGGATCTCCGTGTATGACGCCAGTTGCGCGAGGCGCGACGTATTCGAGCGCGCCGACGCCAGTGCGGCAGACTTGGCCTGCATATCGGCGATCTTCTGGTCGGTCTCCTGCTGCGCGACAGAGTTGGACGCCTGCAGGTCCTTCCAGCGGTCCGCGGTGCTCCGGGCCAGCGCGTAGTTGGCAGCGGCGGTCGCTTCGTCCGCGCGCGCCTGGCGCAACTGGTCGGCCACTTCCGGTGCGTCGATCTCGGTCAGCAACTGGCCCTTCTTCACCGGCGTGCCGATGTCCGCATACCAGCGCCGCAGATAGCCACTGACGCGCGCATAGACCGCTGCATCCTGATAGGCCCGCACATCTCCGGGCAGGACGATCTCGCGTACTGCCGCCGCATGCCCGGGCCGCACGACCTTGACGGCCGGCACTATCGCCTGCGCGGTGCGCTGGGCCAGCGCAGCCTGGGCGTGCAGCCTGGGCACGATGCCGGCGGCAAGTGCGCAGGCCAGCACGATCGCGGTAGCCAGAATGAGGCGCGTCCTCCCGCGCACGGCAGGCGGGGGACAGGAAGCTTCAGGCGGTGCATTGTCAGCGGATTCCCGCAACAGGGGCAGTGTCATACCAGACCTTTTTCATCAGAACCAAGTGTCGAGGGCGCAGGCATTGCAGCGGACCGCGTGCCGAGCCAGGTGTGGAGCATCGCGAAGAAGACCGGGACCAGCACCAGCGTGGCGACCGTGCCGCAGGCCAGGCCGCCGATCACGGCGCGCCCGAGCGGCGCGTTCTGGGCCCCTGCGCCACCGGCGCCAAGTGCCATCGGCACCATGCCGAACAGCATGGCCAGCGCGGTCATGACCACCGGGCGGAAGCGGCCGGCGCCGGCATCGAACGCCGCCCGGAATGGTGGCCTCCCTTCGGCAAGCAGTTCGCGCGCCCGGCTGACCACCAGGATGCTGTTTGCCGTGGCGATGCCCACGCACATGATGGCGCCGGTGAGGGCAGGCACGCTGACCGTGGTGCGCGTGGCAAACAGCATCCATGCGATGCCGGACAGCGCGGCGGGCAATCCGCCCAGGATCGCCAGCGGGTCGAGCCAGGACTGGAAGTTGACCACCATCAGCAGGTAGACCAGCACGATGGCCGCGGCAAGGCCTCCCATCAGTCCGGAAAACGAGGTCCGCATGGTCTGGACCTGCCCGCGTACCACCAGATCGGATCCGGCCGGCAGGTCCTTGCGCGCGCTGGCGACAATGCGGTCGATGTCGGCCGCCACGGCGCCCAGGTCCCGGCCCCGCACGGCACCGAAGATATCCAGCACGGGCTGCACGTTGTAGTGCGACACCACGCCTTGCTGGCTGGTGCGGGTCACGCTGCTGAAGAGTCCCAACTCACCGGCACCTCCAAGCCTTGCCGTGGCGGCGCCGAGCCCGAGCGGGATATTCGACAGCGTCTGCAGCGATCCCATCGCATATTGAGGCACCGACACCGTCAACGGATAGCTCACCCCGTTCTTCGGATTGAGCCAGAAGTTCGGCGTGGTCTGGCTGCTGCCGGAAAGCGAGATCAGCAGGTTCTGCGCGACTTCCCGCTGCGACAGCCCGGCCTGCAGTGCGCGCGTGCGGTCCACATTTACCGTGAGCGCCGGCTGGTCGGCCGGCTGCTGGATATGCAGGTCCGACAGCCCCGGCACCGTCGCCAGTTTCCCGAGCAGCTGCTGCGCGACCATGCGATTGCCGTTCAGGTCATTGCCGACGATCTGCACGTCGATCGGCGCGGGCAGGCCGAAGTTCAGGATCTGGCTGACCATGTCCGACGGCAGGAACGAGAAGCTCACGCCGGGAAATGCCTTCGGAAGCAGGGCGCCGAGCCTGTCGACCACATCCGCGGTGCCACCGCTGCCGGGCTTCAGCGACACCAGGATCTCCGCATCGGCGGTGCCGATCGGCAGCGCGGAATCGTAGGTCAGGTTGATGCCGCTGACCGGCAGGCCGATGTTGTCGACGATGCCTGACACGCGTGCCGGGCCGACCTCGTTGCGGATGGCCGTCTCCACCTCATCGGCAACGCGTGCGGTTTCCTCGATGCGCGTGCCGGTCCGCGCACGCATGTGCAGGCGGATTTCGCCGCTGTCCACGCTCGGGAAGAAGTCCTGGCCAAGAAAAGGCACCAGGGCCATGGAGCCGGCGCAGCCCAGCGCGAACACGAGCACGGCACGCCTCGGGTGAGCGAGCGCGGTGCCGAGCAGACGGCTGTAACGCGCACGCAAGGCCTCGAATGCCAGGTCGAAGCGGTGGTGCAGGCCTGCAAAGAACCGCCGCACACGGCCAGCGGTGGCGGCGCCGTTCCCTTTGGTGGCTTCGCTGCGCAACAGGTAGTGGGCAAGCGTCGGAATCAGCGTGCGCGACAGGAAGTACGAGGCCATCATCGCGAACACCACGGCTTCGGCCATCGGCACGAACAGGTAGCGCGCCACGCCGCTCAGCATGAACATCGGCAGGAACACGATGCAGATGCACAGCGTGGAGACCAGCGTAGGCAGCGCGATCTGCGCCGATCCGTCCAGGATCGCCTGTTCCAGGGGCTTGCCCATTTCGCGATGGTGCGTCACGTTCTCGATGGCCACGGTGGCGTCGTCCACCAGCACGCCCACGGCGAGTGCCAGTCCGCCCAGCGTCATGATGTTCAGCGTCTGGCCCAGCGCGGACAGCGCGATCAGGGCCGCCAGCACCGACAGCGGAATCGTGACCGCAATGATCAGCGTGGACCGCCAACTGCCCAGGAACAGCAGGATCATCAGCGCAGTCAGGCAGGCGGCAATCAGTGCCTCGTGCAGGACCCCGTCAATGGCCGATTGCACGAACACGGACTGGTCGGAGATCGGCTGCACCTGCAGTGATTTCGGCAGCCCTGCAGTGACCTTCGGCAGCAAGGCCTTGATCTGGGCAATGATCGACAAGGTCGACGTCTTGCCGCTTTTCTCGATCTCCAGCAGCGCGGCGCGCTTGCCGTCGCGGCGCACCAGGTTGGTCTGCGGCGCATAGCCATCTCGGACATGCGCCACGTCCCGCACGTAGATGGTGCCATCCGGGCTGCTTCGGACTGGCAGGTCGTTCAGCGCCGCGACGGTCTGCGTGCTGCCGTTCAGGTCGACGCGGTACTCGAGCGCGCCCATCTTGGCCGTCCCGCCTGGCAGGATCAGGTTCTGGGCATTGATGGCGTTGACCACGTCCAGCGGCGACAGGCCGCGCGCCTGCAGCGCACGCGTGTCGAGATCCACCATCACCTGCCTGACCTTGCCGCCGTAGGGCAAGGGGATCGATGCACCCTGCACGGTAGCGAGCTGCGTGCGGATAAAGCTGTTGCCGAGATCGTAAAGGTCCTGCTCTGGCAGGCTGTCGCTGCCCAGCGCGAGCCGCAGGATGGGCACCGTCGAGGCGCTGTAGCTCAGGATCAGCGGCGGTGTGGTGCCCGGCGGCAAGCTCTTGAGCATCGACTGCGCGCCCGACGAGGCCTGGGCAATCGCGCGATTGATATCGGCGCCGGGATGGAAGAAGACCTTGATGACCGCCACGCCGGGCAGCGTCTGCGATTCGATATGTTTAATGTCGTCGACACTGTTGGTCAGCGAGCGCTCGTACACCGTCACCATTCGCTGCGCCATGTCTTCGGCGGAGAGGCCGTTGTAGGTCCACACCACGCTGACCACCGGGATATCGATCGACGGAAAAATGTCGGTAGGCGTGCGCAGAATCACCAGCGGGCCGGCCAGCAGCAGGCAGATGGCCAGCACCACGAAGGTATAAGGCCGGCTCAGAGCGAGCCTGACAATCCACATTTCATCCCCCAGAAGGCTGCCTGGCCCGCTGAATGCGACGCCTGGCATGTCGACCGGATTCTAGGAAGCCAGCGGTGCGCCGGACGCCAACAGAACGATTACAGTCTTGTCATCCTGAGCGGCCAGCGGCGCCACTATCATCGGATCGGCGAAAGCAGGCATGCGCAATAAGCGCAAGGGGCCTGGAACGGAAGGACCATGAAGATTCTTGTGGTGGAAGACGAGCCCAAGACGGGCGAATACCTGCGCAAAGGCCTGACCGAGTCATCCTTTGTGGTCGACGTCGCGGTGACCGGCGGGGATGGCCTGCACCAGGCCACGGAACACGATTACGACCTGATCATCCTGGATGTCATGCTGCCCGGCATGAGCGGATGGGATCTGCTCAGGCAGCTGCGCGAGCGCAAGGACACGCCGGTCCTGTTCCTGACGGCCAGGGACGAAGTGGAAGACCGTGTCCGCGGCCTGGAGCTCGGCGGCGATGACTATCTCGCCAAACCGTTTGCCTTTGTCGAGTTGCTGGCGCGGGTACGCACGCTGTTGCGGCGCGGACCGGTGCGCGAGGCCGACCGTATCGAAATCGGCGACCTGGAGATCGACGTGATCCGCCATCGGGTCAGCCGGGCGGGGCAGCGCATCGACCTGACCCCGCGTGAATTCGCCTTGCTTCATTTCCTGGCCAGGCGGCATGGGGAGGTGCTCAGCCGCACGCACATTGCCTCCCAGGTCTGGGACATGAACTTCGACAGCGATACCAATGTGGTGGACGTGGCCATCCGCCGCCTGCGCGCAAAGATGGACGACCACTTCGCGCCGAAGCTGATCCACAGCGTACGCGGCATCGGCTACGTCCTCGAAATACGGCCATCGTGACACGGGCACGCTCACTGACCACGCGTCTCGCGCTGTCATTTGCGCTGATCGCAGGCTGTGCCTTTGCCGGCGTCGGCATGTACCTTTACCAGGCGCTCGCCACACAGATTATCGAACGCGATGACGCGGAACTGCTGCGCAAGGTGACCCGCGCGCGCGCCGAACTGGCCGAGCGCGACGGCAGCGCGGCGGAACGATTGCGCGAACTGGGCAGTGTGGTTTCCGGCAATGACGAATACGGCCTGCGGGTGCGATTGCCGGACGGGACCTTGCTTTTGGCGACTGGCGCCGATGCAGGGGCCATTCCCGAGGTGACCAGCCTTGCGGCGGGCGCGCCGATTGACGGCAATGCGATCCAGACATGGAGTACAAGCCATGGCTACCCGGTGCGCGGTGTACTCATGCTGGCAGGACCTGGGCAGCCGCAGGTGGTGCTTTATCAGGTTGCCGCCTCGCGCCTGGCGCTCCTGCGCGCCTATCGATGGAAAGTCATCATCGCAGCATGCCTCGGCGCGCTGGGTGCCGGCTTGCTTGGCTATGCCGCACTGCATGCCGGTATGGCCCCGCTCAGGCGGATCGCAGCCGGGACAAAGACGGTCACGTTCTCTAGCGGTGCATTACCTGTCGATCCTTCGGAGCTTCCGGCCGAGCTGAACGAGCTTGCGCAGGCGCTCCAGCACATGATCGAACGGCTACGTGAACGGTACGAGCGGCTGTCGCAGTTCTCTGCCGATCTTGCACACGATTTTCGAACGCCGATTGGCAACCTGCTCGGGCAAACACAGGTGGCGCTCGCGAGCGACCGCTCTGCAGACGAATACCAGGCGTTGCTGGCGTCGAACATCGAGGAGTATGAGCGTCTGGCCCGCATGATCGAAAACATGCTGTTCCTGGCGCGTGCGGACAACGCACGCGTCGCTCTCAACTATGTTGATCTGGACCTGGCCGTGGAACTGGAGCGGCAGGCCGACTACTTTGAGTTGCTCGCGGATTCGAGGCAGATAACCATATGCGTCGACGCACGCGGGACGGTCTTTGCTGATGCGTTCCTGCTGCGTCGGGCCATTGGCAACCTGATCTCGAATGCAGTGCGTTATTCCCCGGCGGGGGCACAGATCGGGCTGTCAGCGCGCCAGCTTGAGGGCGAGGCCAGAATCGAAGTCAGCAATCCGGGTCCGGGGATTGCGGCCGAGCATCTGCCTAAGCTGTTCGACCGCTTTTTCCGCGGTGACCCGGCGCGTGCCAATTCGCTTGAGTCTTCAGGCATCGGACTGGCCATCGTGAAGACCATCATGGAACTTCACCATGGCACGGTGCAGGCCGAATCGACGCCGGGCGAAATGACCATCTTCCGACTGGTCTTTCCTGAGCGCCCGGCATCTCCCTGAGCTGCTGTTTTCAGCCTTCCGACGATTGGTGTGCGCCATCCAGGTAAGGATCGCGCGCATTGTTGTTGGCGCCATCGGTGAAAGGATCGCGTTGACGGTGCACCTGGTCGGCGTTGCCCGACTCGAACGCCGTGGCGGAAGGATCGGATACCGCCGAAGCGAACTGCGCGGCGGAGCCCAGCGCGGTGGCAAGCACGGCGGCAACGATGAATCGATGGGATGGCTTCATGGTGTTCTCCTGACTGTTTCCCGGCAAGCGAATGTCTTGCCGTGGAAACGAGTCTAGGAGGGGGACTCCAACCATTGACCGGCAGGTTGATGACAAATTTGTCATTAACGTTCGGCGGCCTAAGTCTGATTAACGCAATTAACCGACAGGTCCCACCCTCAAACAAAAAAGCGCGCCGGATTCCGGCGCGCTCAACTTACTACCAGCACAAAGAGGGAGAGCCTCGAACGCTTAGTACTTCCACATGATCTGCTGCAGCTGCTTGCTGTCGTTGGTCTTGGTCAGCGCCAGCGCCATCAGGATGCGCGCCTTCTGCGGCAGCTGGTCGTCGGTGACGATCCAGTCGTACTTGTCGTCGGGCTGCTCGGCGTTGCGGACCACCACGCCGCTGCCGGTGCGCGAGGCGCGCACGATATGCACGCCCTTGGCGCGCGCGGCCTTCAGCGGCTCGACCATGTAGTCGCCGACGCTGCCGTTGCCGGTGGCGGCATAGACAATCGCCTTGGCGCCGTTCTTCACCGCCGCGTCGACGCTGCCGGGGTTCACGTTGCCATATGCATAGACCACTGCGACTTCAGGCAATTTGTCGATCTTGTCGATGTCGAACTCGGTCTGCGTGGTGTGCGGGCGGGCAGGCAGGCGGAAGAACAGCGTGCGGCCTTCCACCACATAGCCAAGCGGGCCAAACGGCGAGCGGAAGGTTTCCGCCTTGAAGGTGTTGCTCTTGGTCACATCGCGGCCGGTGTGGATCTCGTCATTCAGCACAGCCAGCGTGCCTTTGCCCCGGGACGCCGGGTTGGAAGCCACCACCACGGCGTCGTACAGGTTCAGCGCGCCGTCCGCGCCCAGTGCCGTGCCCGGGCGCATCGAGCCAACCACTACCACCGGCTTGTCGCTCTTGAGCGTCAGGTTCAGGAAGTAAGCCGTTTCCTCGATGGTGTCGGTGCCGTGCGTGATGACAATGCCATCCACGTCCGGCTGCTTGAGCAGTTCCGAGACGCGCTTGCCCAGCTTCAGCAACCGCTCGTTGTTGAAGCTCTCCGAACCGATCTGGAAAATCTGCTCGCCCTTGACGTTCGCAACCTTGGAGATCTCCGGCACCGAGGCAATGATCTTGTCGACCGGCACCACCGCGGACTGGTAGGCCGCCGTGTTGGTCGCCGATGCGCCGGCGCCGGCAATGGTGCCGCCCGTGCCGATGATGACAATGTTGGCCTTGCGGGCTTCTGCCTGCGTCGCGGCGGGCGTTCCCGACGACGGGGTGGCCGGGGCAAGCTGGGCGTGGGCGGTGCCAGTGATCAGGCTGGCGGCGAGCAGGGCAGCGGCCAGCGTCGTGGTGCGGGCGAAACGTTTCATGATTCTCCTCGGTGCAAACGGCTTGCGTGCCTTTTGGGCCGGACGCCGCCGTTTATGTTCGATTGGTGGCTGCCAGGAGGCCCGGGTTTCGGGCCATGGTCGGCAGCGGGTCGAACTATAAGGCAGGAGAAATCGCCACGCGAGAGGAGATACCAGGGTTATGCCGATTCGGCATGACCCTCGCAAGTTGATAACTCAAATCACATACAAATCCGCATTTCCATTGCTGCGGCGCATGGTGCGGACGGGCCGCGTGGCCGGCGGATGCATCGCAACCACCGCCAAGGGCCAAAAGCGCCGGGAAGGTGTCCCGGCGCTGTCCAATCAGAACGCGTCGCCCGGAACGCGTACCCAGCCTTCCATCAGCACGCGGGCGCTGCGGCTCATGATGGCCTTGGTTACGGTCCAGTCGCCGTTGGACTGGCTTGCTTCCGCACCCACGCGCAGCGTGCCCGACGGATGGCCGAAGCGCACCGCATTGCGTTCGCCGCCACCGGCCGCCAGGTTGACCAGCGTACCCGGGATGGCCGCGGCAGTACCGATTGCCACGGCCGCCGTACCCATCATCGCGTGGTGCAACTTGCCCATCGACAACGCGCGTACGAGCAGGTCCACGTCGCCGGCGCCGACCGGCTTGCCGCTCGATGCGACATAGTCCTTCGGCTTCGCGACGAAGGCGACCTTCGGCGTGTGCTGGCGCTTCGCGGCCTCGTCGACGTTCTTGATCAGGCCCATGCGCACGGCGCCGTAGGCACGGATCGTTTCGAACATCGCGAGCGCTTTCGGGTCGCCGTTGATGGATTCCTGCAGTTCGGTGCCGGTGTAGCCGATGGCTTCTGCGTTGACGAAGATCGTCGGAATGCCGGCGTTGATCATGGTCGCCTTGAACGTGCCGACGCCAGGCACTTCGAGGTCGTCGACGAGGTTGCCGGTCGGGAACATCGCACCGCCGCCGTCGCCTTCTTCGTCGGCTGCCGGGTCCATGAATTCGAGTTGCACTTCAGCGGCGGGGAAGGTCACGCCGTCGAGTTCGAAATCGCCGGTCTCCTGCACTTCACCGTTGGTGATGGGCACGTGGGCGATGATGGTCTTGCCGATGTTCGCCTGCCAGATGCGCACGACAGCCGTGCCGTTCTGCGGCACGCGCGAGGCATCGACGAGGCCGCCGCTGATCGCGAACGGGCCGACTGCCGCGGACAGGTTGCCGCAGTTGCCGCTCCAGTCGACGAACGGCTGGTCGATCGAGACCTGGCCGAACAGGTAGTCGACGTCGTGGTCGGGACGGCTGCTCTTCGAGATGATCACCGTCTTGCTGGTGCTCGACGTCGCGGCGCCCATGCCGTCGATCTGCTTGCCGTACGGGTCCGGGCTGCCGATCACGCGCATCAGCAGCGCGTCGCGTGCCTTGCCGGGAACCTGCGCCGTCTCGGGCAGGTCCTGCAGGCGGAAGAACACGCCCTTGCTGGTGCCACCGCGGATGTAGGTGGCGGGAATCTTGATCTGGGGTACGTGGGCCATGGAAGTCTTTGTCCTGGTCAAAACTGCAGCGGGCGGTACGTTGCCGCACCGCCCGCTTATCTCGCTACCTTAAGCAGCCGCTTTCGCGGATTCAAGGAAGTCCTGCGCGAAGCGCTGCAGCACGCCGCCGGCTTCGTAGATCGACACTTCCTCGTCGCTGTCCAGGCGGCACGTCACGGGCACTTCGATGCGCTCGCCGTTGCGGCGGTGGATCACCAGCGTGAGGTCGGCACGCGGCTGGCGCTCGCCGGTCACGTCGTAGGTCTCGGTGCCGTCCAGGCCCAGCGTCAGGCGGTTCACGCCCGGCTTGAACTCCAGCGGCAGCACACCCATGCCGATCAGGTTGGTGCGGTGGATGCGCTCGAAGCCTTCGGCGACGATCACTTCCACGCCCGCCAGACGCACGCCCTTGGCCGCCCAGTCACGCGACGAGCCCTGGCCGTAGTCGGCACCCGCGACGATGATCAGCGGCTGCTTGCGGTCCATATAGGTCTCGATGGCTTCCCACATGCGCACGACCTTGCCTTCCGGCTCGACACGTGCCAGCGAACCCTTCTTGACCTGGCCATCGACCACAGCCATTTCGTTGATCAGCGTCGGGTTGGCGAACGTTGCGCGCTGCGCGGTCAGGTGGTCGCCGCGGTGGGTTGCGTAGGAGTTGAAGTCTTCCTCCGGCAGGCCCATCTTGGCCAGGTATTCACCCGCGGCGCTGTTGGCCAGGATCGCGTTCGACGGCGACAGGTGGTCGGTCGTGATGTTGTCGCCGAGCACTGCCAGCGGACGCAGGCCCTGCAGCGTGCGTTCGCCGGCCAGCGCGCCTTCCCAGTACGGCGGGCGGCGGATGTACGTGCTCTGCGCGCGCCAGTCGTACAGCGGGCTGATTGGCTCGCCGCTTTGCGCGGTGATCGCGAACATCGGCTCGTAGACCTTGCGGAACTGCTCGGGCTTCACCGACTTGGCGACGATCGCGTCGATCTCTTCGTCGGTGGGCCAGATGTCCTTCAGGTACACCGGCTTGCCTTCCTTGTCCGTGCCCAGCACATCGCGCTCGATGTCGAAGCGCATCGTGCCGGCGATGGCGTAGGCCACCACCAGCGGCGGCGAGGCCAGGAAAGCCTGCTTGGCGTACGGGTGGATGCGGCCGTCGAAGTTGCGGTTGCCCGACAGCACAGCGGTCGCGTACAGGTCGCGGTCGATGATTTCCTGCTGGATCTTCGGATCCAGCGCGCCCGACATGCCGTTGCAGGTCGTGCAGGCGAACGCGACGATGCCAAAGCCCAGCGCTTCCAGATCCGGCAGCAGCTTCGACTCTTCCAGGTACAGCTCAACGGCCTTCGATCCCGGCGCGAGCGAGGACTTGACCCACGGCTTGCGGGTCAGGCCACGTGCATTGGCATTACGCGCGAGCAGAGCGGCGGCAATCACGTTGCGCGGGTTGCTGGTGTTGGTGCAACTCGTGATGGCGGCGATGATCACGGCGCCATCGGGCATCAGGCCTTCGGCTTCCTGCGCCTTGGCCTTGTCGAGGTCGACGGCGATGCCGCGCTCGGCCAGTGCCGAAGTCGGCAGGCGCTTGTGCGGGTTCGACGGGCCGGCCATGTTGCGCACCACGCTCGACAGGTCGAACTTCAGCACGCGCTCGTACTCGGCGTTGTTCAGCGTGTCGGCCCACAGGCCGGCGGTCTTCGCGTAGGTCTCGACCAGCTTGACCTGCTCGTCCTCGCGGCCGGTCAGGCGCAGGTAGTCCAGCGTCTGGTTGTCGATGAAGAACATCGCGGCCGTGGCGCCATACTCCGGTGCCATGTTCGAGATCGTGGCGCGGTCGCCCAGCGTCAGGCTCGAGGCGCCTTCGCCGCGGAATTCGAGATAGGCGCCGACGACCTTTTCCTTGCGCAGGAATTCGGTCAGGGCCAGCACGATGTCGGTGGCGGTAATGCCAGGCTGGCGCTTGCCGGTCAGCTCGACGCCGACGATGTCCGGCAGGCGCATCCACGAGGCGCGGCCGAGCATGACGTTCTCGGCTTCCAGGCCGCCCACGCCGATGGCGATCACGCCCAGCGCGTCGACGTGCGGCGTGTGGCTGTCGGTGCCCACGCACGTGTCGGGGTAGGCCAGGCCCTTGTCCGCATGGATTACGGGCGACATCTTCTCCAGATTGATCTGGTGCATGATGCCGTTGCCCGGCGGGATCACGTCGACGTTCTCAAAGGCCTTCTTGGTCCAGTTGATGAAGTCGAAGCGGTCCTCGTTGCGGCGATCTTCGATGGCGCGGTTCTTGGCGAACGCATCGGGGTCGAAACCGCCACATTCGACGGCCAGCGAGTGGTCGACGATCAACTGCACCGGTACCACCGGGTTGACCTTGGCGGGGTCGCCGCCCTGGTCGGCAATGGCGTCGCGCAGGCCGGCCAGGTCCACCAGCGCGGTCTGGCCAAGGATGTCATGGCATACCACGCGCGCAGGGAACCACGGGAAATCCAGTTCGCGCTTGCGCTCGATCAGCTGCTTGAGCGAATCGGTCAGCGTGGCCGGGTCACAGCGGCGCACGAGGTTCTCGGCCAGCACGCGCGACGTGTAGGGCAGCTTGTCATAGGCACCGGGCTGGATTGCCTCGACGGCTTCGCGCGCGTCGAAGAAATCCAGCTTGGTGCCCGGCAGTGGTTTGCGGTGTGCAGTGTTCATGGCGTGGGGAATTCTGGGTAATGCAGGAGCCAAGGGAATATCCTGGTCCGGTATCGCGCGCCGTCCCCGTTTTCGCGGGGACGGCGCGCGTTTGCCGCAGGGCGCTTGTTCAGATCAGCGCTTTTCGATCGGCACGAACGTCAGGTTCTCCGGACCAGTGTAGTTGGCGCTCGGACGAATGATCTTGTTGTCGATGCGCTGCTCGATGATATGCGCAGCCCAGCCCGAGGTGCGGGCGATCACGAACAGCGGCGTGAACATCGCGGTCGGCACGCCCATCATGTGATAGCTCACGGCACTGAACCAGTCCAGGTTCGGGAACATCTTCTTGATGTCCCACATCACCGTTTCCAGGCGCTCGGCGATGTCGAACATCTTCATCGAACCGGCGTCCTTCGACAGGTTGCGCGCGGTTTCCTTGATGACCTGGTTGCGCGGGTCGGCCACGGTGTATACCGGGTGGCCGAAGCCGATCACGACCTCCTTGTTCTCGACGCGGCGGGTGATGTCGGCCTGGGCTTCGTCCGGGCTGTCGTAGCGCTTCTGGATCTCGAAGGCCACTTCATTTGCGCCGCCGTGCTTCGGACCGCGCAGCGCGCCGATCGCGCCGCAGATGGCCGAGTGCATGTCCGAGCCCGTGCCGGCGATCACGCGGCCGGTGAAGGTCGAGGCATTGAACTCGTGCTCCGCGTACAGGATCAGCGAAGTGTGCATGGCGCGCTCCCACAGCGCGGACGGCTTCTTGCCGTGCAGCAGGTGCAGGAAGTGGGCGCCGATGGTGTCGTCGTCGGTTTCCACTTCGATGCGGCGGCCGTTGTGGCTGAAGTGGTACCAGTACAGCAGCATCGAACCCAGGCTGGCCATCAGCTGGTCGGCGATGTCACGCGCGCCCGGGGTGTTGTGGTCGTCCTTCTCGGGCAGCACGGTGCCCAGCACCGACACGCCGGTGCGCATCACGTCCATCGGGTGGGCCGAGGCCGGTACGCATTCCAGGGCAGCCTTGACGTTGGCGGGCAGGCCGCGCAGCGACTTCAGCTTGGTCTTGTACGCAGCCAGTTCGGCCTTGTTCGGTAGCTTGCCGTGGACCAGCAGGTGGGCGATTTCCTCGAATTCGCAGGCATCGGCCACGTCCAGGATGTCATAGCCGCGGTAGTGCAGGTCGTTGCCGGTACGGCCGACGGTACACAGCGCGGTATTACCGGCGGTCACGCCCGACAGGGCAACGGACTTCTTGGGCTTCGGGGTGGCGATCGCTTGTGCTTCGGACATCTGGGTCTCCTTGTGAGGTACGGGTCGACAGGTGGGTGGCCTTACTTGGCCTTGCCCTGGGCAAACAGGGCGTCGAGTTTCTGTTCGTAGGCGTGGTAGCCGATGCTTTCGTACAGTTCAGCACGAGTCTGCATGGTCTCGACCACATTCTTCTGGGTGCCGTCGCGGCGGATAGCGGTGTAGACGTTCTCGGCGGCCTTGTTCATCGCGCGGAAGGCCGACAGCGGGTACAGGACCATCGACACGCCGGAGCCGGCCAGTTCGTCGGTGGTGAACAGCGGCGTGGCGCCGAATTCGGTGATGTTGGCCAGCACCGGCACCTTCACCGCGTCCACGAACTTGCGGTACATGGCCAGGTCGGTCATGGCTTCCGGGAAGATCGCGTCGGCGCCGGCTTCGACGCACGCCACGGCGCGCTCGATGGCGCTTTCCAGGCCTTCCACGGCCAGCGCGTCGGTACGCGCCATGATCACGAAGTTTTCGTCGGTACGGGCGTCAACGGCGGCCTTGATGCGGTCGACCATCTCGGTCTGCGTGACGATTTCCTTGTTCGGACGGTGGCCGCAGCGCTTGGCGCCCACCTGGTCTTCAATGTGCATGGCACCGGCGCCAGCCTTGATCAGCGAGCGGGTGGTGCGGGCCACGTTGAAGGCCGACGAACCGAAGCCGGTATCGACATCGACCAGCAGCGGCACATCGCACACATCGCTGATGCGGCGCACGTCGATCAGCACGTCTTCCAGGCCCGAGATGCCCAGGTCAGGCAGGCCGAGCGAACCCGCGGCCACGCCGCCGCCCGACAGATAGATCGCGCGGTAGCCGGCGCGCTTGGCCAGCAGGGCGTGGTTGGCGTTGATGGTGCCCACCACCTGCAGCGGGTGCTCTTCGGCCAGGGCCTGGCGGAAGCGGGCGCCAGCGGAGCGGGCCAGGTCGGATGCGGAATAGGTCATGGTTGCGGTGTCTCGTTTCAGGCAAGGAATGAACGGGGCCATTACTGCAAGCGCTATGCCAGGGCATCGAGCGAGGCCGTGGATGACCAATAACCTATTGATCTGATTGTATTTTTTAATGCGTAGGGTGGTTGGTTCCGCGCCGTTTCATCGTTTTCATCCCTGTTTTGCATTTCAGGCTGGCAATTCGAATTTCATCATTGAAATTCAAGCGGCTGGCGCGCACAATAGCGGCACTCTCCGCCTCAAGCACCATGCCACCGACCGTTTCTACCCCCGGCCTGCCGCGTATCTGGGCGCTAGGCATCAGCCGCCTGCAACGCGCCTTCGCCGAACTGATCCCCGCCTATTCCCACCTTGCGGAGTTCCGCATCGTCGGGCGCGCCTATGACTCCGCAGCCGACGCGATCCGCCGCGAGGCGCGCGAGGGCAAGCTCGACGTGGTCGTGTCCGGCGGCTCCAATGGCGCCTACCTGCGCCAGCATGTGGATGTGCCGGTGGTGCTGGTCAAGGTCACGGGCTTCGATGTGATGAGTGCGCTGGCGACCGCGCGGCGTATCTCGCCCAATGTGGCGCTGGTGACGCACGCATCCACCTACGCCGAAGTGGATGAATTCACGCGCGCGTTCTCGCTGTCGATTCCCGCCTACACCTACCTGACGGAGGACGATGCGACCGCGCGCGTCCAGACGCTCAAGCAGGAGGGCGTGAAGGTGGTGGTCGGTCCCGGGCTGGTGACGGACCTGGCCGATCGCCTCGGCCTGATCGGCGTGTTCCTGTATTCCGGCAACTCCGTGCGCATGGCGCTCGAGGACGCGATCGAAGCGGCGCGCCTGCGGCGCATCGAGTCCGGCCGGCGCGACTACGTGAACAACATCCTCGCGCACCTGAACGAGGGCGTGGCGGCCGTCGATGGCGAAGGTCGCATCCAGTCCTTCAATCCGGCGATGGAGCGCTTCCTCGGCACGCCTGCCGCTAGTGCGGTCGGGCGCAAGCTACAGTCGCTGTCGCCGGGGCTGTCATTGGACGACGTGATCCAGACCGGCGCCAAGGAACTCGAAGCGATCCAGAAGGTGGGCGACCGGATGGTCGTGGTCAACCGTATCCCGCTGGCTAATGAGTCCGGCACCACGGGCGCGCTGCTGACACTGCAGGACGCGACGGCCATCCAGCGCGTGGACCGCAACCTGCGTTCGCGCAGCCGTACGCGCCTGCCGGGTGTGCGCTACAGCCTCGAGGATTTGGCCGGCACGTCGGCCGCCATGACGCACGTGCGCGAACTGGCGCGGCGCTATGCGTCAGTCGACTCGACGGTGCTGATCGGCGGCGAGAGCGGCACCGGCAAGGAGGTGCTGGCGCAGGGCATGCACGACGCGAGCCCGCGCCGCGCGTTCCCGTTCGTGGCCGTCAATTGTGCGGCGTTTCCCGAGACGCTGCTGGAAAGCGAACTGTTCGGTTACGAAGAGGGTGCCTTCACCGGCGCGCGGCGTGGCGGCAAGGCAGGCCTGTTCGAATCCGCCCACAACGGCACGCTGTTCCTCGACGAGGTCGGCGATATGCCGCCTGCACTGCAGACGCGTTTGTTGCGCGTGCTGCAGGAAAAGCAGGTGCTGCCGATCGGCGGCCTGGAAGCTGTGCCGGTCAATGTGCGCGTGATCGCCGCCACACACCGGGACCTGGTGCAGCGTGTCAGCGAGGGGACCTTCCGGCAGGACCTGTACTACCGGCTGAATATCCTGCGCATCGAAGTGCCGCCGCTGCGCGAGCGCGCGGAGGACCTGCCTGAGCTGGCCGAACTGCTTTACCGGCGCGCGCTCGAACGGCTGGGGCTTGAGGATCACGAAGGCTTGCCGCAAGTGGCCCGCGCCCGCCTGGCGGGCTATCACTGGCCGGGCAATATCCGCGAACTGGAAAACGTGACGGAGCGTATCGCGGTGCTGGTCGCCGGTCGCCCGCTGGAGCCGGCGGAATTGCTGCGCGAGTTGCAGGCGGCGGTCCCGGAATTGTTTGGCGATGACCTGGGCGCCATGCCTGATGCGGCAATTACCGTGGACGAGCCCGGGCAGGAACCCATGCGCGGTGGCCGCCAGCGTCGCGTCAGCCGTTCGCTGGCCGGTGTTGCGCAGGCCAGCGAAGCCGAGCATATCCGCCGCGTACTGGCCGAGTGCGGTGGCGACCGCAACGCGGCCTGCCACATCCTTGGGATCAGCCCGACCACGCTGTGGCGCCGGCTCCGGGCTGCCTGAGCAGGTGGCGTTATCGCCGGGCCGGAACTGTGGAAACCGGCATCAGGCCGGCGTCTTGCGGAACGAAATCGCGAAGCGGTTCCAGGTGTTGATGGCGGCCACCAGCAATGTCAGGTTGACGAGCTCCGCATCGTCGAAATGCGGGCGCACCGCTTCCCAGGCCGCATCGGGCACGTGGTCGTGCGACACCAGCGTCACGGCCTCGGTCCACGCCAGCGCGGCGCGCTCGCGATCGGTGAAGAACGGGGTCTCGCGCCACACCGACACGGTCGCCAGGCGGCGGTCGTCTTCGCCGCCCTTGCGCGCGTCGGTGGTGTGCATGTCGATGCAGTAGGCGCAGCCGTTGATCTGCGAGGCGCGCAGGCGCACCAGCTCCACCAGCGGCTTGTCCAGCCCACTCTTCGCAATCTGCTCTTCGAGTGCCATCACGGCCTTGATGGCGGCGGGGCTGGCCTTGTAGAAATCCAGACGTTGTTGCATTGCTTGCTCCTGTTCGGTATCTCGGGGTCTGTTGTGCGGCGCCGGACGGTGCCGCCATGGGAACAAGAGTAGGACGTGGACTGGCTATGCAAAATGGCCGATTTCTACGATTTTTAGGTAACCAGTAACCCCCCCACGGTCAGCCCTGTCTCAGCGGTCCTTCAGCCCGTCCCCGGAGGCTGGACAGCGCATCTGCCAGTCGGCCGAGTCCGGCCTGGATTCCGGCGACGTCGATGCCACCGTAGCCGAACAGCAGCGCCGGGCGCGGTGCTGCGCGGGCGAACATGCCGGCGGTGCCATAAAGGCCGACCGATCCGCTGGCGGCCATCCTGATCACGGCGGCTTCATCGTGCGGCGCACGGATTGCGGCCACCAGGTGGATGCCCGCGGCGGATGGGAGCGGCGTGAACCATTGCGCCAGATCGCCACGCAGACGTTCCAGCAATGCGGCCCGCCGTGCGGCGTATTCCTTGTGCATGCGCCGCAAGTGCTTGGCGAAGTAGCCATCGAGCATGAACTTCGCCAGTGCGATTTGTGTCATGGTGCAGCTATGCCAGTCGCTGACCTGCCTGGCCCGGCGCAGCGCGGTGCCGAGCGGCGCGGGCGGAATGACATAGCCCACGCGCAGTTCGGGGAAGATGGTCTTGGAAAAGGTGCCCACGTAGGCCACCACGCCGGCGGTGTCCAGGCTCTTGAGCGACTCCATGGGCCGGCCTTCGAAGCGGTACTCGCCATCGTAGTCGTCTTCCACCACCAGCGCGCCGTGTTGCTGGGCCCATGCCAGCAAGGCCAGCCTGCGCTCCAGGCTCATGGGCATGCCCAGCGGGAACTGGTGTGACGGCGTGACATAGACCATCCGCGCATTCGGCGGCAGAGCGTCGACAATCAAGCCTTCCTCATCCACGGGCACCGGCACCACGCGCGCACCGAGGGCGGCGAAGAGGATGCGTGCGGGTGGATAGCCCGGGTCTTCCATGGCAATCACTTCACCAGGCCGGATGGCCACCCTGGTCAGCAAGTCCAGCGCCTGCTGTGCGCCCTGCGTGATGATCACTTCCTGCCAGTGGCTGACCACGGCGCGGCTGAAGGCGAGGTAGCGCGCCACGGCAAGGCGCAGCTCCTGTTCTCCGGCCGGATCGTGGTAGGCGCCGCGGCCGCGTGCCTGGATCCGCAGCGCGTGGCTCACGCAGCGGCGCCACTGGTCAAACGGAAACAGGCGCTTGTCGGTGACGCCGCCGACGAAGTCATAGTCGGGCGGGGCCTCCGTGCGTGTCATTGGCAGCGCGTCGTCGATCTCGTCCCAGATCGACCCTGTCGCGGGCGAGGTGGCCGGCTTGGTGGGCGGCGGGGAGAGCCGCGTCATGGCGTCCGCGACGAAGGTGCCATCGCCGGCGCGCGAGCGCAGATAGCCCTCGGCAATCAGCCGTTCAAACACGTCGAGCGTGGTCTTGCGCGAGACGCCGAGCTGCAGGGCCAGTTCGCGCGTGGAAGGCAGCCGTTGACCGGGCGCCAGGCGGCCGTCCATCACGCCGGCGCGAAGCTGCCGATAGAGCTGGCCGGCCAGGTTCTGGCGGCCGTGGATTGTCAGGTGTACGTCCATGCAGGTCTGGTTCGCAGGCGGAGACGCAGGGCGCCGGCCAGGTGGCCGCCAGAGCGGGCGGGCCGGCTGCCTTGCTAGCCCGCATGCGGCACTACACGTGCGAATGGCGCGGGCGCCAGCCCCTTTCCGGCGAGCCAATCCTGATTGAAGAGCCGTCCGAAGTAAAGGTCGCCGCGATCGCAGAGCAGGGTGACGATGGTATGTCCGGGCCCCATCTCGCGCGCGAGCGCGACGGCAGCGGCAACGTTGATGCCGGTCGAGCCGCCGAGAAAGAGCCCTTCCTCGCGCAGCAGGCGGTAGACCATGTCCACGCACGTCTTGTCGTCGACCCGCACGGCGTCGTCGATCACGGTGTCCTGCAGGTTCGCCGTGATGCGGCTGGAGCCAATGCCCTCGGTGATCGAATTGCCTTCGGATTTCAGTTCGCGATGCTTGACGAAGTTGTACAGGCTGCTGCCGTACGGGTCGGCCAGCACGATGCGCACATGCGGGCCGTGCTCCTTCAGGAAGCGTGAAACGCCCGCCAGCGAGCCGCCGGTGCCGGTGGCGCAGACGAAGGCATCGATGCGGCCGGCGGCGTCGTGCCAGATTTCCGGGCCGGTGGTTTCGTAGTGCGCCTGGCGGTTGGCGAGGTTGTCGAACTGGTTGGCCCAGATGGCGTTTGCTGTTTCCTGGGCAAGCCTGCCGGCGATCTTCTGGTAGTTGTCGGGGTCGGCGTACGGCTTTGCCGGGACAGCCCGTACCTCGGCTCCGAGCATGCGCAGGCGCTCCATCTTTTCGGGGGATTGGGTGTCGGGAATGACGACGATGCAGCGGTAGCCGCGCGCTGCGCAGATGTGCGCAAGGCCAATGCCGGTATTGCCGGCGGTGCCTTCCACGACCGTGCCGCCCGGCCGCAGCGTGCCGCGGCGTTCGGCATCGCGGATGATATAGAGCGCCGCGCGATCCTTGACGGAACCGCCAGGGTTCAGGAATTCCGCCTTGCCATAGATGTCGCATCCCGTCTCGGCGCTCAGCCCGCCGAGGCGAATCAGCGGTGTATGCCCGACCGTGCCGACAAAACCATCCCTGACATCCATGGCGCACTCCTGCAGCGCCCCGCGTGGCATGGGGCGTCTTCCAGAGTGATAGACCGGGCAGGGGAGATTGACAAGACAGGTGACGCGCAGGGCGCCGGCACCTACCTCAAGCGGCGTTCAGCCAGCGGAAGCGGAAATCGCCTTCGACCAGTTCCTGCTGCGTGGCGTGGAAGTCACGCACGTATTCGCGGTTCAGGTGCGATTCCAGGGCGCCGCGGGAGTCCCAGACCATGTAGACCACGAAGACCTGGGCGTCTTCGGCGTCTTGCCCGACGTGGTAGTTCAGGCAGCCGGGCTCGGTCAGCCCGCGCGTGCGCAGCGAATCGAGCTTGGTCACCAGGGCATCCCGGTGGTTGGCCTTGGCGCGGGCGATGCCGACTAGCGTGTACGTTCTGGACATGGATGACCGGCGAGCGTCTGCGAGCGTCTGGTAAGCGTTTGGCGGGCCATTGTAGCCGCGCCCGGCACGGACCCCGGAATGCCCGACGAGCGTGTCCGGGATTTCCCCGCCGCTTGACAGCGGCCGCCCGGTCGGTTCCTGAAGTCACATTTTTCCTAAAGTATGGGCCGCCGATGCCGATATGGGGCCGAGAACCAGGCACCTTTTCATACGGGGCATTGCATGTTGAGACGAATCAAGGCGGAGCAACTGCAGGTCGGCATGTTCGTGGCCAGACTCGGCGGACCGTGGCGCGCGCGCGCTTTCCGGCGGTCGCGGTTCCTGGTCACCAGTGAGGATCAGGTCGGCGAGATCCGGTCTTCTGGCGTCGAGGAGGTCTGGATTGACATCCTCAAGGGGCGCAATGCACCGACTCCGCAGGCGGCGACCAGCCCATGGGAGACCGAGGATCCGGAGCCCGCGCCGGCGGCCGCCAATAGCCTGCAGGCAGAGTTCGGCCTGGCACGCGAACTGCTGCAGTCGGGCAAATCGGTGATCGGCTCCATGTTTGCCGATGTGCGCATGGGACGCGCGCTGGAGGTCAGCGGGGCCTTGCTGCTGGTGGATTCGGCGTCGCAGTCGCTGTCGCGGCATTCGCAGGCGCTGATCGCGCTGGCGCGGCTCAAGGCGCGCGACGACTACAGCTACATGCACGCGTTCGCCGTGTGCGCGCTGATGGTGGCCGTTGGCCGCACGATGGAGCTGCCGCCCGAAGAGGTCCGCGATCTCGGCCTGGCGGGCCTGCTGCATGACATCGGCAAGCTGACCCTGCCCGAGGCCGTGCTGCACAAGCCCACCTCGCGCAGGCCGGGCGAGGACGAGGAGATCAAGCGCCATCCGTCGGCCGGCTACCGCATCCTGAACGAGGCGCGCCTGAACGCCAACATCGTGCTCGATGTCTGCGTGCACCACCACGAGCGCGTGGACGGCCGCGGCTATCCATTCGGGCTGGTCGGGCGGGAGCTGAGCGTCCACGCCAGGATTGCCGCGATCTGCGATACGTACGACTCACTGACTTCCAGCCGTCCGGGGCACCAGCAATGGTCGCCGGCGCGCGCCATGGAGTACATGGCGGTGCGCGTCGACACGCTGTTCGACAGCCGTGTGTTCAAGGCGTTTACGCGCACCGTGGGCATCTATCCGCTTGGCACAGTGCTGAGGCTGCGCTCGAACCGGCTGGCGGTGGTGTGCGCGCAGCATGAATCCGAGCCGCTGCGGCCGCGCGTGATGGCGTTCCACTCGGTGTCGGCATCGAGCGCGCTGACGCCGGAAGTCATCGACCTGTCAGTGAGCGACGACACCGTGGTCGCATTCGAAGACCCGGCCGACTGGGGCTATACCGACGAGCAATTGCTGGCGATCTACGCCGGCCAGGGGCAGGCTGGCACGGCGCCGGCAGCAGCCATGGCGATGCCGGCGGCCTAGCCGGCACGGGCTGCCGTCATGGCCGGGCCGGGGCTGGCCCGCACGTTTTGTACACTGTACGACTGAGTCAGCCCCCAATTCCGCCATTCATGGACTTCGATGCCCTGCCGGACCTGATCCAGCGATACATGCCCACCCGGCCGTGGGCGCAGAACCTCGCCTACATGGCGATCCTGATACTGGTTGCCACCGTGGCCCAGTGGCTGGTGGCCAGGGTAGTGTCGCGCGTTGCCCACCGGCTGCTCGTGATCGCCCGCAATGGCCACTGGAGCAAGGCGCTCATGCGCCACCGGGTGTACCGGCGCTTTGGCTACGCGGTCTGGTTTGCCGTCATCACCGTGGGCGCGGGCGAGGTACCGAATATCGGGCGCTATGCGCAGGCAATCGAACGGGTAACGCATGCGGGCACGTGGATCTGCATCTTCACGATGCTGGCTGGCGCTCTCGGTGCCTGGCAGGACGTCTTTGCCGGCACCAGGCGCGCGCAGACGCGCTCGATCAAGGGCTATGTGCAGGTGGGCCGCCTGGGCTTGTGGCTGGTATGCGGCGTGCTGGTGCTGTCGATCCTGATCGACCGTTCGCCGCTGTGGATGCTGTCGGGCCTGGGCGCGCTGTCGGCGATCCTGCTGCTGGTATTCAAGGACACGCTGCTGTCGCTGGTGGCCAGCACCCAGCTCACGTCCAACGACATGCTGCGCATTGGCGACTGGATCGAGATGCCGCAATGCAACGCCGACGGCTACGTCAAGGACATCGCGCTGCATACGGTCAAGGTGCAGAACTGGGACAACACCGTGACCACGGTGCCGACCTACAAGCTGTTTTCGGAAAGCTACCGCAACTACCGGCAGATGTTCGAATCGGGCGCCCGGCGCATCAAGCGGACCTTGCGTATCGACGCCGGCAGTGTGCGCTTCCTGAGCGACGACGAAGTCCACGCGCTGATGCGCTTCCGGCTGCTGCACGACTACCTGGAACAGAAACAGTCCGAGGTCGACGAGGCCAACCGGCTGCTGATCGAAGCCGGGAGCGATCCGGTGAACCGCCGCCGCCTGACCAATATCGGCACGTTCCGCGCCTATGGCATCGCCTACCTGAAGGCGCACCCTGAAATCCATCAGGAACTGCTGCTCAACGTGCGCATGATGGAGGCAGATTCGCAGGGCATTCCGGTCGAGGTCTACTGCTTCACGCGCCTGACCGCGTGGATGGACTACGAACGCATCCAGGGCGACATCTTCGACCATCTGCTGGCGATCCTGCCCGAGCTGAGCCTGCGCCTGTACCAGGCGCCGTCCGGCGCCGACCTCAGCGGCGTGCGCCTCAACCCCGTGCTGGCCGCGGCGCAGGTCGTGGCTGCACAGGCGGCGCCGCCCGTGCAGCTATCGACGCCGATGCGGTAGCTCTCAGCCTCAGCCAGCCACGCGCGGCTTGACGCACGCGGCGGCTTCCTTCGCGCGCTGGCGCGCCGTGTCCATGTCATCGGCATAGGCCAGCGCCACGCCCATGCGGCGCTTGGCGAAGCTCTCCGGCTTGCCGAACAGGCGCACCTCGGTCTGCGGCACGCGCAGGGCCGCATCCACGCCGTCGAACACCACGCCCTCGGCGTCCACGCCGCCGTAGATGACGGCGCTGGCGCCCGGGCTCTTCAGCGCCGTGCTGACCGGCAACCCCAGGATGGCGCGCGCATGCAGCTCGAACTCGTTCTGCCATTGGGTGGCCATGGTGACCATGCCGGTATCGTGCGGGCGCGGGCTGACTTCGCTGAACCAGACCTGCTCGCCCTTGACGAACAGCTCCACGCCGAACAGGCCCTGGCCGCCGAGGTCCGACGTGACCGCGCGCGCAATGTGCTGCGCCGTTTCAAGCGCTGCAGGATGCATCGGGTGCGGCTGCCAGCTTTCGACGTAGTCGCCGCTGACCTGCACGTGGCCGATCGGGGCGCAGAACTGCGTTTCGACCTTGCCGTCAGCGCCCAGTGCGCGCACCGTCAGCAGCGTGATTTCGTAGTCGAAGTCGATAAAGCCTTCGACGATCACGCGGCCGTGGCTCACGCGTCCGCCCGCCATGGCGTAGTCCCAGGCCGCCTTGACGCCTTCGGGCCCGTCGATCTTGCTCTGACCCTTGCCCGAACTGCTCATGACCGGCTTGACCACGCACGGATAGCCGATGCCGCCATCGATCGCAGCCTGCAGTTCCTCGAGCGAGTCGCAGAACTTGTACGGGCTGGTCGGCAGGCCCAGCGTCTCGGCCGCGAGGCGGCGGATGCCTTCGCGGTCCATGGTCAGGCGCGCGGCCCGCGCGGTGGGGATCACGCGTACGACGCCGGCAGCTTCCAGCGTTTCGAGCATCGGCGTGGCAATGGCCTCGATTTCGGGCACGACCAGCTGCGGCTTTTCCGCTTCGATCAGCGCCTTGAGCTGGTCCGGGTCGCTCATGGCGATGGTGCGCGCATGGTGGGCCACCTGCTGGCCCGGTGCGTTCTCGTAGCGGTCCACGGCAATGGTTTCGACGCCCAGCCGCTGCAGCGCAATCAGCACTTCTTTGCCGAGCTCGCCGGAGCCGAGCAGCATGACCTTGGTGGCCGAAGGGGAGAGGGGGGTTCCGATGGTGGTCATGGGCGTCGTGGCTCGTGAGGCGGGGAAAGCCCGCATTGTAGTGCAGGCCGACGCCCGTTTTCACGCGTGTCCCGCCTCGGCGTCGCGGAGACAATAGTCATGCTGCTGAATTCACGGCTCGAAAAGTTTCATGACGGCACACTGCTCGCGGTGGGCATCCCGCGATACATTCGGCAACAACGAATCCAGCTCGACGCCAATCCCGCATGAGACCCGCGCCAACATCCGTCCGGAACATACTGGCTGCGCTGCTGACAGCGCTGGGGTTGTCGGCATGGGCCACGGCACAGGCGCAGGATGCGCCGCCCACGGTGGCGGCGCCGGAACGCAAGCTGTCATTCTTCGATCCCGAAGACGGCATGCTCGACGCCAGCGATTTCCTGCTCAACCACAAGGGCGCGCTGCCGGTACCAGCCATCATCACCGAACCTGCGGTGGGCTATGGCCTCGGACTCGGGTTGATCTTCTTCTCCGAATCGATGGCGGAAGCCCAGGCCAGCGCGAAGGCCTCCGGCAAGGGGCCCGCGCCGCCGAACATCACCGCGGTGGGCGGCGCATATACCGAAAACGGCACCTGGGCAGCTGGCCTCGCGCATTTTCACACGTGGGATGGCGACCGCTACCGTTATCTCGGGGCCATCGCCCAGGTGGATGCCCAGCTCGACTATTTCGGCGTATTGAACCAGGCGCGCGCCTACGAACTGCGCGGGACCTTCCTGGTACAGCAGTTCCTGGTCCGCCTTGGCGACACGCGCTGGTATGTCGGGCCGCGCTACGTGTTGTTCGATTCGTCGACCACGTTCAAGTTTGGCAACGCGCAGGAACTGGGCAGCATCGAGAAGGAACAGCGCATCGGCAAAGGCGGCATCGTCATCGACTATGACTCGCGCGACAACATCTTCTACCCGAGCCGCGGCAGCTATGCGGAATTCGAAGTGCAGCTGGCCCGTTCAGGCTTCGGCAGCACGCAGACCTTCAATATGTACAACGCGCGCGGCTTCACATGGATACCGGTGGCGCGCACGCTGATCCTCGGCCTGCGCGCCGACACGCGCTTTTCCACCGGAGATGTTCCGTTCTACGCGCAGCCTTACGTGGATCTTCGCGGCGTCCAGAAAGGCCGCTACCAGGACCGCAATGCTGTCATGGCGGAAATGGAATTGCGCTGGGATGTCACGCCACGCTGGTCGCTGCTCGGCTTTACGGGAACCGGCAAGGCCTACGGCCGCTGGCATGATTTTTCCGATGCCAGCAATGTCTACAGCGTCGGGGCGGGCTTTCGCTACATGATTGCGCGCAAGCTTGGCGTTTCCATGGGCATCGACGTGGCGCACAGCCAGGGCCAGAACGCTTTCTACATCCAGGTCGGCAGCGCCTGGCATTGAGGCGCCGCGTCGGTGCAACGCTTACGGTGCGTTGCGCTGCACGATGCGATACACCTTGCCGCTGCCCGCCGATGTGGTCGGATCGGCCAGCACATAGATCTCGCCCTGAGCATCCATGCCGAACGACAGCACGCTGCCGGGGATGGTGATGCCCCAGTCCAGCTGTTCCGCGGCCGCGTCGCGGAAGGCGAACGAGCGCAGCCAGCCGCTGCACAGGTCCGAATAGAGGTAGCGGCCGCGCAGCGGTGGCATGGCGTTGCCACGGTACACGTAGCCACCTACGACGGCGCAGCCACCATTGGCATCGTGGCTGTATTCGAGTTGCGGCAGTGTCGTCCCTTCCGGGCTGCAGGTCGGCGCCCCGAAGCAGGCCGAGCCCTCCAGCCGGTTCCAGCCATAGTTCTGGCCGCCGGACGCAGCCGTCACGACATCGATTTCCTCGCGCTGGTCCTGGCCCACATCGGCAATGTAGAGCGTGCCATCAGTGCGGTCGAATGCGAAGCGCCACGGGTTGCGCAGGCCGCTGGCCCAGATCTCGCCGCGACGCCCTGGCTGGCCCGCAAACGGATTGCCAGACGGAATCGTGTAAGGCTGGCCCTGGCTGACGTCGATGCGTAGCAGCTTGCCGAGCAGCGAGCCGAGATTCTGCGCATTGCCGGCCGGGTCACCCGTGCTGCCGCCGCCATCGCCGGTACCCAGATAAAGCATGCCGTCTGGCCCGAACGCCACCAGCCCGCCGTTGTGGTTGCTGAAGTTCGGATGCGGGATGGTGAGCAGGATCGTCGCGGCCGGGTCCGCGACATTGGCGTTCGATGCCGACACCTGGTAGCGCGCGATCGTGATGTTGCCTGACGTGTCGGTGTAGTAGACGTAGAAGCGGCCATTGGCCGCATAGGCGGGATCGAACGCCATCGACAGCAGGCCGCGCTCGCCGTCCGTCGTGGTCAGCGCGGAAATATCGAGGAACGGCGTGGCCAGCAACGCGCCGCCTTGCAGGATGCGGATGCGCCCCGCGCGCTCGACGATGAATATCCGCGGGTCATTGGTCGGTGCCGTCAGGAATACCGGTACGGAGAGCCCGCTTGCCACTTCCTGCAATGCCAGCGCGAAGGGCCGCGACGTGCCGTACGTGACCGTGACGCTAGCCGTGCCGTTGCCGACAGTGACTTGCTGCGTGGCGGGCTGGGGAAGGAAGTTCATCGAGCCGGCGAGGACATTGCCGGCCACCACGGTGTAGGTGCCGGACGCCAGGCCCGACAGCGTGGCGCTGCTGCCCAGCCGTTGCCGGAAGCCGGCTGGCCCGTTCACGGTCACGTCGCCGGCAGCGCCCGAGGGCAGGCCATTGATGACGACAGCCAGTGCGCTGGCGGGCGGCGTGCCGAAGTTGAGCGACACCTGTGCGCTGCCGCCGCAGGCTGCCAGGACGAAGGCGATCACCAGCAGGGCGGCATGCCGGATGCCGATTCGCGCACGTGTCATGAGGCGGCTCCCTTGGGGTCTCCCAAGGAAGACTAGTTCACGACGCCGTGGAAATCACACCATCACCTCACGTGGCAGCCAGCGCCGGCGGCCGCCGCTGCGTGGCCACGGCAAACGCAATTTGCGCGATGCCCGCCGTCAGCCCAAGCCCGACACCCACCTGCCAGGCCAGCGTGTACGAACCCAGCGCGTCATACACCAGGCCGCCGCCGAAGGCACCCACAAAGCTGCCGATCTGGTGGCTGAAGAACGCCATGCCGCCGAGCATGGCCTGCCAGCGCAGGCCGAAGGTCTCGCCGATCCAGCCTGCGACCAGCGGTGCCACGCCGAGCCACAGGAAGCCCATCACGGCGGCGAAGACCAGCGTGCTCGTCGGCGTTGGTGCCGACGAGAAATACCACGTCAGCGCCAGCGAGCGGATGGTGTAGATGCAGCCGAGCAGCAACAGCTTGTTGACGCGCCCGCCGGCCCAGCCGAAGAAGATGCTGCCCAGCACGTTGAAGCCGCCAATGACGCCGAGCGCCTTCGCGCTCAGCATCGGGTCCATGCCGCAGACATCGAGGTAGGAGGGCAGGTGCGTGGTCAGGAACACCAGTTGCATGCCGCAGACGAAATACGCCATCGCCATGACCAGGAACGGGACGTGGCGCAACGCGGAGCCAAGGGCCTGGCGCGCGTTGTCCTGACCGGCACCTTGCGGCACGGTCAGCGGCAGCCGGTCTACGCGGCCCGCAAACCAGGCCGCGGGCAGCATGACCAGCGCGAGCAGCACGAACGCGGCCACGCCGGTGCGCCAGCCGAACGATTGCGCCACGACCTGGCCAATCGGCGCGGCAATCAGCGCGCCCAGCGAACCGGCCCCTGACACCAGTCCCAGCACGGTGCTGCGCATGGCGGCCGGTACCGGACGTGCCGCCACGGCCATGGAGATCGCGCTGCCCGTGCAGGCCATGGACGCGCCAATGGCCACGCCGGCGCCAAGCGTGACGCCGACCAGCCCATGCGATGTCGCCAGAAGCACCAGCCCGATCACATAGAGCAGCGAGCCGCCCATCATCAGCGGCCGGAAGCCAACACGCGTGGCCCACGCACCGGCGAACGGCTGCAGCAGCCCCCACGCCAGGTTCTGCACGGCAATGGCCACCGTGAAGTCAGACACCGAAATGCCGATGTCCCTGGTCAGCGGCGGCATGAAGATGCCCAGGCTTTGGCGTAGGCCCATGGCCAGGCTCAGCATGACAGAGGCGCCCAGAAGGATGGGGAGCGCAGGGCGGAGCGCGTCGAAGCGGGATGGCACGGCGGGGTGTCTCGGGTCGTTATTGTTGTCCCGGCGGCATCTCGCGGATCGGCCTGAAGATTAAGCAGGTGCTGAATTCACCGGGTGAAGCCAGCGTAGGGGGTGGCCAGGCGGGTGTCAATGTGAAGCACAACCGCCTGGCGGGCGGGGGCGCATGTCTTGTGCGGCTATCGGCCAGGTCGCCGCGGGTGCCGCCCAAGCGCCTCACCGAAAGGCGGCCAGACAATCGCCTCCTGATCGCTCCTTGTGGACGACTGGTCAGGTCGCCGGGATAACAGGCAGCAAGATGTGCGCCGCGTATTCACCGCCGCAATGGAGGGACGTCACGCCGCCGAATCGCTCCTCGCTCCTGTCGGTCGGATGGTCGTGCAGCATCACGGAACAACCCCGCAGTTCCTTGCCGTACAGGCGGGGATGAGGGCCCGGCAGGTCATGCTGGAAGTCGGAGCCGCCCACCGTCAGCACGAGCCGGTAGCCCTTGGGAAACACGAAGCAGGTGGGCCAGATTTCGACGTGGATTTCGTAGACTTCGCCGGGCACAAGCGGCTGGAGTTCGTCGTGCGCATGCACGGGCTGGTAGGGCGTGGAAGCCTGCCGATCCAGCTTGCGATGAGACGCCCTCAGCCAGCCCTGCGTGATGGGAGCATGAGGCTCGACGGAACCGAGCACGAGATGCTCCTTCCCGTCCGGCGCAAAGGCGCGCACCGTCAGGAACAGGTCGGCATCGGCGGCGGTCGACGAGATATAGAGCGTTGCGGCCAGCGGGCCGGTCACTTCTGTGTCGCGTTCAAACGGCGCCGTGCTGAAACTTGCGTTGCCGTTGAGTCCATCGAACGACTGAATCGATGTGGCGTTCCCCGGTTCCGGCTGCAATGCAAGGGTGTCCGCGTTCAGATACATGCGGGTCCACGCGGTGCGGGCCAAAGGCCATTCGAATTCGGCGCGCTCGACGAATTTGTCCGTGTGGCGCACCTGCAGTTTGATGGGCGGCTCACGGTCCCAGCCGTTGTCTTCCCCCTTGAGGAAGTGGTCGAAGAACCGGCGCTGGAGCGCAACCCCATAGTCGGTATAGAACTCGGTCCAATGCTCCAGGCCGTGCATCTCCAGCCATTTCTGTTTCGACCCGGCCTGCAGGTACCCCTCGATGTTGCCGCGCATGTGCAAGCCCTGGCCGCCCCAGTTTCCGCACGAGAGCACAGGCACTTCGACGGCCGCCAGGTCGGCGCGTCTGCCGTCGAAGTAGTCCGCCGAGATGAGTTCCGAGCCGACCTGCATGGCATCGATGTCGACGCGGTTGGCCATCAGTTGTTCGTCGCTGAGTTCCGCCGGTCCGGAAATCGGCACGCCATTGTTGGGGTTCACATGCCCGCGGCTACCCAGGCCGTGCTGCACATTGGTCACCTGCATCGGATACCACTCCGTCATGAAGGTATTCAGGATCCCGCCGTGCCTGACGACGTCGCGGTAGAAATCGCTGAACCCTTCGAACGGGCAGATGGCCGCCAGATGCGGCGGGCGCTTTCCCGCGACGATCCATTGGCTGGCGGCGTAATAGGACACACCGGCCAGCCCGATCTTCCCGTTGCTCCAGGGCTGCCGCGCCGCCCATTCGATGCAATCGTGAAAATCCTGCGCCTCGCGCGGGGAGAACGAATCAATGACGCCGGGCGATCGGCCGGCGCCGCGCGAGTCCACGCGAATGCAGATGTAGCCCAGCGGCACCCATCGTTCCGGATCTGCAGTTTCCCAGTTCGCGTACTTGCCGCTGCTGCCCCTGAGGACTTCCGGGTGCTTCGCGGTGAGTGACTGCCATTGCGCGGGAAACCCGGCCTGGAAGGGCAGGCCCTTGGCGTAGGGTCCGTACGACATCAGCACCGGATAGCGGCCTTCCTCTTCCGGCCGGAAAACGTCGGCCCGGACTACCAGGCCGTCGTCCATGAGGATTTCGACATCCCAATCGATTTGCATGTCTGTCTCCTTGTAGCTATGTGTCAAACGTTAGAGCGTTGGAGTGTTAGAACTTCTGGCGCATGCCCAGCGCAAGGCTGGTGCCGCTGCCCTTTCCAGTGACCTTGTCGAACATCGTCAGCACGTACAGGTCCGTGCGTTTCGACAGGGCGTAGTCATAGCCGCCGGCAAGTCCGTGGCGGCGGTAGTCCGGCATGGCATCGCTGCGTACGCGCGATGACACCGCCGAGGCCAGGAGCCTGCCGCCGCCGAGCGGAATCTGTGCGCCGACTTGCAGCGTATCCGTCGACGTCGAGGCGCCGCTCGTGCTGGTGTGGGCATACTCGGTCATGAGCCGGATCTGTCGTTCCTTGCTCAAGTCGATCTCCTCCATCGTGGTTGCTTCGGTCTGGTCAAAAGGCACGGGCCGCTACGACGGTCGCGTAGTTGAGGCCGAAGCCGATGCGCGCAAAGCCGTCGCGCTCGCACCAGCCACGGAACACGACCGTATCGCCATCTTCAAGAAAGCCGCGTTGCTCGCCGTCGCCGATATCCACGGGTTGCGTCCCGGATACCGTCAGTTCGATCAACGCTCCGGCCTCGCCGGGTGTAGGGCCTGAAACGGTGCCGCTGCCAAGGAGATCGCCGGGCTGCAGGTTGCAGCCGCCCACTGTGTGATGGGCGATCATCTGCCCCAGCGTCCAGTACTGGTGCCGAAAGCTGGTATGCGTCAGCGTGCGCGGCATGCGGCCCTGCGCCAGCTGGCGCGCGCTGAGGATCGAGGCCTCGAGCCGGATGTCGAACGCGCCATGCGCAGCGTTGTCGGGGGCGTGGAGGTAGTCGAGCGGCTGCGGGCGATCCGGCACACGCATCCAGCTTTGGCGATAGGGCAGCAATGCTTCCAGGGTCACGATCCACGGGGACAACGTCGTGGCGAAGTTCTTGGCGAGAAATGGCCCGAGCGGAGGCATCTCCCACGTCTGGATGTCGCGCGCGGACCAATCGTTGAGCAGGCACAGGCCGAAGATGTGCTGCTGCGCCTTGCCCAACGGTATGGGCGTGCCACGGGCGTTGCCGATACCGATCACCGCGCCGACTTCCAGCTCGTAGTCAAGACGCTGGCAGGGTCCATACACGGGCGCGGAGCCCTGATCCGAGCGGTACTGGCCCGTCGGCCGATAAACCTGCTGACCACTGACATCGATCGAAGACACGCGGCCGTGGTAGCCGACGGGCAGCCAGTCGAAGTTCGGATTGACCTCGATGCCGAACTGGCGGCAGCAATTCACGGCGTGGTCCAGCGAGGTGTAGAAGTCCGTGTAGTCGCCGATACGTACGGGGACGGCGTGCTCGGCATCCGCCTGCGGCACGAGCGCTTCACGGACGCGCCGTTCCAGCTGGCTGCCGTCCTGCAACAGTGCAAAGAGCCCATGGCGCAGGGCCCGCCAGGCCTGCGGACCTTGTTCAAGCAGACCGTTGAGCGTTGGCGCCGCCGCGGCGCGCACGGCCCCGGCGACATGGTCCTGCAGTCCGGGCAGAGCCTGCAAGGCGGCCAGGTCGACGATCTGGTCACCGATCGCTACGCCGCCACGCCACGCTTCGGTGCTCGCTTTGCGCCGGAACGCGCCAAGCGGCAGGTTTTGCAGCGGAAAATCGGCGTCAGCGGCGTTGGCCGCGTCCAGCCAGCTGCGGCGCGATGCATCATGCGTGTGGTTCAGTTCCATGGCGATCTCACGCGGCGTTGAGGGCGTCGTCGAAGATGGCCACGGCCCGGGTCCAGCCGGCCGAGGCGCCGCGAATCTTGTGGGGGAAGCACGAGATGTAGAAGCCGCGCGCCGGCAGCGACTCGAGGTTGTGCAGCTTCTCCAGGTGGCAATAGCCGATATTGCGGCCCGCTTTATGGCCTTCCCATATCAGCGAGGCATCGTGCGTCTGCGCATACCTTTCTGCCGTATGCGCGAACGGTGCATCCCAGCTCCACGCGTCGGTGCCGGTCAGGCGGACGCCACGCTCGAGCAAATACATGGTGGCTTCGAAACCCATGCCGCAGCCTGACGAGACATAGTCGGCCTGGCCGTAGCGCTTGCCCGCACGCGTATTGACCACCACGATTTCCAGCGGCTGGAGCACGTGGCCTATGCGGGCGAGTTCGGCCTCGACATCGTCGGCGGTGACTACATAACCGTCGTCCATGCCGGTGAAGTCCAGCTTCACGCCAGGCTGGAAGCACCACTCCAGCGGCACCTCGTCAATGGTGATGGCGCGTTCTCTTTGCCCCAGCGATTCGTTCATGGTGCTGTGGAAGTGATAGGGAGCGTCCAGGTGCGTGCCATTGTGGGTATTGAGCCGAACGTGCTCGATCGCCCAGCCTTCGCTGTCCGGGAGGTCCGATGGCTGCAACCCCGGGAAGAAGGCCGTTACCTGCTCGGCCGTGGAGTGATGGGACAGGTACTCGATCCGGGGGGCGTACCCGGGCGGGTCGGAAAGGGTGTCGTTTTCCAGGTAGATCGAGAGATCGACGAAGCGGCGGGGCATGTTGGAATCCTTGATGGAGGAGCGATGGAGTAACGGGGGTTCAACTGGCATCCAGCGACGATTCGGCGCCCGCCGCGGATGCTTCAGCGCCGGCTTCCTGCGCGGCGACGGCGCCTGGCAACAGGGCCACCACGGCTGCAGACAGCAGGAACAGGCCACCACACAGTGCGATGCCCGGTGCAAAGCCGAACGCCTTTGCCGTGATGCCCAATACGAGCGGGGCGAAGGCGGAGATGCCGCGGCCGACGTTGAAGCAGAAGCCGGCGCCGGTTGCGCGGATGTGAGTCGGGTAGAGTTCGGCGAAATAGGAGCCCACCAGCCCCGCAAAGGCCATGAAGAACGCAAACACCGGTCCCAGCACGAGCAACGTGGCATGATCCGTGACGACGGTATAGACCGGCAGCATCAACCCGGAGCCGACCAGCGAAGCGATCAATGCAGGTTGCTTGCCGATGCGGTCCGCGAGCAAGCCGAAGGCGTTGTACCCGACGAACATACCGACGTTCAGCACCGCCACGAAGCTCGCCATGGCAGCCACATCGAGGCCTCGTTCCCTGACCAGGAAGGTTGGCAGCCAGGTCGACGCGCCCCAGTACGCGGACAGTGCCAGCGCAGAGGTCGTGGTCCCGAGCAACGTAATGCGCAGCATGCCGGGGGCAAACAATTGGGACAGATTCGCGCCGGCTGCGCCTTTCTTGGCGAATACACCCAGGTCTCGCTGCTGGCGCCAGGCGGCTGATTCGGGCACGCACAGCCAGATATAGACGATAGCGACAATCACGGCGGCGCCGCAGACGAGGAACAAAAGACGCCACCCATGCACGGGCAATAGCCAGGCCGCTGCCAGCGCGGCCACGACCGCGCCCACCGAAAAAGAGCTGAGAACGAAGGCCGTGGCCCGTCCGCGCTGGTGCGCTGGCCAGGTTTCGCTGACATGCGCGGCTGCCGCGCTCCAGACCCCACCCAGGCCCAGGCCGGCAAGGAAGCGCAGAAGCAAAACCTGGCGCCAGTCAGTGGCGGCAGCAATTGCCATCGTCAGCACGCCGAAGGTAATCAACGACAGCAGCATCGCCGTGCGCCGGCCCATGGTGTCGGCCAGCCTGCCCATCACCACGCTGCTCAGCCCGATGCCCAGCAGTGTGGCCGTAACCAGCAAACCGGCCTGCGCCTGGCTGATCTGCAACGATGCCGTGATGGCCGGCATGGCGATGGCAAGAATGATGATGTCCACCGCGTCGAACATGTAGCTGAGGAAGCAGCCGAGTAGCACGCGCCATTTCAGCGAGGCAGGATTGAGGGGCATGGTGAGTCTCCTGGATAGGCAGGCCGCGGGCGGGATCCGCCAGCGCTTTCTTGTGACTGTACGTACGTTCAGTTTGGAATTTCGCAAACTGTACGATCGTACAGTCAGTGAGTGAACTGGGGTAAACGCGGGTGCCGCGAGCTGTGATGTGAGGTTCGCTACAATGGCGCGTCAAGAACGACGGAGGCAGCATGGAAGGCAGGGAAGCGCGGAAGTCCGCAGCCGCGGCGGGGAGCAAGGCGCGCAAACCGGCGCAGGAGTCGCCGGTACCTGAGGCGAGCAAGCGCGAACGCGTGCTTGATGCTGCAGAGCGACTCTTTGCCGAGGGCGGCTTCGACGGCGTGTCGATGCGCGATATCGCAGCTGCCGCGGATGTCGGCCTGCCGCTGATCGTCTATCACTTCGAGACCAAGGGGAACCTGTACCGCGCGCTCTTCGAGCGGCGCAAATCGGTGTTCGAGGCGCGCGTGGCGGCGCTGCGCGAACCACTGGCGGACGGCGAAGATCCCATCGAGCACATCGCGCGGGCGTTCGTCGAGCCCGTGATGCGGATCCAGGAAACAGAAGGCGGCCTCGCCTATGCCAAGCTGGTCGCACGCGAAGCCTCGGACCCGAAAGAGGTGGAGCGTGGCATCGTGGCCGACTACTTCGACCCGTTCGCCGTGGAATTCGCCAAGGCGATCCGCAAGGCCCTGCCGGGAAACGGCACAAGCTATCCGCACTGGGCCTATCTGTTCGCGGTCGGCGCGCTGGTCATGAGCGTGTTCGACAGCCGCATCGAGCGAATCTCCGCAGGCAAGGTCAAGGCGGGCGACACGCGACGCAAGTCAGAGTATCTGGTGAGTTTTATTGCCGCAGGGATTCGCGCCGGTGCAGAGCTCAAGCCATCCACGCGTGCGAATACCTGACAATACCCGCTGGTAAAAGGGAAGCCGCGATATCACGCATGGGCAGCCGGCCAAGTCACTGCGGAGGCGCCTGGTAATCCATTGCTACAGACGTAATACGGCGAAAGATTTAAGGGCGACAGTTCATCGCATCCGATCACGGGTATTGCCTCACAATGCGTGCGAGTGTCCGCCACAAGCATGCCCATGAACGCCTTCGCCAGTTTCACCACATCACGCAGTCCGCTGAGCGGCCTGCTGCAAGTCGCCACTGTGCTCGTTGCCGTCGCCGCCTGGGCCTCACCGGTACCGGCACTCAGCCAGACCGCCTCCTCCGATGACGGCAACGAAGCGCTGCACAACATCCAGAGCAACTTCGCCCGCATGACGCCGCCGCCGCGTACGGTCGAATCGATCAACCAGGAACTGAAGGCGGGCGAAGTCAAAGCCCACGCGAGTTCCGCCGGCGGGCATCGCGGCGGCGGCCGTCGCGGCATGGGTCGACAGTCTGCGCAGCAGGGCGATAGCCGGCAGGACGGCAACGGTGGCCCCGGCACCGGAAGCGCAGAGGTTCCCGCCGACGGGCTATCTGGCAACACGGCGAGCAGCGTGAATCCGTAGATCCGTGAAGAGACATCCTGGAATGTCTCGATTCCTTCACTGCTGGCAGGTTCGGTAGCGACCGGCGCGGTGGTTATGCAATTTTCGCATAACCTTGTCTCGCCGTGCCGCTAGCCATGAAATCTCGGCATCGAACGTAGCGTTGGCGCAGCCGATTCCCTAGACTTCTTGTGGAAAGCTGAAGCCACTTTACGCGAGGAGCGCGACCATGACCGCCGGACCTTTCAGAATCGAACATGACCTTCTGGGGGACCGTGAAGTCCCTGTCGATGCCTACTACGGCGTCCATACGTTGCGCGCCGTCGAGAATTTCCCGATCACGGGCACGCCAATTTCCATCTACCCGGAACTGATCAAGGCGCTGGCCGCGATCAAGCAGGCTGCGGCGCAAGCCAACCATGAGCTGGAGCTGCTCGACCAGGCGCGCTGCGACGCGATCGTCGCTGCCTGTCAGGAACTGATGGCCGGAAAGCTGCACGATCAGTTCGTGGTCGACGTCATTCAAGGCGGCGCCGGCACCTCGACCAACATGAACGCCAATGAGGTGATCGCCAACCGCGCGCTCGAGCTGCTCGGGCATCGGAAGGGCGAGTACCAGCACCTGCATCCGAACGAACACGTCAATATCGGCCAGAGCACCAACGATGTCTATCCGACCGCGCTGAAGGTAGCGACATGGTTCGGCATCCGCGGCCTCGTGGAGGCCATGGCGGTACTGCGCGAAGCGTTCGAGGCCAAGGCCGACGAGTTCGCCCACATCATCAAGATGGGCCGCACGCAATTGCAGGATGCGGTGCCCATGACGCTTGGCCAGGAATTCAGCACGTATGCCGTGATGCTTGGCGAAGACGAGGCGCGCCTGCGTGAAGCCGCGATGCTGATCTGCGAGATCAACCTCGGCGCCACCGCCATTGGTACCGGCATCACGGCGCATCCCTCCTATGCGCCGGTGGTGCTGCGGCGGCTGCGCGACATCACCGGTATTCCGTTGGAGACGGCGCCAAACCTGATTGAAGCCACGCAGGATTGCGGCGCCTTCGTGCAGCTGTCCGGCGTGCTGAAACGCGTTGCGGTGAAGCTTTCAAAGACCTGCAACGACCTGCGGCTGTTGTCGAGCGGTCCGCGTGCCGGGCTGTGCGAAATCAATCTGCCGCCGATGCAGGCCGGCTCCAGCATCATGCCGGGCAAGGTGAATCCGGTGATCCCTGAAGTCGTGAACCAGATCGCCTTCGAGGTCATCGGCAACGATGTGACGGTCAGCTTCGCGGCCGAAGCCGGCCAACTGCAGCTCAATGCCTTCGAGCCGATCATTGCGCACAGCCTGTTCAAGAGCGTCAGCCATCTGCGCAACGGTTGCCTGACGCTCGCCGAGCGCTGCGTCAAGGGCATCACGGCAAATGAGGACCGCCTGCGCGCGACCGTCGAGAACTCGATCGGCATCGTGACGGCGCTCAATCCCTACATTGGCTATGCGAACGCAACTGCCGTCGCGCAGGAAGCGCATGCCACTGGTGGCAGCGTCTATGAGATCGTCTTGCGCAAGGGGCTGCTGTCGAAAGAGGAGCTTGACCATATCCTGCGGCCCGAGACGCTGACCCAGCCGGTGCCGCTGGATCTGCACGGGAAGTCGCACTAAAAGACCGGCCCAGGCCGTCATCCCGGGCCCCGCTGCTTATAGAGCGGGGCGAACCGCTCGCGGCGCGTCAGCCCGCACCCAGCACCCAATTGGCCAGTTGCTGCGCCTCCGCCTCCTTCAAGTTCGAATGGGGCGGCATGGGGATGCGGCCCCAGCTTCCCTTGCCCCCTTCCCGGATCTTGCGAGCCAGCTTCGCCGGGGCCTCGCTATCTCCCTTGTACTTCGCTGCGACCTCGGCGAAGCCCGGGCCCACCAGTTTGTTCTGCATGCTGTGGCACGAAAAGCAGCCGCTTTTCTCGGCGAGCGCCTGCATGTCGGGTGTTGCTCCGGCGGGCGTGGCCACCGCGCAGAGTACGGCGATTGCGGACTGAAGGGCTGCGGTCGAGAGCGTTTTGAACACGGGTGTCTCCTTGGTGGATGGAATCAGGTTCGCACTTCAGGTGCGGCATGTCAGATCAGCGGCCGGTAGCGCAAGTGCTGTGCCAATCGGCGCATGGTGGAAGACGTCTTAGGACATAGGTGCAGCGCGGGCGCGTGATCCGGGCTAGCCATAGCGCTCTGCGGCAGTGCGGGATGATCAGGCCACGACGGTCCGCGTCGTTTCGTTGTTGCGTGGCGGATCGATGCGCACGTGTTGTTGTTGCGAATTTGAACAGGTGCGGCGCGGATCTGGCTGCCTTGGCGCATGCGCGCGTCTCGCGCGGATTGGCATGGCGATTGCTGGAATACGGTGCGGCCAACGCGCCGCGGTCTGGCGCCAACCTCATACCGCGGCGCTGCAATCGGTTCATTCCACCAACGACAAGGGAGACATTTCAACAATGAAGCCACAGCATTCCGCGGTTCCCGCGCTCAAGGCGCTGGTTGCACTGACCACGGCCGGTCTGGCGTTCGGCGCCATGGTCGGCGTCGCCGAGGCCGCCGCCGGCGGCGTGACCTGGGAGGACATCCAGAACGACGACAAGACTCCGGCGGACGTGCTGACCTACGGCCTGGGCGTCAAGGCGCAGCGCTACAGCCCGCTCAAGCAGATCAACACCAAGACCGTGAGCGGGCTGGTGCCGGCCTGGTCCTTTTCCTTTGGCGGTGAAAAGCAGCGCGGCCAGGAAGGCCAGGCGCTGGTGCGCGATGGGGTGATCTACATCACCGCTTCCTATTCGCGTTTCTATGCCATCGACGCGCGCACGGGCAAGCAATTGTGGGCGTACGAGCATCGCCTGCCCAACGATATCCGTCCTTGTTGCGACGTGGTCAATCGTGGGGCTGCGATCTATGGCGACAAGGTTTTCTTTGGCACGCTTGACGCGTCGATCGTTGCCCTGGATCGCAAGACCGGCAAGGTAGCGTGGAAGGAGAAGTTCGGCGATCACAAGGTGGGATACACCATGACGGGCGCGCCGACCATCGTCAAGGACAAGCGCTCCGGTCGCGTCTTGCTGATACACGGTTCGTCGGGCGATGAGTTTGGCGTGGTCGGATGGCTCTTTGCGCGCGATCCCGACACCGGCAAGGAAGTCTGGGCACGCCCGATGGTGGAGGGACATATGGGCCGGCTGGACGGCAAAGACAGCACGGTCACCGGCGATCCCAAGGCGCCTTCGTGGCCGGCCGATCCCGAATCGCCGACCGGCAAGGTCGAGGCCTGGAACCATGGCGGCGGCGCACCGTGGCAAAGCGCCTCGTTCGACGCGGATACCAACACCATTGTGATCGGTGCGGGCAATCCGGCGCCGTGGAACACCTGGAAACGTACCGCAAAGGGTGACGACCCGCGCAATTGGGACAGCCTTTTTACCTCGGGCCAGGCCTATGTCGATGCGAGCACCGGAGAACTGAAGGGCTTCTACCAGCATACCCCCAACGATGCGTGGGACTTCTCGGGCAACAACTCAGTCATCCTGTTCGACTACAAGGACGTCAAGACCGGCAAGCTGATCAAAGCTTCCGCCCACGCAGACCGCAACGGCTTCTTCTTCGTCACCGACCGCGAGAAGCTGGCAACCGGTGCCGGCTATCCGAACAAGCCGACCGCGCTGATCGGTGCCTGGCCTTTCGTCGACGGTATCACCTGGGCCTCGGGCTATGACCTGAAGACCGGCAAGCCAATCGAGAAGAACAATCGCCCCCCGCTGCCGAAGGATGGCGAAGACAAGGGCCAGAGCATCTTTGTATCGCCGCCTTTCCTTGGCGGCACCAACTGGCACCCGATGTCCTACAGCCCGGATACCGGCTTGTTCTACATCCCGGCCAACCACTGGGCGATGGACTACTGGACCGAGCACCTGACCTACAAGCCGGGCTCGGCCTATCTCGGGCAGGGTTTCCGTATCAAGCGCCTGTTCGATGATCACGTAGGCATCCTGCGCGCGATCGATCCCAAGACTGGCAAGATCGCATGGGAACACAAGGAGAAGTTCCCGCTGTGGGCCGGCACGATGACCACCGCGGGCGGCCTGGTCTTTACGGGCACTTCGGACGGCTATATGAAGGCCTTTGACACCAAGACCGGAAAGGAACTGTGGAGCTTCCAGACGGGCTCGGGCGTGGTCTCGGTGCCGATCACCTGGGAGATGGATGGCGAGCAGTATATCGGCGTGCAGTCGGGCTACGGCGGCGCGGTACCGCTGTGGGGCGGTGACATGGCCGAGCTGACCAAGCAGGTGACGCAGGGCGGCTCGATGTGGGTGTTCAAGCTGCCGAAGACGGTCGCACGCCTGTAAGGGGGCGAGACGGGGCGGCCGCTTCGGCAGCCCCGTTTGTCATGGGACATTTTTGATTTCTCATCCTCCCGGGGAGCCTTTCATGCGATTCCCATCGTCCCACGCGATGCTCGCGATAACGGCGGCCGCCTGGCTCGCTGCGCCGCTCGCGCGGGCGCAGCCACAAGAGATCACACCGCTTGTCGTCAACGGCTGCGGGATCTGGCCACACGCGCGTTGCCGGGGCGCCGACCTGCGGCACGCCGATCTTTCCGGCAAGAATCTGGCTGGCGCAGACCTGCGCGGTGCCAGGATGGCGCGCGCCGATCTGCGCGCTGCCAACCTGGCCGGCGCCATCCTCGACGGCGCTGACTTGACAGGCGCACGCATGAACAAGGTCAACGCGCCGGCAGCGTCGTTCCGCCATGCCAGGCTGGTAGGCGCCGACCTTGAATTCGGCCGCATCATGCGAGCGGACTTCAGCGGTGCGGACCTGACGGCCGCCAATCTGGAAGCGGCCCGCGCACAGTTTGCCTGGTTCGTCGGCGCGCGCCTGGTGGATGCCAATTTGCAGGAGGCCAAGTTCGTCACCGTGAACTTCAGGGACGCCACGCTGGAGGGCGCCTTGATTCGCTACACCATCTTCCCGGACAGCTTCTTCGAAGGCTGCCGTGGTTGCCCGACCGATTGGTGAACCCCGATGACATCGACAACACGGATTGCTCCGTTGCGGAGGTACAAGGCCATGCCGTTCGCGGACATTGCACTCTGGCTGGCGCTAGCCACGTTGGCGCTCTTCCTGTTCGTGCTGACAACCGGGCGCGCCTTCGCCGAGGTCGCGCATGCTCCCGCGGTAGATACGTCGGGCTTGCAGGCGCTCGGTCCCGAATGGCTTGCTGAAAATCCCTACCGAGGCAATGCGCGCGCCGTAGAAGTCGGTCGCACGGTGTTCAACCAGTCCTGTGCGCAGTGCCATGGCCCGGATGCCACCGGTGGAGGAAGCGCGCCTGATTTGCGCAGGCTCGACGGCTATTGCCGGGCAATCGGCGATCGCAAACTGCGCCACGATTGCATGCTCGACAACGATGCCTTCTTCAAGGAATCGGTGTTGCACGGCAAGGTCCGGGTCGGCGTCGTGCATATGCCGCCGTGGGAAGGATTGCTGCCGCAGGAGGTGGTGTGGGCGGTGCAGGTCTTCATCGAATCGCAGCGCGGAAAATGAGCGCCATCCGGACAACAATGACAGGAGGATTCGATGCAACTCGCACGGAAGTATGCGTTGGTCCAGATTGTTCTGCATTGGGCAGGCGCACTGCTGATGTTCTCTTTGCTTTCGCTCGGCTACATCATGACCAGCCTGCCGCGCGGTGCCGCTGGAAAGGCAGAACTGGTGAACTTGCACAAATCGCTGGGGCTGACGGCAGCGCTCCTGATCGCGTGGCGAGTGGTTGAGCGGGTCCGTCGGGCTGTGCCAGCGTACGACGAGAGCCTGCACGGGTGGGAAGCGGCGCTGGCGGGCGTCACGCATCGGCTGCTCTATGTGTGCATGCTGGTCATGCCGATCTCGGGATACCTGGGTTCGTCATTCAACAAATACGGTACTCGCTTCTGGGGGCTGCCACTGCCGCGCTGGGGTTGGGTCGACGAGTCGATTCGCGACATCTTCTACACGATTCACGGCACGACGTCGTTCCTGTTGCTTGGACTCGTCTTGTTGCATGTGGCGGCGGTCGCAAAGCATCAGTGGCTCGATCGGCAACGTTGCATGCAGAGGATGTTGCCAGGGGGGAATGAATGATGGATGGCGAAAGCCATCTGAGTCGGGGGGGTGTTTCGCTGGCGTAGCCGGCGGGGCTTCTCGTTGGGGGTGGGTTATCGCTCTTCGCTGGCGCCGCTGTTTCGCCGGCGTAGCCGGCGAGTCACTTTTGTCCGAGCGACAAAAGTAACCAAAAGCGCGTTTTGGTTGCCCCAAAGGGGCGAATTTTTATCGTAGTGTGCCAAGGGTGTTGTACGGGTATGGGCTTCAGAGTCCGTCACGCTGCCTGCCGCGTGGGGCACGACCGTGGTCAGAATTACAACGCTGATTGAACGAGCCCTGCAAACGTCTGTGGCCCCTACTGCGAGCGATATCATGTGATCGCCTTCGGCTGCGCTACGCGCAGAGCTCAAGTCTGAGCACACAGGCCCAAGGCGAACCACGCCTCGGTGACCATGCCCGCGCATGGCATGCCGAAGTCGAGAAAGGACCTTGGACGAACCTAGGCGCCAGCGACGTTGATGAGATCGCACCCAGACGACGACGTGCGCGCAGCGCAGCCGAAGGCGTCCCACCCCTGACCGTGTTGAAACGCTGTACCCGAGTCCGTCTTGGGGATCGTCCAAAAGCCGTGCCGCGCGAGGCACAGGTTCTGACTCACATGGCGTAGCAGGGTCGAACGGCTGACCACCATCGCTGGCGTCCAAAGCCGTTTGAACCCCTGCCGCCGTGGAATTGATGGCCAGCGGCAACGACGCGCTTTTCTGCCTACTCTTTTGTCGCTCGGACAAAAGAGTAGGTCGCCGGCTACGCCGGCGAAACAGCGGCACCAGCCAAGAACGACACCCCGTTCCCAACCCCAAAACCCCCGCCGGCCAAGCCGGCGAAACCGCGGCGCCAGCCAAGAACGACACCCCAATCCCAACCCCAAAACCCCCGCCGGCTACGCCGGCAAAACCGCGGCGCCAGCCAAGAACGACACCCCAACCCCAACCACAAAACCCACCCCCTCATCCCCCCCCACTACTCAGCCACAGTGAATTGCCATCACTGCGAAACACCATCGGCTGCGACGCCGCCAGCCTGCCTTGCAGCACGATCTCCCTGACCTTGCCATGCTCGCCGGAACGCTCGCACACCGGATCCGTCGCGGCGGCGTCGCCGGTCAGCAGGAGAGCCTGGCAGCGGCAGCCGCCGTGGTCCTCCTCCCGGTGGTCACATGAGCGGCAGGGCTCCTGCATCCACGCGGTGCCACGAAAGCGGCGGAACGCCTCGCTGTCGCACCAGATCTCACGCAGTCCTTGCGTCGTGACGTTCGGCAAAGCCAGGCCGGGCAGCATGCGCGCCGCGTGGCACGGCAGCGCAGTCCCGTCCGGCGCCACGCCCAGGAAGGTCGTGCCCCAGCCATTCATGCACTTCTTGGGCTTGCCTTCGAAGTAGTCGGGCACCACGAACAGGATCTGGCACTGCTTGCCGATGCGCGCGCGGTATCGCCTGACGACGTCTTCGGCCTCAAGCAATTGCTCCTGCGTCGGCATCAGCGCCAGACGGTTGTGCCATGCCCATCCGTAATACTGCGTGTTGGCCAGCTCCAGGTACTCGGCGCCCATCTGCAACGCCATTTCGATGATGGTGCCGACATGGGGCAGGTTGTGCCGGTGCAGCACGCAATTCATCACCATCGGGTAGTCGTGCGCCTTGATGAGCTTCGCCACGCGCTGCTTGAGGTCGAAGGTGCGGGTGCTGGACAGGAAATCGTTGAGTTCCCGGGTGGAGTCCTGGAATGAGAGTTGAATATGGTCAAGGCCCGCCTCGCGCAGCGCAGCGAGCCGGGCATCGGTCAGGCCAACGCCGGAGGTAATGAGGTTCGTATAGAAACCAAGCCCGTGCGCATGCCGCACCAGCGCTTCCAGATCCTTGCGCAACAGCGGCTCGCCGCCGGACAGTCCGAGCTGTACCGCACCCAGCGCGCGGGCTTGCGTGAATACATCGCACCATTGCGCGGTGTCGAGTTCAGCCGTGTGCCGGGCATAGTCCACCGGGTTGGAGCAGAACGCGCAGTGCAGCGGGCAGCGGTAGGTCAGCTCGGCCAGCAGCCACAGCGGCGGGCCTGGCTGTTCGGCGGCACGGGGCTCAGACCAGCCAGCCGCGTTCGGTCGCATGTTTGACAAAGGCGTGTACCTCAGGGGCGATGCCCTGCACGCCGAATGCGGCCTGCAGGTCGTCAATCACCATGTCCAGCGTATGGCTGCCATCGCAGCGCTGCAGGATGGCGGCAGCGCTGTCGTTAAGGGTCACCATGCCTTCGGGGTAGAGCAGCACCCAGCTCTGCTGGGCCTCTTCCCACTGCAGGCGGAAGGTCCGGTGCAGGACCGGACGGGCGAGGTCTGGCGGATCGGTCGTCATGGGTTGGCTAGCTGGATGGCATCGAGCATCGACCACAGCACGTCGAGCTTGAATTGCAGGATATCGGCGGCGCGCTGCTGTTGCTCCGGCGTGCGGAAGTAGTCCAGCGTCACGCGCAGGCCGTGTTCGACATCGCGCTGCGCGAGCGGGATGCGCGAGCGGAAGTAATCGAGACCGGCGGGCTCGATCCACGGGTAATGCGTGGGCCAGCCTGCGAGCCGCTCCTTGTGGATCTCCGGCGCAAACATCTCGGTGAGCGAAGAACACACCGCTTCCTGCCACGGCGCGCGCCGCGCGAAGTTGACATAGGCGTCGACGGCGAAGCGCACGCCTGGCAGCACGTGCCGATGGTCGAGCAATGCCTCGCGCTCGAGTCCTGTGGCCTCGCCAAGGCGCAGCCAGGCTTCGATGCCACCGGGCTGGGTATCGGTGCCGTCGTGGTCGAGAATGCGTACTACCCACTCGCGGCGCGTGTCGCGGTCGGGGCAGTTGGCCAGGATGGCGGCGTCCTTCAGCGGGATATTGGCTTGATAGTAGAAGCGATTGGCGACCCAGGCGCGAATCTGCCCGGGCGAACACAGTCCGGCCGCCATGCGTTGGTTGAACGGGTGATGAATGTGGTAGCCCGTTTCTTTTGCTCGCAGCCGGGCTTCGAATTCCGCAGGGCTCGATGCGGTGGAATATGTCATAGCGCGATCTCCATGCCGTCGTACGCCAGCTCGATGCCGTGCCGCGCCAGCACGGCGCGCTCCGGCGAGTCTTCCACCAGCACGGGATTGGTATTGTTGATGTGGATAAGGATCTTGCGGCTCGCGGGCAGCCGGGCGAGGATCTCGATCATGCCGCCGGGGCCCGACAGCGGCAGGTGGCCCATATCGGCGGCGGTCTTGGCGGAGAAGCCGAGCGACTGCATCTCGTCCTCACGCCAGAACGTGCCGTCGACCAGCACGATGTCCGCGCTGCGCAGCTCGGCGAAGACATGGTCGTCGATGCTGCCCAACCCCGGCGCATAGAACGCGCGACGCCCGCTTTGGCGGTCTTCGATACGCAAGCCGATGTTGTCGCCGACGCGCGGCGCGTGGCGCCCGGGCGAATAGGGCGGCGCCTTGCTTTGCAATGGCACTGCGGTGAGCATGACACCGTCCAGCGGCGGCACGGAAAACGACGTGCCGTCGCAGGGCAGGGTATGCGTCTCCAGACCGCAGTAGTGCGACAGCATGCGGGTGAGCGGGAACGCGTGGCTCAGGTCGTCGAGCACCGCGGCCGTGGCAAACAGCGGTAACGCCTGGCGATGCTCGCGCAGCATCAGCAGCCCGGTGACATGGTCGATCTGCGCATCCATCAACAACACCGCGGCGATTGCGGTATCGCGTGGCGTGCGTGCCGGCTGCAGCGCGGGCGTCTGGCGCAGTTGCTGCAGGATATCGGGCGATGCGTTGACCAGGATCGAATCCGGCCCGTCGCTGGTCAGGGCGATCGATGACTGCGTGCGCGGCGTGGCGCGTACGGTGCCGCGGCGCACGCCATCGCAGTTGTGGCAGTTGCAGTTCCACTGCGGAAAGCCGCCGCCGGCGGCCGATCCGAGTACGCGAATAGTTGTCATGGCGTGAGCGAGTCGGGGTGGCTCATCACGGCACGGGGCGGGCGTGCGGCCCGGCATGCCGGACCGCACGCAGGCACGCCGCCGCGTGCAGCAGGCTTCAGCGGTTGGCGATGTACATCGTGATCTCGAAGCCCAGCCGCAACTCGGTATAAGCAGGCGTGGTCCAGGTCATGTCTCTCTCCTTGGTTGGCATCGTTAGTGACGTTCGTCTTGGCGCGGCAGACTGGCTGCCGCGTCCACCAAAGGCAACATCCATGCCCAGAGTGATTTCAGCTTATGTCTGCGTCGAACCGCGTATGCCGGATGCTCGTTACGTGCGTGAGCGGCCCCACGGTTGGGGGGGCATGGCTGGCGGGGAATGGCGGTGTGGCCCACGCCTTTGCGCCGCGCGGCGGCGGGCGATGCATGCTGCGATGCATCAGGCCGCACAGTGAGCGTTTACCGCATGCAAGCAGTTGCCTGCTCGCTGTGTCATCACTGCTTTAGCGTGGGACACCTGTTCAGAAATGGGACACTACTGTCTCGCGGCGATCGGGATCAGCCCGGAGGTTGCGACAGCCCGCGCGCCTCTTCCATCTTCCGATAGACCGTATTGCGCGAAATCCCCAGCGCCTTGGCCGCCGCCGAGATATTGCCGTGGTGCGCATTCACCGCGGCGACGATGGCAAGCGCTTCGACCTCTGACAGCCGTGTGGGTTGCGCGGCCGCCTGCCCGACAGATAAGGCCGCGGATGCCGGCACCGCCTGGGCCACCGGCGTCACTGCCTGCTCCTGTCGTTCGCGCAGGTCGTCCAGGAAGTCGTCGGGCAGGTGGTCTTCGGTGATCTCGGCTTCGCCTTCCGCCATCAGGCGCGCCGTGCGCAGCAGGTTGCCGAGCTGGCGCATATTGCCCGGCCAGTGATAGCGCCGGAACATTTCCATCACGGCGTCGCTGATGCGGGGTGGCTCACCGCCGGCATGGCCCTGATCCTGGCGCAGCAGCTTGCCCGCTACCACGTCGAGGTCGCTGCGTTCGCGCAGCGCCGGCAGCCGCACCACGAGCCCGTTCAGGCGGTAGTACAAGTCTTCGCGGAACTGGCCGCTGGCGACCATCTCGCGCAGGTTACGGTTGGTGGCGCACACCACCAGGACATCCACCTGGATCACCTTGCTGCTGCCCAGCGGCTGGACAGCGCGCTCCTGCAGCGCGCGCAACAGCCGCCCCTGAAGATGCAGCGGCATGTCGCCGATCTCGTCCAGAAACAGCGTGCCGCCGTTGGCCAGCAGCATCTTGCCGATGCCGCCTTTCTTGCGCGCGCCGGTGAAGGCGCCTTCCTCGTAACCGAACAGTTCCGACTCGATCAGGTTCTCGGGGATTGACGCGCAGTTCACCGCGATAAAGGGGCCAGCATGGCGCGGGCTGTCCGCATGGATCGCGCGTGCCATGAGTTCCTTGCCCGTGCCGGTTTCGCCGAGCACCATGACCGGGATGTCCTTGCCGATGACCTTGCGCAGCTTTCCGATCACGGTTCGGACCTGCGCGTCGCCAGTGTCCAGATCAGCCAGCCCTTCAGGCCGGGCGGAGGCAGCGCAGAGGCGCCGCGGTGCCGCGACGGCCTCCGGTGTGCTCGTGGACATTGCCGTGGCTGGCATCGAGGCCGGATTGGCTTTCCATTCCATGCGTGCGCTGACCTTGACGCCGCTCGGCATCTGCAACTGCACGATACCGGCCGGCGCGCCGCGCACGGCATCGAAGAACAGGGACAACGGCATCCCGAACAGCGAAGAGAAAGTATGCGCCTGCAGCGCCTTGTTGGTCAGGCCCAGCTGGAAATGTCCGCTGCGGTTAGACGACAGGAAGCGCCCGCCCGGCGTGAACGAGACGATGCCTTCCACCAGCGTGCCCAGGAACTCCGCGCGTGAATGAAAGTGGATGCATACCATGTCGCGGAACGCGTTGCCGAACAACTGGTTTTCGATCATCTGCGCCGACATGCGCACCAGCGCCATGGTGTGCTTGTGGAAACCCCGCTGGTCGCCCGTCACATCGAGCGCTCCGACTGTCTTGCCGTAGGCGTCGAGGATGGTCATGCACGAGCAGGTCAGGAACTGGTTGGCCTGCAGGAAGTGGTCAGCACCGTGGACCAGCGTGGCGCGGTTCTCGGCCAGCGCGGTGCCAATGGCGTTGGTGCCGCGGCTCTCTTCCGACCAGTCCGCGCCCGCGCGCAGCGCCACCTTGTCGGCACGCGCGAGGAAATCGTCGTCACCCAGCGAGTGCAGGATCAGGCCGTCGGCGTCGGTCAGGATCACCATGCTCTGCGTGTTCACGATCTGGTCGTAGAGCGTCTCCATCACCGGCAGCGCGTAGGTGAAGAGCGACTGGCTGCGTTCGATGCGGGTCTTCAGCTCGCTTTGGAGCACCGGGCAGAAGTCCGGCGACTCGTACGGGCGGAGGCCATAGGAGGCGGAACGCTGATGGGCCTGCGCGATGAGTTCGGCTCGCTCGGGCGGGGCAGCCCCGTCGCCCGTCTCTCCGGAGATGGCAGGGCGAGTGGGCTCCGCTGGGATGGTCATGTCTGGGTCTCCTATGGTCATCGCCCGCGATCTGTTGCGCGGGTCGCAGCCGGCCTTCATCGCCGTAGCCGGGCGGGTGGTCGACAGTGTTGCGCCATGAAGCAAAACGCTTGCCAGAGTGTGGCATTCCGGGACACCGACGCGGCGATGGTGCGCCGCACACACGGATGCGTGCGCCGGAAAGCCTGATGCAACGCCGTGCAGCGCCTGTTGCGGCGCGCTGGTATGTCTCTTGCGGAAATGATGGCAAACAAAAATCCCATCCACAACTGTAGGAGACACTCATGAGAACGCAGCGCCGCCTGCTTGCCTTGTTTTCGCTCTGCGCCATGCTTAGCGCTGTCCCGCCCGGGACAGTCTGGGCCCACGGCGATGTCACGCCGCAAGTCGTCGACACCAAATCCTTGCCGCAACTGGGGGACGAATGGCGTCCGGACAACCCCTATCGCGCCGGCGCCGAGCAAAAGGAGGCCCAGCGTATCGGCAGTTCGGCCTACAACCAGAACTGCGCGCGCTGCCACGGCCTGGAAGCGGTGTCTGGCGGCATCGCCCCCGACCTGCGCCAGCTCGATGGCGATTGCGTGTCGCTGGGCGATGCCAAGAAGAAGCAGGCCTGCATGACCGAGATCTCGCAATACTTCACCACCACCGTACGCAAGGGCCGCACCCGCGACGGGCGTGTCTATATGCCGCCGTTCGATGGCGTGCTGAGCCAGGAAGCCGTGTGGGCAATCAAGACCTATCTGGAATCGCGGCACGAGTGAGGCAGCATCGAGCGGGCGGCCTCGCTGGGAAGGCCGCCACGCCTTACTTCAACAGCTTGCTGAAATCCCGATCCAGCCGGGCCAGTGACGCATCGATCGTGCCGCGCGTTGTCTTGATCCACGCGTCCTGTTGTGCAATTTTCTGGTCTTCCTCTTTCAGCATGCGTGCCATCTCCGCGGGTTGCGGTCCGCCGCTCGTGACGCGATGGTTGACGATGGCCACCGGATCCAGCGCCGCGCGAAATTCGGCCTCGCTCATCGGGAAATCCGCGTTGCTGCTGTAGCTGCGTACCGCCTCGGCATAGATGCGCCGCGCCTCGGCGTAGGGAAATGCGCTCGGGCGGATGTCATGCGCCTTCGCGTACTCGACCAGCTCCGACGCGAAATGATGGCCGACGCGGAACGGCAGCTTGTACTTGCGCATCAGTTCATCGGCCAGTTCCTGCGATGCGGTCCAGTCGCTGTCCAGTTCCTCCAGCGCGCGCTTCGGATCGATGACGAGGGCTTGCATGATCTTGTCCCAGCCCTGCAGTACGCGGATCGCGCTGTCGACCATCTCGCCGTTGACGACGGCATCCTTGGCGTCGGACATGCCGGGCGGCAGGTTGTGTGCCCGCATGACGGGTCCCATCGCCAGTGTCAGCGCGGTCGACGCGCGTTCCCGTGTGGAATTCAGCAGTCCGGGGTTCTGCTTCTGTGGCATCGCGCTCGATACATAGGTATTGCCGCCGCCTTCGCGCAGGAGAATCCACGGACGCGGCTGGGCATACTGGGTCATCACATCTTCGATGAAGCTTCCGGCGTGCAGGCCGATGCTGGTCACGATCGACGCCACCTCGACCGGCAGATCGACGGCGCTGATCTGCGACGCGTCATAGGCGTTGTCGACGAGTGCGGAGAAGCCGAGGTAACTCGCCATCCTCGTACGATTCAGCGGCCAGCCGGTGCCATTGAGCACGGTCGTGCCCATCGGCGAGCGGTCGATGCGGCGATAGGCTTCACGGAGCCGCTCGGCATCGCGGTCGAGTCCGGCGGTAATGCCGAGCAGGTAATGCCCGTAGCTGTTCGGCTGCGCGGCTACGCCATTGGTGTAGTTGGGCACGACGGTGCCGGCATGCTGCCTGGCCAGTCCGACGATGGTCGCGGAGGTCTTGTTCAGCTGGTCGGCCAGCGCCAGGACCTTGTCGCGCAGCATCGCCGCGCGGACCGTGGCCAGCATGTCCTGGCTGGAACGGCCGGCGTGGAGCAGGGTGACCTCCTGGCCTGCGGCCTGGATCATCAGCGGCTCGAACGTAATGACGGTCGACGGACGTTTGCCGCCTGGCTTGTCGCCGTTGGCGAGCACGGTGGCAATGCCTCCGGCAACCTTCGGCGCCAGCGACTTGTCGAGCAGGCCTTCGTCGGTGTTGATGACGGCGGATGCCTTGTTGATCTCGCCGAGCCAGTAGAAGGCGTCGTGGTGGACGCCCTCCGCGGCGAAAGCCGGACAGGGTGCTACCGAGGCGGCAACCAGGACGAGGGCGGACGATCTGAGGAGGCGCGAGGTATTGCGCTTCCACCGCGTGAGGGGCATGGCATCTCCTGTATCTGGGGGACGTTTATTGTCGGCAATGTTCGCGCATCATTGCGCGTTCGTCGACCGGTCCAGCCAGGATTGTTGCCGGATGCCCATTCGGGCCGATGGATTGACGCTTCTCTGCTACCTCCCGAGTCAGTGCATGTATGCCTTCGCTTCCCCGTCGATCTGTTTGCGCAAGTTCGCGAAACGTTCCTGCACCCTGGCGCCGAACAGCGGATCGGCAATGGCCGAATCGGCGGCAGCAATCTCTGCCCAGTCCGCTTCGGTCAGCAACTGAGCCGCACGCGGCATGACCAGTCCCTCTTCAGTCGAAAGGTGGTTGCGATAGTAGACAAGGTACATGGCTGCCGCAGCTTCCAAAGCGGCTCGCGACGTAACGATCTCGCTCTCTGCTTCGCGCAGACGGCTGAGCAGTTCTTCGCCCACCGTGGCAATCACGCGATGCTCCTGCAGCAGTCGGCTGAGGATAATCTGCATGCCTGGATCGCGCTCGACGAGCAGGGCATAGGCGACATCTTCGCGCGGGTGGTGCAACAGATCGCCGTAGTTCCGCATGTAATAGATGATCGTGCCCATCAAGCCGTAGTTTGGCTCCTCTCCCCGGTGAAAGGCAGTGACCTGCTGTTCCAGCAGGTTGAGCAGGCTGGCGAAATGGATATGGTCGGTATGCCAGACGGCGAGTGGGTTGGCCATGGTCCCCTCCTGGGAAGCTCGTCAAGTTGGTGGTCGAATCCGCTGCTCGGGTTCGCGAGGCCCGTGTGCACACGATAGTCGTCGGCCACCAATTGGAACTGATCCAGATCAATAGAACGGTTCACGCATAGTGGTCAGACGCGTGCCAACGCCCACCCGGCGATTGTTCGTGATTTTGGAAAGACCATTCTGGATTCCGTGTAATTGTTTACTTATGGGTGTCACATTGCTGACGCAGTATCTGGCGGGCCGAAACGGTAGTGCCGTCGCGGGCTTGAGAGCCGCTAACGCCACCGTGAGGAACAACCGCAAAAAACAGATACTGGAATCGACAGTGAACAAACATCTCTTCGCCGTGGCAGCCGCAGCTTGCGCCGTGTCCGGTGCCGCCTTCGCCCAATCGTCGTCCAGCGTGACGCTGTACGGCATTGCCGATGCCGGCATCAGTTTTCAGAACCACGTCAACGGTGGTGCCAATGGCAGTGGCTCGGTCACGGGCGTGACGTCCGGCGGCCTCTCTGGCTCGCGCTGGGGCCTGCGCGGCGCCGAGGACCTTGGCGGCAATCTGAAGGGCATCTTCGTGCTGGAAAGCGGGTTCGACATCGACACCGGCAAATCGGCCCAGGGCGGCCGGCTGTTCGGCCGGCAAGCCTATGTCGGCCTGCAGGGCGACTTCGGTGCCGTCACGCTGGGCCGTCAGCAGAACTCGCTCTATGACCTGTTCGGTGCTTACGACCCGATGGGGGCCGGGCCCGTCTACTCGCTGAATTCCGTTGATAACCAGTTCAATGGCCGCGCCGACAACGCCATCAAGTACACCGGCAAGTTTGGCGGCCTGACGGCAACCGGCTTCTACAGCTTCGGGCGCGATGTCAACGCCGGTCTTGGCGGTGAAGTCCCTGGCCAATTCAAGGTCGGCACCAATTTCGGCGGTGGCCTGGCCTACGCGAACGGCCCGTTCTCGGTGGGCGCCGCCTATGACCAGTACCAGGGCAGCACCATCGCCACGTCGGACCTCAGCGCCCGGCGTGCGGCAATCGGTGCGTCGTATGCGTTCGGTGATGCCAAGGCGTTCGCCGGCTACCGCTGGATGCGCGACGAAGTCACCACCGGTACTGCGCGCCACGACAACCTGTACTGGCTGGGCGCGCTCTACAAGTTCACCCCGGCCTTCACGCTGACCGGCGCGGCGTACTACACCGACGCCCGGACGGACAGCAAGGATTCGTGGATGTTCGTGCTGAATGCCGACTATGCGTTCTCCAAGCGCACGGACGCGTATGTGCTGCTGGGCTACGTCACGAACAAGGGTAATGCGACGTATGGCGTGACGGGGACCCCCAATACCCTGCCGGGCCAAAACCAGACCGGTGCAATGGTGGGCGTGCGTCACCGCTTCTGATTCGCCTCAGCACGAGAACTGGCTCGCCGCCAGGCAGCCAGGACAGTTCATATCGACCTTGACGTGTCACTGAGTCAGGGATTTTCAGGCCGGCAGTTATGCCGGCCTTTTTTGTCATGGTCGCGAGGGCCGGCGGAACATGATCTTTGCGCAGTCGAAACATTTGTAATCGTCTGTTAATGCGGTGCGCCCGCAGCCTGATTGGGCCGGGGAAGCGTCCTTTCCCTTTGATACGATCGCGCTCTTTCCGCAACGCGCCCCGTCCCCGTGAATCGCCGCTATGTATCGTTGTTTCGTGAGTCTTGCGCACGGGGGCTCGTCCACATCCAGCCGCTGGCCAGAGCCGGCATCGCGGTAGCCAGTCGCGCGCTGGGGGGCGCGCTGCGCCGCCTTCGCCGGCCGACGCGGCGCGGCATCCTCCTGGCGCTCGCCGCTGTGCCCGCGCTGTTCCTGCTTTACGCGCTTGCACTCGTGCCTTTCACCCCGAGCATCGGCGACATCCGCAAGGCTCGCATCGATCGTCCCGCGCTGATCGTGTCGGCCGATGGCAAGGTCATTGACGAGTTCAAGCCGGTCAACCGCGAATGGGTGCCGCTAGGGCAGATCTCGCCATACATGGTGGATGCATTGATCGCCACCGAAGACCGCCGCTTCTACGAGCACCACGGCATCGACGGGTTGCGGATCGCGTCAGCGGCGCTGCATACGTTCTCCGGTGACCGACAGGGCGGTTCGACCATCACGCAGCAACTCGCGCGCAACCTGTATCCCGACGAAATCGGCCGCGCACCGACGCTTGCGCGCAAACTCAGGGAAGCGATCACGGCGCTCAAGATCGAGGCCGTATACAGCAAGGCGCAGATCCTTGAGACATACCTGAACAATGTGCCCTTCCTGTACAACGCCTACGGCGTGGAAATGGCCGCGCGTACCTACTTTGGCAAATCCGCCCGCCAACTCGACATACTCGAAAGCGCGACACTCGTCGGCATGCTGAAGGCCAACAGCACCTACAACCCCGTGCTCAATCCCGAGCGTGCCTTGCAGCGGCGGAACACGGTGCTCGGGCAGATGAACAAGTACGGGACGCTCAAGCCCAGTGCCTACTCGTGGCTCAGACGGCAACCGCTCAATGTCAATTTCCAGTTGCAGACCGCGTCACGAAGCGCGGCACCGCATTTTTCCGCGCAGCTGCGCCGGTGGCTGAGCGCGTGGGCAGATCGCAACGGCTACAACCTCTACGCCGATGGTCTCGTGGTGCGCACGACCCTGGACTCGCGCCTGCAGGCCATGGCGGTGCAGGCGATGGCCTGGCAGGCGAACCAGCTGCAATGGGTCGCGAACGGGGCATGGAACGAATACACGGGTTGCCGGGCGGGCAACGAGCTGTTCCGGACGTTCATGCGGCAAACGTCTGAGTATCGCGCGGCACGCGATGCCGGCGAATCGGACCCGGCCGTGCTCAGGAAGCTCGGTGCGAACCCGAACTTCGTGCGCGCCCTTTGCCGCAGCAAGACGCAGGTGCAGGCGGGCTTCGTCGCGATCGATCCGCGTAACGGCGATATCAAGGCATGGGTGGGCAGCCGCGATTTCAGCGACGCGCCATTCGATCACGTGCTGCAGGCCCGGCGCCAGCCGGGTTCAACCTTCAAGCCGTTCGTCTACGGGGCGGCGTTCGCGGACGGTGCGCGCCCGAGTGACACGCTTTGGGACCGGAACGTTGCCATCCCAACGGCCGGGCAGGTGACCTGGCGGCCTACCGACGCCGAACCGCCGACCGACCAACCGATGACGCTGCGCGACGCGCTGGTGTATTCGCGCAATCGCGTGACCGCCCAGCTCATGCTGAAGGAAGGACCCGAGAAGGTCGCGCGGCTCGCGCGTGCAATGGGCGTTCGCGACAGTGCGCTGGAGGCGGTACCGTCGCTCGCGCTCGGTACCAGCCCGGTCACGCTCAAGGAAATGGTCTCGGCGTACAGCACGATCGCGAACCGCGGCGTTTATCTAGAACCGCGCATGGTGACTCGCATCGAGGACCACGACGGCAAGGTACTCGCTCAGTTTGCCAGCGCGGCGCCCGAACAGGCCCTGCCGGCTGGCGCGGCGCAAACGCTTGTCGATGTGATGCACGACGCAGTGGTTCGTGGCACCGGTGCGGCGATCCGGACGCGCTTCGGCGTCCGCGCGGACGTGGCCGGCAAGACCGGCACGACGCAGGACAACGCGGATGGCTGGTTCATCCTGATGCATCCGCAACTGGTGGCCGGCGCGTGGGTGGGATTTGACGACGGACGCGTGACGCTCGGCGACTACTGGGGGCAGGGTGCGCGCAGCGCGCTGCCGATGGTGGGCGCGTTCTACGATATGGCGCTACGGGGGCGAGTCATCGATCCCGATGCGCGATTCAACCCTGAGAGCCGGCCGCCGCGGAAGGCCCGTCCGCCACGGCATCACCGCTTCCTGTTCTGGAACTTCTGATGCCGTGGCTGGCGGCGAGCACTATCGCCGGCGTGCCCGTCGCGTTGCTCAGTCGTCGTGGCGATGCTTTTTCTGGCCCTTGTGCTTGCCGCGATTGCCGTGATCGTGGTCATCGGCATAGTTGTTGCGCGACACGTTGCCGCCCAGCGCCGAACCCGCTGCGCCACCGGCCGCGGCACCGACGATGCCGCCGGTTCGGCCGCCCAGCGCGTTGCCGGCCGCTGCACCCGCACCGCCGCCCAGCGCGCCACCGACGATGGCACCGGTGCGTTCCTTCTTGTTCGACGTGACCGCGCCGCCGGCGCCGCCACCCAGCGCACCGCCGATCACGGAACCCGTGCTGCCGCCCAGCGCACCGCCGACGGCTGCGCCCGCGGCACCGCCCAGGCCCCCGCCTACCGCGTTCTTCAGGTCATCGGCCAGCGCCGGCGTGGTGGCTGCGGCAAGCAGGAGTGTCAGGCACAGGGTACGAAGTGGTTGTCGAGTCATGTTTTTTCTCAATTCAGGAATGGTTGGCGTCTGGCCAGTGCGCGAGTTTACACGGTGCGCCGAGGCAATCCCTCTGTTCGGCAGGCCGCGGCTGGCCATCCTCTCCCCAATCGTGGCCTGTAGAATCGGCGACCACGCAACCCTGGAACGACCTGCATGGACTCTCACGCTCCGGATCGCGGCGCGCTGATGCCGCTGGCCTATCACGCAACGGTGGTCGATTACCTGCGCCAGCACGAGCCAGAGGTCTGGCGCTGGGCCAACGCGCGCGCGACCGGCGCCGACCACCGCGAGGCATTGCGCGCGATGCTGCTGCGCGACACTTACCGCATCGAGGCGGACGCCCACGCCGATGTACACGCGGTGCTGGCACTGGCGATGGCGCGGCTTGGCATCGACGCACCCGCGACGCTCTACCAGTCCCCGGGCCAGGACATGAATGCGTCGCTGTTCTATGTGCCCGGCGAGATCCACATCGTCCTGCAGGGGCCGCTGCTGGAACGGCTGGCTCCGCCGGAGTTGCTGGCCGTGTTCGGCCACGAGCTCGCGCACTACCTGCTGTGGTCGTGCGACGAGGGCCAGTTCCTGGTGGCCGACCGCATCCTGAACGACGCGCTGGCGGCGCCCGGTGTCAGCGCGAGCCATCGGGAAACCTGGCGCCGCTATGCCTTGCACACCGAGCTGTTCGCGGATCGCGGTGGCGCCGTGGCTGCGGGGGCGGTGGCCCCGGCCGTGTCGACACTGGTGAAGGTGCAGACCGGCATGGGCAGCGTGGACGCGGCCGCCTACCTGCGCCAGGCGGCCGAGATCGAATCCGGCGAGGCAGGCGCGAGTGCCGCCCACAGCCATCCCGAGACGTTCATCCGAGCCCGCGCGCTGGCGTTGTGGTGGGAAGGCGAGAGCCATCTCGATACATGGATTGAATCGCGCCTGCACGGCCCCTTGTCGCTGGAGAAGCTCGACCTGCCGGGGCAGGTCCGGCTGCAGGCGCTGACGCGCGGCTTTCTTGCGCACTTCCTTGCCGGCACGCCGCTGGCAGGCGACGCGGTGCTCGCACAGGTGCGGATGATGTTCCCCGACTGGCGCGACGACGAGCCGGCAATCGGCCCCGAGGGCCTGGGCCCGGACGTGGCTGATGACAGCGTGCGCGGCTACCTCAACGCGCTGATGATGGACCTGTCGCTTGCCGACCCCGACCAGCAGGACGCAGCGCTCCTGCGCGCGGGTCACGTGGCACAAGCGCTCGGCAGCCTGGAGGCGTTTCAAGGCAACCTGCGCCGCGACGCCGGCTTTGGCAAGCGCGAGCTGGACCGATACCAGCGCCAACTCAACCGCCAACTGGCCAGGGAGGGCCAGTCATGACCGATAGCACCACCCACGCCACGAACACGATTCCGGAAGCAACCGGCGGCAACGATCCGCGTACGCTACGGGCCCTGATCGATGCACAGGCGGGCGCGGCGCTGGCGACCGACGACGTGCTGGTGCTCGTATTGCCGCTGTTCTCACAGGTCGCCGCGCTGCACGCGCGGGGCAGGGTGGCGGCCCTCGATCCCGACAGCATCCTCGTGGACGAGGAAGGCGCGCTGCGCCTGCGCCGGCCAGACGGCGAGACGCCGGCGATGGACATCGGTGCGATCCATCGCGTGCAGCCACATCCGACCTCGGCCCTGAACATCGTCGGCGCGCTGCGGCTCGGCCACGCCGATAGCGGGCAGCGCGACCAGGCCGACCTGGCACTGCAACTGGATCTGGCGGCGCCCATCGAACGCCCGGTCTTCCTGCCCGGACCGGCTAGCTGGGAAACGCTGATCGGCCACCACGACGAAATCGGCGACGTCTTCCTGCTCGGCATGGCGCTCGCGAGCCTGGCGTGCGGCCTGGACTTCACCGACGAGGACGACCTGCGCAGCTTCGTGGCACATCGCCGCAACCTGTTCCTGCTGCATGAACGGCTGCATCCGATCGTCGCCGCGGTGATTGTCGAGATGACCGAGATCAATCGCCACGACAGGGCCACCGATGTCGCCGCGCTGGCAACCCGGCTGCGCACCTGGCGCGACCAGCCGGCGGCCCTGGATGTGGAACGCGCGCTGGCGGGCACTGCCGGCGCCACGCCGCGCCGTGCCGCCGTGCTCACGCACCTGCGCGACCGCCTGTTCGACCTGTCGCGGCGCAACCGCCTGCTGCATTTCCGGCCGACCGCGGCCAGCGTCAACCTGACCGTGGCCAGCGTGCCCCTGATGCTGCAGATCGAAAGCGTGCGGCCCGAACACATCTGCACCTGGGGCGGCCCATTCGCCGCGGACCTGGTGGCGGGCAAGCCGGTGTCGCTGCAGCACTGGCTGCGCTTTGACGACCAGCCCTACCTGCCGGCATCGCTCGACCGCCTGATCGCCGAAACCCGCCGCGACCGCGCCGAATACGGCTTCAGCAACCTGCGGCTGGTGGTGGCGTTCCTGCGCTGGCACAACCTGAAAGAGGCGCCGGACGAGCGCATCGTGACGCCGCTGCTGTGGCTGCCGGTGGAACTGGTCAAGCGCAAGGGGGTGCGAGACCAGTATGTGATCCAGAGCGCGGGCGGCGAGGCCGAGTTCAACCCCGTGTTGCGCCACTACCTGAACCAGCTTTACGGCATCCAGTTGGATGAGACCGTCGATCTCGGCAAGACCTCGCTCGAAGAGATCCATGCCGGCATCCTCGCGCAGATTCGGCAATCGGAACCTTCGGTGGAGTTGCGCCTCGTCGACAAGGCGGCGGTGCGGCTCGTGCGGCAGAAGGCGCTGCAGCGCATGCAGCAGTTCCAGCGCCGCAAGCCAGGCACGGCTGTCGCGCGCACCGGTGGCTGGCTGCCGCCGTACAGCTATGCGCAGGACGATTACCGGCCGCTGGGGCGCGCGCTGTTCGAGCATTGGGTGAGGCCGAGCGCGCTGCCACAACGTTTCGAGGCCGGCGCTGCCCCGAGTGCCGGCCCGCGCCAGCCGCAGATGAGTGGCACAGCCACGGCGGAGAGCGAAGAGCGCCAGGGCTACGTGCTTGAGGAGTCCGAGGGCCACCGCTATGCCTGGGACCTGGACCTGACGCAGGTGACGCTGGCGAATTTCAACTACCGCAAGATGTCGCTGGTACGCGACTACGCGCAGTTGCTCGACGAGCCCGGCGCCAATCCGGCGTTCGATCGCGTCTTCTCGATCGACCCGCGCGACGTGGAGACGGACGCTCCCGCGCCACTTGCACCGTCCGAGCAGTGGAATGTGGTGGCGGCCGACGCCACGCAGAACGCGGCGGTCGGCCTGGCACGCAGCGCGCGCAGCTTCATCATCCAGGGGCCGCCGGGCACGGGCAAGTCGCAGACCATCACGAACCTGATCGCCGACTACGCCGGACGTGGCAAGCGCGTGCTGTTCGTCTGCGAGAAGCGCGCCGCGCTAGACGTGGTGTTTCACCGGCTCAGGCAAAGCGGCCTCGACTCGCTGTGTTGCCTGATCCACGACTCGCAGGCCGACAAGAAGGCCTTTATTGCCGACCTGCGCGCGTGTTACGAGCAGTGGATCGCGCAGCCGCACGACGGCGATGCCCTGGCGGCGCGCCGCGCGCAGGTGGCGGATGCGCTGAGTGCGCACCAGCAGCGCATCGATGCGTTCGAGTCGGCGATGGCTGCCGTGCCCGAGGCGCTGGGCGACAGTGTGCGGGCGCTGCTGCGCCGGGTGGCGGCACTGCCCGCCGCGCCTGATACCGGGCCGGCCATGCGCGAGCGCCTGCCGGCGCTGGCCGCATGGGACCGGCAGCGTGATCTCGCGCACCGTGTGCATCGCGCCATGCGCGAGCGCTTTGGCCTGAACAGCCTGGCCGCGCATCCGTTCGCGCGCTTGTCCCCGCCATTGCTCGCAGACGAGCGCGCGTATGGTCGCGCCGAGCAGCTTTGCAGCGACGTCGAGGCGTTGTTCGACGCGCTCGATCCGCTGCTGGACAGCACTGCGAGCCTGACTGGCCAGGACACCGCGCTGGAGCAGGCGCGCACGATCTCCGCCGACAGCCAGTGGCTGCTCGATACAGGCCTCGCTGCACACCTGGACCTGCTGGATCCGGCCTCGCCGGCACAGGCCGCTCTGCGCGAGATTCGCGCGGAACTGGGGCGGCGCACGCAGGCACTCGCCGATGCGCAAGCTGCAACAGCGAATTGGCAAGACAAGCTGAGCCCCGGCGATACCGAGTCTGCGCTCGCGCTCGCGCGGCGACTGGAGCCGTCGTTCGCGCGCTGGCTGCAGCCCGCATGGTGGCGACTGCGCGGCGAACTGAAGCGCCGCTACGATTTCGGCAAGCACGCCGTTCATCCGGGCTTCGGCAAGGTGCTCGAAGCGCTGGCGGCCGAGCATGCCGCGCATGCTGCGCTGGCGGCGGCCGATGCCGACAGCCGCCGGCGCTACGGCGTGAGCGAGATGCAGGCCTTCCTGCGCGCGCTGGGTGAACTCGAACAGCGCCTGCAGTCGGCCACAGGTCCGCGCGAACTGGTCGCGCATCTGCGCCAGGCCGTCGATCCGATCGCAGTCGCGCGTGCCGAGGCCGGTGCGCGTGAAGCGCTGGAAAAGCTCGCACAGCGCGTGCGCGACGGGTTGGTGCTGCACGGCGACGCGCGTCTTGGCGACATCGCCGAACTGCTGCGCGACCTGCGCGAAGCGCTGGACGAGTTGCCGGACCTGTTGCCACTGCTGCGCGCCGTGCACGCCGGCGATCCCGCCTGCGCTGCCACGCTGCAGTGGCTCGATCACGAGCCCGCCCAGCTGGAAGCGTTGGTGGCCGACGAGGCGCTGCGTCGCCTGACGCGCGAAAGCCCGTTGCTCGCGCGCTTCGGCGGCGCTGCGCTGGCGCAGGCCGCGCGCGCTGTGGCGCAGGGTCAGCGCGAACTGCTCGCGCTGAATGCGCAGGTCGTGCGCGCCAATCGCCATCAGCAGTTTGCCGAGCATGTGCGCACCTCCTCGTTGTCGGCCACGATGCTGGACGCCGACGGCAAGGCGTTCAAGAAGCAATTCGCCACGGGCCGCCGGGAACTGGAGCACGAGTTCGGCAAGAGCATGCGCCACCGCTCGATCCGCGATCTTGCCGACGACGAGACCGGCATCGTCATCAACGACCTGAAGCCGATCTGGCTGATGAGCCCGTTGTCGGTGTCCGACACGCTGCCGCTGTCGCCGGACCTGTTCGACGTCGTGATCTTCGATGAGGCGAGCCAGATTCCGACCGAGGAGGCCGTGCCCGCGCTGAGCCGCGCGCGCCAGGTGGTGGTGGTCGGCGACGAGATGCAGTTGCCGCCGACGAACTTCTTTACGGCCGGCGGCGCGGACGGCGACGACGAGATCGTCGTGGAAGAGGAGGGCGAGCGCATCGCGATCAACCTGGATTCCGACAGCCTGCTGAACCAGGCCGCGCGCAACCTGCCCGCCACGCTGCTGGCGTGGCACTACCGCAGCCGCCACGAGTCGCTCATCAGCTTTTCCAATGCGGCGTTCTACGACGGGCGTCTCGTCACCATTCCTGACCGTGTGCTGGAAACGGCCGAGCACGACGCACCGCCGCTCCGGTCGGACCAGGACGATGCGGGCGTTGCCGGTGCGGACGCATTGCTGGCGCGCCCGGTCAGCTTCCATCGACTGGCCGATGGTGTCTATGCGGAGCGCCGCAATGCGCCCGAGGCCGTCTACATCGCCCGGACCGTGCGCGAGATGCTCCGTCGCGAGACGGGCCTGAGCCTCGGTATCGTGGCGTTCTCCGAGGCGCAGCAGGGTGCCATCGAATCCGCGCTTGAAGCATTGGCTGCCGAGGACGCGGACTTCGCGATGCGTCTCGAGCGCGAATACGTGCGCGAGGACGACGACCAGTTCAACGGGCTCTTCGTGAAGAACCTGGAGAATGTGCAGGGCGACGAGCGCGACGTGATCATCCTGAGCATCTGTTATGCGCCGGGACCGGACGGCAAGATGCTGATGAATTTCGGGCCGATCAACCAGCGTGGCGGCGAGAAGCGCCTGAATGTGATTTTCAGCCGTGCACGCCACCGCATGGCGGTGGTATCGACGATCCAGGCCGAGGCGATCACCAACGTGCACAACGATGGCGCGGCCGCGCTGCGCGCATTCCTGCAGTTCGCGCAGGCCAGTGCACGCGGCGAGTTCGAGCGCGCGCAGTCGGTGCTAGGCGCGCTGAACCCCGGCGCGCGCGATGCCTTCACGCGCGCTGCGACGCCCGACAGCATCCGCGATGCGCTGGCCGAGGCATTGCGTGGGCGCGGCCATCAGGTGCACGTGAACGTCGGCCGGTCACAGTTCCGCTGCGACCTGGCTATTGCCGAGCCATCGGGACAGGGCTATGCGTTGGCCATCCTGCTCGACACGCCAACTGAAGCGGTGCCGGACACCGCCGAACGCTATGTGTTTCGCCCCGGGATCCTGCGCAACTTCGGCTGGCGCGTACTGGACATCCCGGGCAAGGACTGGCTCGACGACCGGCATGCTGTGCTGGCCCGCATCGAAGCCATGCTGGCCGACGGCGAGGATCGTGCGCTGGATGTGTTGACGGAAACCACGGTGCCGCTAGCCAGGCCGGTTGCGGTGCAGAGCGAGGCTTCCACGGATGCGGCAACAGCCGCGGCGGCTCAGGCAGAGTTCGCGCAGATGCTGCGCTTTGAACAAGGCACGTCACGCAAATTCTGGCGCGCGAGCGTAAGCGGCGCAGAACTCTCCGTCACCTACGGCCGCATCGGCAGTGCCGGACAGACCAGCGTCAAGGTGTTCGATGACCCCGACCGGGCCCGGCGCGAAATGGACAAGCTGGTAGCGGAGAAACTACGCAAGGGCTACGTGGAAGAGTAGCCCGCCGATCAGCCCGGTGTATTCAACAGCCGAAGAATCTCGGCATGCACACGGGCATCGCCACAAGCGACGACGGCCCCGCCATGCTGAGGATCGCCGCCGGTCCAGCTGGTCATGATGCCGCCGGCGCCCTCGACGATCGGGATCAGGGCCTGCACGTCATACGGCTGCAGGCCCGCTTCGACCACCGCGTCGACCTGGCCTGCGGCGACCATGCAATAGCCGTAGCAATCGCCGCCGTAACGCTGCATGCGCGCGGCGCGTGCCACGCGCTGGAACGCGTCCCACTGTTCGCCGGATTCGAACATGTCCGGCGTGGTGCAGAGCAGCTTGGCTTCCGACAGCGCCGCGCAGGGACGCACCTGCAGCGGATTTCCATTGAGCCAGGCTCGCTCGCGGTCACCGGAAAAACGCTCGCGCGTGAAGGGCTGGTCCATCACGCCGAGCACCGGACGCTGGCCATCATTGAGTGCAATCAGCGTGCCCCAGAGCGGCAGCCCGGTAATGAAGGCGCGCGTGCCGTCGATCGGATCGAGTACCCAATGGAGCGGGTCGGTCCCGGTAATCCTTTGCTCTTCTTCGCCAAGGATGCCGTGGGTGGGATACGTGCTTCGGATCAGGGCGCGCATCGCCAGTTCCGCTTCCCGATCGGCCACAGTGACGGGGTCGAAGCGGGCGGTACCTTTGTCGACCACGCTAAGCGGGGCGCGAAAATAGGGAAGCGTCACGGCACTTGCCGCATCGGCCAGGCGACCGGCGAAGGCGAGATATTCGGACTGCTGGTCGGCGTGCATTGACATTACGGTGTGCCTGCTGTGGCGAGAAGGGAAGGGCGTCCATTGTAGCGGGCAGCATGCCGCCTGCTTGCACGCGCACCGGTCGGGGCATGTCTAGTCCTGCCGCCGCCCAAGTGGACCCGGCAGCATCTTGAGCCCGACCCACAGCGCACCGATGACCACATTGACCGGCACGCTGAGTACGCCCGGCACATAGAACAACGCCGATAGCGCAGGTGCGCGAAGCCCCAGCTCCACGACACCGCCGGCGGCGGACAGGATCACGCCACACCAGAGCCAGCGCCGCATGTAGGTCAGCAGCCAGTGCGCGTGCGCCTTGTTGAAATGCCAGGCCATGGACCGCTCGGCCAAATTGCCGCGACTGGCGTCCCTGAACAGCCAGTTGAAAAAGAAATAGCGATATAGCAGGGTGCGAAAGGCCAACTCTTGCATGACTCATCCTTTGGCCACAACCAGCAGCGCAGAGGACGGCTCACTCTGGCATTCAGAGGGTTGTACCTACAGAATCCAGCCTACCAAAAAGTCGGCGGGTATGGGCAATGACGCTTGATAGCCAGTTTCTGCCCGCTTCTGTTTGCACCAATGTGGTGACGCCAAGCGAAGGGCAGGTCGGCGAATTGGCACATTGGGATATGGTGCGATCTACCGTTCGCTCGATGTAGTGGGCCCCGGTAGTTTCTTCACCTACACTTAGTTCGCTCGAGAGCCCTGAACGGCGCTCCTGAGGCCGCCCGCGCGCCGGGCAGATGCCGAGCCAAATCCAGCCTTGCCGATGAGCGATGAACATGCCGGCCGCTACTGGTGGAACGGGTTCCGAGGGCAGTGACCGAACCCTGCTGTACTTCGGTTGGCTGACCCTGTTCATCTATCTGGCAACGCCGGCCGGATACCTGATCGATATCCAGACGTCGTACCTGCTCAAGAATGAGCTGCATGCGTCGGCGACACAGATATCGACATTCCGGCTGCTGACGGGCATACCGGTCTATCTGGCGTTCGCGTTCGGGCTGGCGCGCGACCATTGGAACCCGCTGGGATTGCGGGATCGCGGCTTCTTCCTGATCTTTGCTCCGGTCACCGCGGCGGCATGCATTGGCATGGCGTTGTCAGGCTTTTCATTTGAAGGACTGGCCGTCGGCATGCTGCTGGCCATGCTGTCGTCCCGATTCGTTGCCGCGGCCTACCAGGGACTGGTCGCGCTCGTGGGCCAGGAGAAGCTTATGTCGGGGCGCCTGAGCGCGCTGCTGAACGTCGTCAGTTCCGTCCCGGTCGTTGCGGGAGCGTTCGCTTCCGGATACGTCTCTGACCATCTCGCCGCGAGTCAGGCCTTCTTTCTGGTGGCGGCGTTCAATGTATTGATTGCCGTATTGGCGCTCTGGAAGCCCGAGTCCGTCTTTGGCCATGCCTACGAGAAACCGGAAGCCAGAGGCGGGGACTTTTTCGCAAACGTTCGGCGACTGGTTCGGCATCGGGCCGTCTATCCGGCGGTCCTTATCTGTTTTCTGTGGAACTTTGCGCCGGGAGCTGCCACGCCTCTGCAGTTCTACCTGACCAATGAGCTGCACGCATCGGATTCCGTCTACTCGTACTACAACGGGATCTTTGCCCTCGCGTTTATCCCGACATTCGTACTGTATGGCTATCTCTGCAAGCGGGTCTCGCTGAGCAAGCTGCTGTGGTGGGGCACGATCGTTGCGGTGCCGCAGATGATTCCGCTGGCCTTCATTCATTCCGCCAACCTGGCGCTGGTATTGGCGGCACCGATCGGGCTGATGGGCGGCATCGCCACCGCGGCGTATCTCGATCTCGCGATGCGGTCGTGTCCGCCAGGCCTGCAAGGAACCCTGATGATGCTGGTCGATGGTGTGTTCGCGCTGTCGGCGCGTGCCGGCGATCTGCTGGGCTCATGGATCTACAACAGCGGTGCGGCGCAGGGATTTACTTACTGTGTGATTGCGACCACCGTAGTCTATGCACTGATACTGCCGTTGATCGCGCTGGCGCCGAAGGAATTGATTGCTACCAGGGATGGTGAACCGGGTCCGGAGGTCGATGCCAGGGGCGGAACGTGACCCGCGAAACCTGGTTTTGTTGAAGTCCCGCGACGCGCGCGGAAGCAGGGCCGCTATGGATTCAGCGATCCACGAGCTATACTCCGCGCTCCACAACTAACGGGTAATGATCGATATGGTCGCAACAACCAAGGCAACGCCTGAGAAGAGCGCTGTCGCAAAGAAGAAGCCTGTCGCCAGGAAAATCGCTGCACCGACGAAGAAGGCCAGCGTGCTGGCACGTGAAGCCCAGGCAGCGAAGAAGCGCCTGCTGAAGCTGCGCGCCGACACGAAGAAGGCGATCGAAGCGGCAAAGCGTGAGATTGCCCAGGCTGTAGACGCCGCAAAGTCTGCACTGCGTTTTGAGAAGCAAGCCGCCAAGGAAAAGCTCGCGGCGAAGAAGGCCAAGGCTACTGGCGCCAAGAAGGCAACGGCGAGCAAGACCGCTGGCAAGAAGGCCGCCCCGAAGAAGGCCGCGCCTGCAAAGGCAGCCGTGAAGGCTCCGCGCAAGGCAGCAGCGACGCCTGCAGCGAAGAAGCCGGTAGCGGCGAAGAAGGTCTCGCGCAAGGCAGCTGTCGCAGCGCCGGCGGTTTCCGCCTGATTTTTGCCCCGCCGACTGGTTTGACTGGTTCGGACCAGTCGGTTGAAACAGGGGCGCGCGCGGATGACGCGCAAACCAGTACGACAAGATTGATGCACGACACCGACGACGCTCACTCGGAGCACGAATCCTCTGCCATCCATGAGCCCCGACTCTGGCGGGACAAAGGTTGGACGGCCCGCGTGATCAAGAACGAGGACGGCGATGGCTGGGCCGTCGAGATGATCCGCGACGGCAGCGCCGAACCGGCGCTGGTCGGCCCCTGGACCATGGGGAGAAACAAGGTCGATCCGAAGCCGCTCGATGCCACGGCCCATCAGACGCTGGTCAAGACCGCGGCCGAAGTGATCCGGCGGCATGAGCAGCAGTTGCATGCCCAACTCAACAAGCAGTGCAGCATCGAGACCGAATCGGGAAGCCTGACGGTCAGGCTGGTGGTCACGCCGGATGAGTTCGAGCCTTTCGGCACGCTGACAGCCGTGGATCCTTTTGGGGATGTCATCGCCATGGTGAAGGTGCCGCCCGACTTCAAGCTGACGCGCGCGCGTGCGGAGCGCTGGGCAGCCGACGGATTCGGCAGGATCCAGTAGCGCTTCATGCGGTCCCAAGGACCGCAACGCGGCGAAGGGTACTGAAAAAGGGCGGAGCGCCTCCGCCCTCTTGATGAACCGATAGCAGCCGACTTAGCCGACAAATGCCTTTTCGAGCACAAAGTGCCCGGGATGGCTCATATTGCCCTCGATAAATCCGCGCTCATCCAGCATGGCGCGGACTTCCTTGAGCATGTCCGGGCTTCCGCACAGCATGATCCGGTCGTCTTCCTTCGAGAAGGACGGCATATCGAGGCGCTCGAACAGTTCGCCGGTTTCGATCAGCTCGGTAATGCGGCCGCGGGTGTGGAAATCCTCGCGCGTGACGGTCGGGAAATACACCAGCTTTTCGCGGACCAGGTCGCCCAGGTGTTCGTGCTGCGGCAGGTGTTCCGAAATCAGTTCGCGATACGCCAGTTCCTCCACAAAGCGGCAGGTATGGGTCAGCACGATCTTGTCGTAGCGTTCATACACTTCCGGGTCGCGGATGATCGACAGGAACGGCGCCAGGCCGGTACCCGTGGCGAGCAGCCACAGGGTCTTGCCAGGCAGCAGGTTGTCGACCAGCAGCGTGCCGGTCGGCTTCTTGCCGACGAAGATCTGGTCGCCTTCCTGCAGGTGCTGCAGGCGCGAGGTCAGCGGACCGTCCGGTACCTTGATGCTGAAGAACTCCAGGGTCTCTTCGTAGTTGGCGCTGGCGATGCTGTAAGCGCGAAGCAACGGGCGGCCATTGACTTCGAGACCGACCATGGCGAACTGGCCGTTCTCGAAGCGGAAGCCCGGGTCGCGCGTGCACGTGAAGCTGAACAGCGTGTCAGTCCAGTGGTGAACGGAAAGTACGGATTGCGGGTTGAGATTGCTCATCGAAAAAGCGCCGGAGGGAGCACCTTAGGCGTAAAAGTAGCAAGAATGCGGAGATCGCCGAATATTAGCGCGAATCGGGGCGAGCTTGCTGCAGAGCCTTCGGCAGCCATTCCGCCACAAGGGGCATGTTCCCGATCACTCTGCCTGGATGTTCGCTTCCTTGACGACCTTTCCCCACTTGGCCAGGTCCGACCGGATCAGCGCCGCATAGTCTTGCGGCGTGCCGCCCTGGATGTCGATGCCCGCAGTCTCCAGCTTGGCCCGGACTTCCGGCAGCTTCAACGCGGCGTTGATCTCGGCGTTGAGCTTTGCCACGATGTCCTTCGGCGTGCCGGCCGGCGCGAGGAAGCCGCCGTTGGTGCTGGCGTCATAGCCCATCAGGCCCTGTTCTTCGGCTGTCGGTACATTGGGCAGGGCCTTTGAGCGCTTGCGTGTCGATACCGCGAGTGCTCGGACATTGCCGGACTTGACCTGCTCCTGGATCGCACTGAGGGTGTCGATGTACAGGACCGTACGGCCGGCAATCAGGTCGGGATGGGCGGCGGACGAGCCCTTGTACGGCACCAGCAGCACGGGCGCACCGCTGACCATGCGGAACATTTCCGCCGCCATCTCCTGCGCGCTGCCGCGGCCCGAGGTGGCCACCTTGGCCTCGGCCGGATTCGCCTTCATCCACGTGACGAGTTCGGGCACTGTCTTCACTGGCAGCTTCGGGTAGGCCGCGAACACCAGCGGAATCTCGTGGGTGTAGACGATCGGCTCAAAGCTCTTTTCCGGGTCCCAGCCGAGGTTCTTGAACAGGAACTTGTTGATGTTGTGGCTGCCACCGACGATACCGATCGTATAGCCGTCGGGCTTGGCGTTGGCCAGCACGGCGGTGCCGAGGTTATTGGAGGCCCCCGGGCGGTTTTCGACGATAAAGGGCTGGCCGAGCTTTACCGAAAGCTTTTCCCCGACCACGCGCGCAATCAGGTCGATGCCGCCGCCGGCCGGTGCCGGGACGATGATCGTGACCGGGCGGGTCGGATAGTTCTGTGCGGCCGCCGCGCCCGTCGCAGTGACAAGGGCGACGCAGCCTGCCAGGGCGCCGATCAGCGTGGTGAGCGTGGTGAATTTCGATGTGGTGATGCGCATGGGGTGTCTCCGTCTGGATGCTGGTCAACTCGTGTCAACTCTGGTGGTGCCCCGGGGATGCGATGCCCCGGGGACGCTGGATTCCCGTCAGCCGCGGCCGACGAATGGCATGGCGCTGGCCATGACCGTCATGTTCAGCACATTGGCGTCCAGCGGCAGCGATGCCATGTGGCGCACGGCATTGGCCACGTGCCGCGCTTCCATCATCGGCTCCGGCGCCGTCGTGCCGTTTGCCTGCAGCACGCCGCGCGTCATGCGTTCCGACAGTTCGGTCAACGCGTTGCCGATGTCGATCTGGCCCGCGGTAATGTTGAAGGCCCGGCCATCGAGCGCCAGGGCCTTGGTCAGGCCGCTGACGGCGTGCTTGCTCGCGGTGTAGGGCGCCGTGAACGGACGCGGCGTGTGCGCGGAGACCGAGCCGTTGTTGATGATGCGTCCGCCCTGCGGGGACTGGCGACGCATCAGGCCGAAGGCGGCCCGCGCGCACAGAAACACGCCGGTCACGTTGGTGTTGATGACGTTGAACCACTTGTCCAGCGGCAGTTCGTCCATCGGGACGGCGGGTGCATTGACGCCGGCGTTGTTGAACAGCATGTCGAGCCGCCCGAATTCGCGCTCGATCGTGTCGAACAGGCTCTGCACGCTGGCGGGGTCCGTGACGTCGGTCGGTACGGCCAGTGCGGCCTGTCCACGCGCAGCCGCTTCGGCGGCCAGCGTTTGCAGCGGATCGGCTCGGCGGCCGGCAAGTACGACCGTCCATCCGTCGTCGAGAAGTGCCAGCGCAGTCAGCCGGCCCACGCCACTGCCAGCGCCCGTGACAAGTGCGATTTTTCGGGAAGTATTCACTGTGTTCTCCGGATTGCTGTTGGGTGTTCTTTTTTCAATGCGCAGGATTGGAAGCGGCCGGGGCTAAGTCACGACCAGCGAGATTTCGCCGATGCCCGTGACGCTGGCATCCATCACATCGCCGCGCTGCAACGGGCCTACGCCCGCGGGCGTGCCGGTGAAGATCAGGTCGCCAGCCATCAGCGTGACCGAGCGCGACAGCATGGCGATCAGGTCCGGCACTGGCCAGATCAGGTCGGACAGGTCGGCACGCTGACGCACTGTCCCGTTGACCGCCAGCCGGATTTCGCCTTGGCGCGGATGGCCGAGCGTGGCAGCAGGCACGATCGGACTGCACGGTGCCGAATGATCAAAGGCTTTCGCCGGTTCCCACGGGCCGCCAAGCCGCTTGGCTTTCTGCTGCAGGTCCCTGCGCGTCATGTCGAGGCCCACGGCATAGCCCCAGATATGGGAGCTCGCCTGAGCCGGATCGACATCGCGTCCGCCACGCCCGATGGCGACGACGAGTTCCACTTCATGGCAAAACTCTTCGGTGCCAGGCGGGTAGGGCAGCACGCCGCTTGCCTCAGACACGGCGGTGGCCGGCTTCATGAACCACGCGGGCATTTCCGTCGGCGCGGGCTCGTTGGCGGCCCAGCGGTAGTTGCGCCCGATGCAGAAGATCCTGGCGATCGGAAACCGCGCACGACTGCTGGCCACAGGTACCGAGGCTGGCGCCGGCGCGGGCAGAACGAATTCCATCACGGCGCTCCTGAGTGGATGTGTTTGTCAGCTCAGGTCGTCAGGCTCATGGCAGGGCGCTTGCCGGCGAGCCCCTCGGCCACGCTGTCCAGCACCATCCGGATCATGGCTGCGCGGGTTTCCCACGTGGCACTGGCGCGATGCGCCTGCAGCGTCGTGCGATCCGACTGGCGCAGGGCCAGCGGCACGCGCGGTTCGTCCACGAAGACATCGAGGCCAGCGCCGGCAATACGGCCGGCCTCGATGGCCTGTGCCAGGTCGTCTTCATTGACCAGGCGCCCGCGTGCCACATTGATCAGGAAGCCGCGCGGTCCCAGTGCGTCGAGGACGGCGCCGTTCACGATGCCTTCGGCCTTGTCGGCCGCCGCGCACAGCACCAGCGCATCGCTGTGGCGTGCGAGGTCGATCAGGTCGGGCACGAACTCGTGCGGCAGATCGTCCATGCGTCGCAGGTCGGTGTAGCGGATCGGGCAACCAAAGGCAGCGGCCCGCGTGGCGACCGCGCGGCCTACGCGGCCCATGCCGACGATGCCGACGCGCATGCCGCTGAACCGGCGCGCAAGCGGAATGGCCGACGGTTGCGGAAAGCGTTCCCACTGGCCGTCGCGGACAAAGCGGTCGCCCGCGCAGATGTTCCGGCAGGCGGCAATCAGCAGGCCGATGGCCAGGTCGGCCACGTCCTCGGTCAGTGCACCGAGCGTGGCGGTGACCGGCAACCCGCGCTCGCGGCAATAGGCCAGGTCCACTGCGTCGGTGCCCACGCCGTTGACGGCCACTACCTTCAGCGCCGGCAACTGTTCCAGCATTGCCCGGGAAATCCCAGTGTGCCCGCCGGTGATGACGGCCTGGATGGCCGTGCCGTGCTCCTTGAGCCAGGCGGCCTGGTCCTCGACCTCGAACAGCTTGTGCACTTGGTAAAGCGCGGCCAGTTCGTCATTGGCGGCGGGAATCAGGATGGGATTCAGTTGCAGGATGTGCGGCTTCATGGGCTGTCTTCGTCGGCTGGAATGTAGAACCCATGGTAGTTAATAGTTGATTGTCAATGCAATATTGATATATAAAATCAACATAAATAGATGCGGAGTGAATCACCATGGGTCCCTGGATATCGATGGACGAGGCGTGTGCGCGGCTCGGCGTGCGGCCGCAGACGGTCTATGCGTACGTCAGCCGCGGCAAGATCGAGGTCATGTCCGATCCGGTCGATACGCGTCGCAGCCTGTATCGCGCCGAAGACGTGGCGACGCTGGCCAAACGCAAGCAGGCCGGGCGCAAGCATGAGACGCTGGCCACCAACACGCTGTTTGGCGCCGAGCCCAGTATCCCGACCGCGATCTCCACGTTCCTGCGCGAACGGCTCTACTACCGTGGCCGCGACGCGGTGGCGCTGGCCGAAAACGCCACGCTGGAAGAGGCCGCGCAACTGCTGTGGGATTCGGCGCAGCCGGTGAACTTCTCGTCGTCCACCAAGGTGGCCAAACCGGGGCGTGTGGCGGCCTTCAAGACGTTGGCCGAACTGGCTGCCACCGGTCACTCGACGCATGGCCGCATGACGCGCGTCCTGCATGCGGAAGGCCAGGGCCTGGTCGGCCAGCTGGCCAACGCGTTTGGCGCGCAGCCGGGGCAGCAAGCGCTGCATATGCGCTTCGCGCAAGGGTGGGCGCTGAAGCCGGCAGGGGCGGAGCTGCTGAGGATGGCCATGGTGCTGCTGGTCGACCATGAACTGACCAGTTCCGCGTTTGCGTCGCGCATCGCGGCGTCGAATGGTGCGTCGTTGCCCGCGTGCCTGCTCTCAGGCTTGTCTACGCTGTCCGGTCCGCTGCATGGCGATGCCTCCGGCCGCGTCAAGGCGCTGTTCAACGACGTGGAGCGGCAGGGCGAGGATCAGGTCATCACGCACTACCTGTCGACCGGACAAGCCCTTGCGGGTTTTGGGCACCATCTCTATCCCGAGGGCGACCCGCGCGCCGCCGCGCTGCTGGCCCGGTTCGAGCCGCCGCCGGTCATTGCAAGGTTCATCGCACAGGCAACACGCCTGACCGGCTTGCAGCCCAATATCGACGTTGCGCTGGCCGCGCTGGTGATTCACTGCGGCCTGCCCGACGATGCAGCGTTCGGGATGTTCGCCACGGCGCGCAGCATCGGACTGCTCGCGCACAGCCTGGAGCAGTTGGGGGTCGGACAGGTTATCCGTCCAAGAGGGCGCTATGTCGGCGTAATGCCGGAACGAGTATGAGCTGACGACATTCGCTGCGGGGGTTCTTGTATGTGCGGGCAGACAGGCATGCGGTCCATTGCACTCTGCCTTATCACAGATATAAAACACGCTCAGCAGCGGCATTTTGACGAATCGCCCCGCAATACCTAAGCTCGTTTGAGCCTGCCGGCGAAGCCGCTGGCAACGGTCAGTGCGGGAGGAAAACATGGCGGACACCCACGTACAGCTTGCCGGCAGTCGCCGGCCGCTGCCGCACAACGCCATCCGGGTGCGCGACGTGGATCCGCACGCGATCGTCGACGTTACGGTCACGCTCAAGGGTCCCGATCTTCCCGCACCGGGGCAGATGCCCGACAAGGCGTTGTCACGCGAAGAGATCGCGCAGCGCTTCGGCGTGCCTGCGGAAACGGTGCGCAAGGTCGAGGACGTGCTGCGTAGCTACGGCCTTCAGATCCTCGAGGTGAAGCAGGGTGGCCGCAGCATTCGGGTGCGCGGAACGGCGTCGGCGATGATCGCTGCGTTCAGGCCCGAACTTGGCATCTACCACGTGCCCGGACAGGGCCAGATCCGCGCGCGCCAGGGCGTGCTGATGGTGCCAGGCGAGATCGCCGACGTCGTGGAGGGTGTGTTCGGGCTGGACCAGCGACAGATGGCGAAGCGTCATGCGCAAGCCGTGGCGTTGGCGCGCACGCCGGCCCCGCTGACCCCGGCCGACCTTGTAAAGCGATACCACTTTCCCGATGGCGATGGCGCCGGCAGGACGATCGCCATCGCCGAATTCGGCCAGAACGTCGGCAATGGGCAGGTGCTGCCGCCCGCGTATCTTCCCTCGGACGTATCCATGTTCTGCAAGCGGCAGGGAGTGCCGGTGCCCGTGGTGCGAATCGAAAGCGTCGGCCTGTCGCCGCTCAGCGAACAACAGTTCAGGGCCGAGATTCAGGAGCTCCCCAAGGACCTGCAGGACCTGCTGTTCATGCAGACCGCCGAGACGATGATGGATATCGAGATCGTCGCCGGACTTTGTCCGAAGGCGGATATCGGCGTGTATTTCGCGACGTGGGGAGAGAGCGGCTGGATCAATCTGCTCGACGAGGTCACGTCGGGGAAAGGTCCGGTGCCCGTGGCGCTGTCCATCAGCTACGGTCTCGCCGAAGAGGCGACGGACTGGAGCCACGGCGCGATGGCATCGATCAATCAACGGCTCCAGATCGCGGCGATGCAGGGCGTGACCGTGTGCGTATCGTCGGGCGATGATGGCAGTGGCTGCAATCAACCCGGCAACCGCTGCCATGTCGAGTTCCCGACATCGAGTCCCTATGTGCTGAGCGTGGGCGGCACCATGCTCGTGGCACACGCGGACGGGAAGGCCGAGGAAGTGGCCTGGTGGGAAGCGCCAGGCGAGCGCACGCAGCAGGGTGGTGGCTCGACCGGTGGTGGCGTGAGCGTGCTGAATCCGCGGCCGCCGTGGCAGAACGTCTCGGTGGCGTCGCTGAATTCCGGCGCTGCGAACGGGCGCGTGGTGCCTGACGTAGCCGCATTGGCCGGGCCGCCGCTCTACGACCTGCTGCTCGATGGCCACGCATTGCCCGACGGCGGCACGAGCGCCGCTGCGCCGCTGTGGGCCGCGCTGGTGGCGCGCATCGACGCGGCGTTGCCGGCCGGCAAGCGGCAGCGTTTCCTTGCGCCGCTGCTCTACAAGGGCGATGTGGGGCGCGCGGGCTTCAGCGACATCGTCTCGGGCCAGAACACCTCGCGTCCGAGCCCCGGCAAGGGCTATACGGCCAAGGCGGGCTTTGATGCTGTCACCGGCTGGGGCGTGCCCAATGGCCAGGGGTTGCTCGCAGCCCTGGCTGCTGTCTGACGCCATCGGGTCCGCCATTTCGAACACGGAGGCCAATGCAATGAGCCCGACGACACGAAAGGAAGTCCCGCCCGATGAGCCGCTCGTCGACACCACGCCCTATGGCTATGGCCCGGACGATTCGGTGACCGACGTCACCGAGACCGCGGCGATCACGCAGCACACGCTGAAGCTGCATGGCAAGTCGCTCGCCTACACGGCGCGAGCGGGCCATCTGGTGACAACGGACCCATACAGCGCCATGCCGGCCGCCAAGCTGTTCTATGTCGCCTTCACGCTCAATGGCGCGGTGGCATCCAAACGACCCGTGACCTTCTTCTACAACGGCGGCCCCGGATCGTCATCGGTCTTCCTGCTGCTCGGCTCCTTCGGACCACGCCGGATCAAGACCAGCATGCCCGGTTTCACGCCACCCGCGCCCTACGAGATGGAAGACAACGAGGACTGCCTGCTCGACCATACCGACCTCGTCTTCATCAACCCCGTTGGAACAGGCTATTCCGGCGCGATCGCGCCGGGCACCAACAAGGACTTCTGGGGCGTGGACGAAGACGCCAGTTGCATCAAGCAGTTCATCAAGCGTTATCTGACCGTGTTCAACCGCTGGAATTCGCCGAAGTACCTGTTCGGGGAGTCTTATGGAACGCCGCGCACCTGCGTGCTGACATGGCTGCTGCATGAGGATGGCGTGGACCTCAATGGCATCGTGCTGCAGTCCTCGATCCTCGACTATTCGCAGGCGGGCAACCCAATCGGGCTGCTTCCCACGCTCGCGGCTGACGCGTGGTTCCACAAGATGGTCACGCTGTCGCCGGTGCCTGCCGAGCTGGCGGCGTTCATGGAGGACGTGGAGGCGTTTGCCATCGATGCCTACGTCGACGCGCTATCCGGGTTTCCAATGTTCGACCAGAAATCGCTTGAGTACCTGAGCGCCATTCTCGGCATTCCGCAGGAGGTCCTCCGGTACTGGAAGCTCGACCCGTCGACCGCGAACGGCTCGGTGTTCCTGACCAGCCTGTTGCTGGACAAGGGCCTTGCCGTGGGGGCATACGACGGGCGGGTGACGGCGCAAGATACGGGTATCGCCGAATACATCGCCCCGAACTCGGGCGGCAATGATCCGACCATGACCGCCGTCGGCGGCGTCTATACGGCGATGTGGAACGTGTATCTCAACGAGGAACTGCAGTTCACGTCGACCTCGCCGTTCATGGACCTGAACGACGAGGCCTTTCTCAACTGGAATTTCGGTCACGTCGATCCCACCGGCGCGCAACGCGGCGGTGTCGAAAGCCTCTACACGGCCGGCGATCTCGCTGCGGCGATGGCGCTGAATCCTTACCTGCGCGTGTTCTCCGCGAACGGTTACTACGACGCCGTGACGCCGTTCTTCCAGACCATCCTCAACTTCCAGAACATGCCGGCCGCCCATGCGGGCATCGCGACGACGCTGACCGTCAGAAACTATCCCTCCGGCCATATGATCTACCTCGACAATGCGTCCCGTACGGCGATGAAGGCGGACCTGTCCGACTTCTATGCGGGCTCGGACCGGCATGTGGAAGCGGTCCAGGCCGCGTTGCCGGTGCAGGAGCAACAGGAGGCGTATGCGGCGCGGTATCGGAGGCGGCTGAGCCGGACGCCGTATTAAGGGCGGGATTTGCGGGCGCCGCCCTGGGCTGCGCGCCAAAAGTGACCAATCGTGCGTATGGCGAGGTCCTTTCGCTTTCCGAATCCTCTTCTGGCATGCCAGACCGTCGCGCGCCGGCTGCAGCGAGCGCCGGGTGTGGCGGCGTTCCTTTGCCGTTCGCGGGCAGCCGTCCTAAAACAGAGTGTGGGGCGGCAGTCACCGGGCCCCGCCGACAAGAGGAGGAACACCATGTGCCGCTGGCTGGCCTACTCAGGCAGATCCGTGCCGCTCGAAGCGGTGCTGTTCCAGCCGGAACACTCTCTGATTGACCAGAGCCTGAATGCGCGGCTGGGCCATACCACTACCAATGGCGATGGCTTTGGCGTTGGCTGGTATGGACGCCACTCCGAGGTGCCATTCCGCTACCGTTGCCTGCACCCGGCCTGGAGTGATACCAACCTGCGCGAGACGGCGCGGGCGGTGCGGGCGCCGCTGTTCCTTGCGCACGTCAGGGCGGCTACCGGTACGCCTACGCAGGAAACCAATTGCCATCCGTTCCGCTTCGGCCGCTGGCTCTTCGTCCACAACGGCCTGATCCGGGAGTTTCCACTGTTGCGGCGCGACCTGATGATGGCGGTCTCGCCGCAGCTGTTTCGCTGGATCGAAGGGTCCACGGATTCCGAGATCATGTTCTTCCTGGCGCTGACCTTCGGTCTGGAGCGCGATCCGCGCGCCGCGCTGGAGCAGATGGTGGGGCTGATCGAGGAGGTCGGCCACCGCTACGACGTCGAGCACCCGATCAACATGACCGTCTGCGTGACCGACGGGCGGCAGATTGTTGCGGTGCGCTATTCCAGCGAAGCGGAATCGCGCTCGCTGTTCCACAGCACCTCGTTCCGCCAGTTGCGCGAACTGTATCCCGACGACCCGCGCATCATCGCGGCAGGCGACGACGCATTTCTTGTGCTGTCGGAGCCGCTGATCGATGTGCAAGGCGTGTGGCAGGAGATACCCGAAGCCACGATCCTGGTCGGGCGCGCCGGGGTGATCGACTACAGCCGTTTCACCCCGCGGATGCCGGAGCTTTCCAGTTAGTCCACTGCACTTGTACCTCCGCAGCGCGGCATGCCGGACTAATAGCAGCCGCCCGTGTCGACGGTCAGGTTGAGCATGTCGTGCTCGAGGTCGCGTATCAGGTGTTCGTCTTCGCTGAGCAGTTCTTCCAGGATGTCATGGCTGGACAGCACCCCGGCGATGCGCCCGGATTCGAGAACAGGCAGATGGCGGATGCGCCTGGCGTGCATCAGCGCAAGGCATTGGTCGCAGGTATGGTCGGGCGAAACACAGACGACCTGGGTCGTCATGATGTCGCGGACCTTCGTCGCGCTGGCGCTGCGGCCAGCCAGTTCGACGCCACGGGCATAATCCCGCTGGGACAGTATCCCGGCCAGCTTGTCGTCGTGCATCACCAGCACCGTGCTGATGTCCTTGTCGGTCATGAGTTGGAGCGCCGCCAGCACGGAATCATCCGGCGCTACCGAAATGACATCGCGGGGCTTGTCGGCCAGAAGCTGGCGCGCTGTTTTTCTGACTTTGTTCATCGTCGTCTCCGGCTGAGGGTCCGTTGCGGTGCGTTGCATCGATCTGACACTGGCACGCTAATTGCCATCTCCATTCGCGGAAGGGACAGGGGAGCGCTATTGTTAAAGCATCCCCGCATCCAATCACTATTGGGGGTCATCATGAAACCGGTCGTGCACCATTTCCATTCGCATCCGCCCCATCACGGCGCCCGGTACTACGCGGTGCTGGCAACAGCATTGCTGGTGCCAGGCGTGCTGTATGTCTGCGTGGCGTTGCTGACGCAGTGAAGGCGCGGGCAAGGTCCGCCGTCGTGTGACGAGCGTTCACGTGGGCTCGTCGTCCACGTCCGGCGCGGCCTTGCCAAGGAAGCCGAACTCCACGGGAAACTTGGTGTAGAACACGCGCACGTCTTCGGCCGCCAGGCGATCGAACAGTGCCTGCGTCTCCGACTCGGTCGCGATCATCGTGATTTCCTCGGGGCGATCGGCCAGTTCGACGAAATGCCAGCTGTGGAAACGGTGATCGTGTCCCATGCCTTCGGCCGCCACGCGATGCGTTGCGCCGCGAACATTCATGTCCCGCATGAGTTGCAGCAGCCAGTGCGACAGCTGCTTGCCGTGGTGGCGGCGGTTCTCCACGGTGTAGAAAGTGACCTGATAGCCATGCACGATTGTCTCCCGGCGCACTGCCATCCCTGAGCGGGCACACTATTCAGTCTACTCTCCAATCGTCGGCTGCTTGACCTGCCCGCCTCCCGGTTCAGTCCCGCTTGTCGAGTGAATCGGGCTGTCCTTTTTGCCGCAAGCCAGGCACTTCCGACAGGCCCACGCCTTCGGGAATGCGCAGGCGTTTTGCCTGTCCGATACGCTGCGCGTGGTAAATGCCGGTATGGCCCGAGAACAGATAGCTCACGACGCACGCGATGCCGGCGAATGTACCGACCTCGGGCCCGAACAGTTCGATTGCCATGATGGTCGACGCAATCGGCGTATTGGCCGCGCCGGCGAACACCGCCACGAAGCCCAGCCCCGCCAGCAGCGGAAACGGCAGCGGCAGGACGTAACCGAGCGCATTGCCGAGCGTTGCGCCGATATAGAAGAGCGGGGTGACCTCGCCACCCTTGAAGCCGGAGGCGAGCGTCATCACGGTGAACACGGCCTTGCCCGCGAAATCATAGGCGGGAAGCGGCTGCCTGAACGCCTCGACGATGGTCGGGATGCCAAGGCCGAGATACTTGTCGGTGCCGAGCAGCAATGCGGCGCCCGCTACCACGCAGCCCCCAAGGAACGGACGAAGCGGGCCGAACGCAATCCTGCGCTTGAGCATGCGCGACAGCCGATGCGTGCATTGCGCGAACGCCATGCCGGCGACGCCAAACGCAATGCCTGCAATGACGGCGCAAGCCAGGGTCAAGGGTCCGAGGTGCGGGACGAAGGGAATGGCGTAATGCGTATGGTGAACGCCAAGCAGCGGGGGAACCAGGTCGCCGACGATGGCGGCCACGAAACACGGCAGGATCGCGTCATAGCGCAGCCGGCCAATGGCCAGCACCTCAAGCCCGAAGACCGCGCCGGCCAGCGGCGTGCCGAACACCGACGCAAAACCCGCGCTGATGCCGGCCATCAGCAGGATGCGGCGCGCCTCCTTGTCGAGACGAAACAGGCGCGTCAGGTAGTCGGCAAAGGTGCCGCCCATCTGCACGGCGGTGCCTTCGCGCCCGGCGGAGCCGCCAAACAGGTGCGTGATGACGGTGCCGAGCAGGATCATCGGCGCCATGCGTTTCGGGACGATGCGTTTCGGGTCGTGGATCTCGTCGATCAGCAGGTTATTGCCGCCCTCGACCGACTGCCCCATGTAGTGGTAGATGAGCCCGACAGACAGGCCGGCCAGCGGCAGCAGCCAGAGTAGCCAGGGATGCGCGTGCCGTGTATCGGTGGCCCAGTCGAGGGCGAGCAGCAGCGCGGCCGAACCGGCGCCGGACAGGATCCCGACCAGTGCGCCCAGAAACAGCCAGCGGCCCAGATAGGGCAGCATGGCCAATGGCTCCGGTGGAGCGAATGTCTTCTTCATGATGACCAGATTCGAAGAACTCAAACCTGGACGGCGGGACGCCGTATGGACGTGTGCCTACAACTTCCCTGTCCAGGAACTTGCAGGCATCATCAGCTGCCCGGCACATGCGAACCAGTCAGCGGTTAAGGGAGGAATGCCATCTCCGCAAGGTTGGCATTCTGCCTGACCCGCGTAATGTGGGCAAGCAGCGCCATGTGCCCCGCAGGGCAGTTCAGCGCCGCTGCGCCAGCCAGATGCCGGCCCCGATCGTCACCAGCCCGACCGCGTGGTACCAGCGCGGCCAGTCGCCGAGCAACAGCGTAGACAGCAGCGCCGCGAACACTGGCGTCAGCGTGATGAAGAAGACCGGCAATTGCGCGCCGGCACGCGCGATTGCACGGTCCCAGGCGAAATAGGCAAGCAGCGAAGGGATGGTGGCCACATAGAGCAGGATCGCCGCGACCTTGCCGCTCCATTGGAAAGGCTGCTCGAGTGTCATCAGTTCCCACGCGGTCACGGGCATGCTGACCACGAGGCCGGTCACGATCTGTGCGAACAGCAGCACGGGCAGCGGCAACTCGGGGCGCCGCTTGCGCAGCAGCCAGGTGTAGGCGCTCCACGCGATGGTGGCGGCCAGCATATAGAGATCGCCCGCGACAAAATCGAGCTGGGCAAGGCGGCCAAGCTCGCCGCGCACTAGCACGAACGACACGCCAACGAGGCACAGCAGCGCGCCCGCGACATGCCACGGCTTCATCTTCTCGTGAAAGCACGTGGCGCCGATCACCAGCAGGAACAGCGGCGTGGAGGCGCCGATCAGCGTCACATTGATCGGCGTCGACGTGGTCAGTGCCAGGTACTGCAACGCGTTATAGCTGGCGATCGACAGCATGCCGAGGGCAAGGATCACACCCGCATGCCGGCGCAGCGCAGCGCGGTGCTCGACGACGCCGCGCCATGCGTAAGGCGCCAGCAGCAGCCCGGCCAGCAGCCAGCGTACGAAGTTCAGCGTGACCGGCGGCACCGTCCCGGCAGCCAGCCGGCCAACGATGGCGTTGCCGGCCCAGCTCAATGGCGGGAAGGTGAGCAGGAACAGTGTGGTCCAGTCGAGGCGTCTGGAACCGGTGGCGCTGGCGTGCATGGGTGTGGCGGTGGTTTCTTCTTGTAAAGCCGCATTATCCGCCAGTCGCGCGGCGCCGGCGGCTCTTGCAATACGGCTCAGGCAGTTCCGCCGATCAGCTTCAGGCCGGCAGGCAAGGCCTCGCCAAATACGCGTCCCTCGTCGGCCGCATCCAGCTCCACAGCCTCGCGCACCATGGCGATCCAGCTTTGCGGCGCGTTGGCGGCTTCCAGGCGGCGCACGACGGCCGCGCGTACGTCATCGGGCAGGTCCCGCGTGCGGTCGCCGGTCATGCGTGCGATCTGCGTTGCGGCGAACGCCGCCGGTTCGACCTTCTTCCAGTCGAGCGCCAGGATGGCATCCACCCACCGCGCGGCAATGTCGGCCGGCACGACGCCGTGCGCGCTGCCATAGAACGGCCGGCGCGCGCCGATGCGGCCCACGGCCCACCAGCTCTGGTTGTTTTCCGATGGCTTGCGCAGCCGGGCCAGCAACCATTCGGCGACCTCGATCTTGCGCTCGGCGGGGATGTTCTCGAGCGAACCGGCCAGCCGCACCATGTCGGCGTACCCGGAACGCGTCGGGCCTGCGGGCTTCTTGTAGTGGGCGCTGCCCGGCGGTTGAAGATAGAAGGCCATGTCGTCGAGCAGGCGCAGTTGCGCGCTCTCATCGAGGCCGCCTGCTGCACGGCGCCACAGCGTCCACCATTCTGACCAGTTCTGGTTTTCGTTGACGTACTGGATGCCCTGGTCGTACATCGACCACAGCTGTTCGACGCGCCACTCGTCCAGCGGATAGCCGAAGCCCGGCCGAACGCAATACCCGGCCAGGTTCAGCCAAAGGCGTTCGTGGTCGGCAGTGCGCCGCCGGCGCTTGGCACGGTCCCAGAAGGCGCCGAACAGTTCGCGCAGCAGCGCGCTGTCCCATTGCTCGCGCGGCCCAAGCAGTTGTTCCAGATGGGCGCGCTGCCGTTTGACTTCCTTCGGATCGACGCCTTGCGCGCGTGCGCCGAAGGTGCGGTCGATAGCCTCGACGGCTTGCGGCAGCGATGGGTGCAGCGTTTCAGTCGTCGGTGCTTCGGCTGGCGCTTCATTGCCACGCAACTGGAACTCGAGCCGCCAGCGCTGCGCGGTATCCGCAATCTCGCTGCAGTGGACTTCGAGCGTGCCGACCTCGGTCAGCGATGTCGTGATCTGCACCGGCGTTTCGCGCGGACCGCTGTTGCCGCGCGTCGGCACGACGGTGGCGATCGGCGGCAGGCGCACGAAGTCGCCGCCCTCGAGCCCCGTCAATTCGCCGGGCTGGTAGGACGTGTCGGCCACGGAGGAGACCAGATGGAACTGGACCGGATGGCCAAGCCGCAGCGCGAAGGTGCGGTCCTTCAGGTGAATTTCGTGGCCTTCCTCTGTGCCTTTTGGCAGCAGGCAGATGCCTTGCTGCCCCGATGCGCCGTCATCGAGCACCAGGAAATAGCTGCGCGGCGAACCACCGCCGATGCGCGGTGCCTGCCCCGCTCGCGCACGCGCATAGGCCACTGCGCCGCGTGCAACGGCGACATCGGGATCGGCGTTGTGCAGGACATTCATTGGCGACCCGCGCCATGTGCCCAGCGTGTCGGCGATGCGACTCGCCAGCGCTTCGGCACGGAATACCCCACCGTTGAGCAGCAGCGTGTCGGGCATTGGCAGCGCATCGTCGCCGGTGTGCGGCTGGTCCAGCGCCACGCGCGACTGCGCGGCGTGCTGGCTCAGGAACGCTGCGACGTGTCGCGTGACGCCTGGGTCGGACGCATACGGGAGGCCGAATTCGACGATGGCGCCGCGCGCGCGGCCGGGCCGCTCGGTGGACGCCACCTTGGGAAAGAAGCCATCGACAACGAGCTGTTCGACTTCCTGCCGTGTCACCTCCACGGAACGTGCGCCGCCGATCAGCTTCGAGCCGGCACCGAGCAGCGTGACCGTGACCGCATCCGGTGCCTGTGCACTCAGCAACTGTTCCTTGGCCGCTCGGCAGCGGGCCACGAGCTGGGACAAGCCCGACGCCGACAGGCGCGCCTGCGTGGGACCGAGCCGCGCCTCGACCACATGCGCGAGCGCCAGGTCCATGTTGTCGCCGCCGAGCATCAGGTGGTTGCCCACGCCGATCCGCGTGAGTTGCGGCTGCCCGTCCTGCATGTCGACGCGAATCAGCGTCAGGTCGGTGGTGCCGCCGCCCACGTCGCAGATCAGCACCAGACGAGTTTGCGCGAGCTCGGTATCGAGCGTCTCGCGATGATGGAACAGCCAGTCGTAGAGCGCGGCCTGCGGCTCTTCGAGCAGACGCAGCGCGGGCAGGCCGGCCATGCGCGCGGCCTCCAGCGTCAGCGCGCGCGCGCCCTCGTCGAACGACGCGGGCACAGTCAGCACGACGTCCTGTTCTTCAAGGCGGGCGTCGGGGAAGCGATGATTCCACGCGGCAGCCACATAGCCGAGATAGCTCGCGCTCGCGGCGACCGGCGAGATCTTGCCGACTTCCTCGTCCGCGCCCCAGGGCAGGATGGGTGCGGTGCGATCGACCGAGGCATGCGACAGCCAGCTTTTGGCGCTGGCCACAAGCCGGCCCGGCACCTGTGCGCCAAGCGTAGCCGCCAGGCGGCCGAACACGGTGCGACGCGCGGCGGCGCTCGCCGCCGACTGCCATGGCAACTGTAAATCGTCGCCGCTGATTTCACCGGGCGCCGCGTGGTAGCGAACCGAAGGCAGCAGCGGGCGCGCCGCGACTTCGCCGAGACCTACGAGCTGGTCGATATCGAAGACGCGGATATCGTCCGATCCAGTCTCCGCATAGGCCACCACGGTATTGCTGGTGCCAAGGTCAATGCCGACGGTGTACCGCTTCATCGCTTATCCGTCAGTCCTCAGGCTTGCGCGCCGCCGCGCACGTCGAACTCGACCTTCCAGCGCTCGTCGCTGCCACGGACGGCCTCGAGTTCGAGCGTGCCGGCTTCGGTCACGCGCGCATGCAGCCTGACCGGCACCACTTCGCCGGGCGTGCGCCCGTCGGCCGGCAGGGTGGCCTGGATTTCCTCGAGTTCGTGCAGTTCCTCGGGGCCCCAGAAGTCCAGCAGGGTGCCGACCTGGTCCTGGCGGCGTACCGACGAGCCGAAGAACCGGAAATGCACGGGTTCGCCGACGACCAGGCCAAGTTCCTGCGGCGGCAACTCGGCTTCGGTGCCTTCTTCCATGCCGAACGGTGCCACGCACAGTGCCTGGATCGGCGGCTCGAACCCTGGCACCGCAGGCATCGACGATTCCACCGCGATGTAGTACGAGCGCGCGGTACCGCCACGGATGCGCACGCCCTTGCCGCGTCGCACATAGCCGTAGTACGCGGCGCCGCGTGCCACCGCCAGGTCCAGCTCGGCACCGCCGAGCAGGCGTGCAGGCGCTGCACCTTCCGCGGCGAGCCAGCCGTTCAGGGTCTGCAGGATACGGTCCGCCAGCAGTCCGGACTTGAATACGCCGCCATTGAACAGGACCGCGGTCGGATGCAGGAAGGTCGCGCTTTCCCGCTGCGTACCCTGGAACCCTTCCAGATCGGCGAGTGCACTGACCTGGCGGCCAAGGAACGCGGCCAGGTGCCGCGTGATTGCCGCATCCTGCGCATAGGGCAGGCCAAGCTGCGTCAGGCCGACGCGCGCACGGCTGACCGGCCGGGCTGCAGCGTCCACCTGCGGGAAGAAGCCTTCCAGGATGATCTGCGTGAGTTCAGTACGCGTAAGGTCCGTACGGATCGAGCCGCCGATCAGCTTGGAGCCACGGCTGGGCACGACCAGCGGCACGGTATCGACCGTCGGGTCGGTCAGCAGCGTTTCCTTGGCCGCGCGGCACGCATAGGTCAGCGCGCGCAGTTGCCACGGGTCGGCCTGCGTGCCTTGCGCGGCGAGCTTGCGCGCGACCACGTGGGCCAGTGCCAGATCCATGTTGTCGCCGCCGAGCAGGATATGCTCGCCGACGGCCACACGATGCAGTTCCAGGTTGCCATCACGCTCGATGACCGCGATCAGCGACAGGTCGGTGGTGCCGCCGCCAACGTCCACGACGAGGATGATGTCGCCAACCTTGACGTCCTTGCGCCACTGGCCACCGCTTTTCTCGATCCAGCTATAGAGCGCGGCCTGCGGCTCTTCGAGCAGCGTCATGCGCGTGTAGCCAGCGGCCGCGGCGGCCTCTGCGGTGAGTTCGCGCGCGGCCGGGTCGAACGAGGCCGGAATCGTCACCGTCACGTCCTGCTCGGCGAACGGCGCGTCGGGATGCGCCTGGTCCCACGCTTCGCGCAGGTGAGTGAGATAGCGCACCGATGCCTCGAGCGGCGAGACGCGCGGCACTTCGGGCGGCGCATCGTTAGGCAGGATCGCGGCGCGGCGGTCCACGCCAGGGTGGCACAGCCAGCTTTTCGCGCTCGATACCAGGCGGATAGGGGTGCCGGCACCGCGGCTGCGGGCCAACTCGCCCACGGCGAATTCGCGCGTGGCACTCCATGGCAGGGCCAGGTCGCCCGGCGCCAGTTCGCTCTCGTGCGGCAAGTACAGGAAGGAGGGCAGCAGGTCGCGTGCTTCTGTCGCGCCCGGTCCGGTCAGCTGCGGGATCGCCAGGACACCCTGGCTGGTCTTCTCGCCGTCACTGCCGGTCAGGTCGACATAGGACAGGGCGCTGTGCGTGGTGCCCAGGTCGATGCCGATGGAATAGCGGGCGTCGCTCATAGCTCGACCTCCGCGGGGGCGATGACGGTGGCGTCATGACGCTCGGCCAGGCGCGGCAGCCTGACTTCCTCGGCCTTCCAGCCGCGATGGCTGAGGCTGCCGTGGAACGGCGCGCTGCCGACCACATTGCCGGTCAGGCGGACGGCCGTGGCGTCGAAGCCGTCGGCCAGCGTCACGCGGCTGCCTTCGGCTTCGCTGCGTACGGGACGGATCGTGAAATGCTCGCGCAGCACGGCGCGGCAGCCATCGTGGACGAGACGGGCGGCGCCGCCGATCTCGGTGTCGGTATAGCCGGCAATGTCTTCCTCGACGAAGTCGATGAAGCGCGCATCGCGCTGGAGCAGTCCCAACAGTTGCAGGGCTGCCACGGGGCTCGCTTCCTTCAGTGCGGGCGCCGGTGCGGGCGCAGCGGGAGCCGGGGTTGCCACGGGCGCGGCCACCGGGGCCGGCGCGGCGGCAGGCAGTTCGCCGTTGCGCAGGCGGCGTACGCCGGCAGCCAGTTCACCGTTGCCAAGGATGGCAAAGAAGGTGCCCACGGCAAGCGAGATCCTGCCGAGGAAAGAGATGTTCGAGTCAGTCATGGAAAAACTCCTGTGTGCTCTGTTGCAGGACGAGCTGTCCCGGGCCGCGGCGAGTCGGCGATGCGGCATGCGATCCGATGCATCGTAACGCTACGCAGCGCATTTCGTGCCGGATGCGCCACACCGGGCCATCCAAGTATTCCAGCCGGAATTTTGCACTAACCGATATGTCAGCCAGCATGGCATGTGTGATGAACCGGCTATCCATGCGAAAACCGGCAGCCCAAGGGCCGCCGGCATTCGTATTCATGGTAAGCGAAAGCATCCTGCTGGCTGCAGGATGCCCCGCCATGGATCACGCGTCCCGCAGATAGGTGATCAGCTGATCCGCGCGGCTCGGGTGGCGCAGCTTGCGCATGGCCTTGCTTTCGATCTGGCGGATACGCTCACGCGTCACGTCGAACTGCTTGCCGACTTCTTCCAGCGTGTAGTCGGTCGCCATATCGATGCCGAAGCGCATGCGCAGCACCTTGGCTTCACGCGGCGTGAGCTCGTCGAGCATTTCACGCACGACCTCGCGCAGGCTCGCCTGGAGGGCGGCGTCGGCCGGCGTCGCGGTGTCCGAGTCGGCAATCATGTCGCCGAGGCTCGTGTCGCCGTCTTCGCCCACGGGCGTTTCCATCGAGACCGGTTCGCGGGCGATCTTCATGATCGCGCGGACCTTCTCTTCGGGCATGTCCATGCGCTCGGCCAGCACGGCCGGATCCGGCTCCTTGCCGGTCTGCTGCATGAGCTCGCGCGACAGGCGGTTGAGCTTGTTGATCTGCTCGATCATGTGGACCGGCACGCGGATCGTGCGGGCCTGGTCGGCAATGGCGCGCGTCACAGCCTGGCGCACCCACCACGTCGCATATGTCGAGAATTTCCAGCCGCGGCGGTACTCGAACTTGTCCACGGCCTTCATCAGGCCGATGTTGCCTTCCTGGATCAGGTCCAGGAACTGCAGGCCGCGGTTCGTGTACTTCTTGGCGATCGAGATCACCAGGCGCAGGTTGGCCTGGGTCATTTCGTGCTTGGCTTGCCGCATCTGGCGCTCGGCGGCGAGCATCTTGCGGTTCACCGACTTCAGCTCGGCCAGCGGCAATGCCGCGCGGGCCTGGATGTCGATCAGCTTCTGCTGGTGGGCTTCGAGGTCCGGCAGCGCACGCGCCACGGCGGCGCTGTACGGGCGCGATGCGGCGGCCAGGTCGCGGCCCCAGCTCAGGTTGGTTTCATTGCCCGGGAAGCGTGCGATGACGTCCTCGCGGTCCATGCCGCAACGGTCGACCAGCAGCTGGACCACCTGGCGTTCGACCACGCGTACATCGTCGACCATGGACTGGACGTCGGCGCACAGGCGTTCAATGGTCTTTGCGGTGAAGCGGATCGTGCGCAGTTCGTCGCGCACTGTGTCACGGGCGGTCACGAAGCCTTCCGAGGCGCTGCCGTTGGCGGCGTATTCCTGCTGCATGCGCTCGAACTGCTCGGACACGCGCGCAAAACGCTTCAGGCATTCGTCGCGCAGCTTGGCGAGATCGGCTTCGGCGCTCTGCTGCGTCGAGCCTTCTTCGGTATCGTCGTCTTCCTCATCGCCGTCGGCTTCATCCGTCGTGTCGGCGCTGTCGTCGTCGCTGTCGTCAGCGCTGGCGGCCACGGGAGCATCAGCGCCGCTTTCGTCGGTCAGGCCGTCGACGAGATCGTCGATGCCCATCTCGCCGCTGGCCACGCGGCCCGACAGTTCGAGGATGGTGGCAATCGTGGACGGGCAGGCCGAAATGGCGTGCACCATATTGTTCAGGCCGTCTTCGATCCGCTTGGCGAGCTCGACTTCTTCCTTGCGCGTCAGCAGCGTGGCGGAGCTCATCTCGCGCATGTACATGCGCACCGGATCGGTCGTGCGGCCGAATTCCGAGTCCACGGTCGAAAGCGCCACTTCGGCTTCTTCATCGGCCTGGTCGTCGGAAGCGACTACCGCGTTGTCGCTGAGCAGCAGCGTCTCGGCATCGGGCGTCTGCTCGAAGATCTTCACGCCCATTTCGGCGAACGTGGTGACGATGCTTTCCATCGCTGCCGTGTCGGTGAAGTTCTCCTGCAGATGGTCGCTGATATCCGCGTGGGTCAGATACCCACGTTGCCTGCCCAGCTGGATCAGCGCACGCAGTTGCTGGGTGCGCGCATTGGCTTCATCCGGCGACATGGATTCCGTCGAGCCGCCGAGGCCCTTGACAATACCTGCTTCGCGGGCTTTCGCAGCCGTTCGTTGTGGACCGCTCGTCATCTACTGCTGTTTCCTTCGTGATCGCGTTTTGATTGCAGCGCGCACTCATTGCGTGCGTTTTCTGGCCCGCTGTCAAGGCTTCGGACTGACATTGGCGTGGCGATGAGCCGAACCCCGGCGTTATGGGCCGGTGAGCAGGGGGCGCATATTCTACAGTGTTTGGTGCGTTGCAGCATACCGGGACGTGCAAGCGTGGGCTGGACTGCGGGTGAGTCCACTGCAGCCCCATCATTCACGGCCTGTTCCTTGCGCCCCCGTTTGCCGGCCGCACCGACTACCGGCGGCAAAGCCCGGAAGTCAAAAAATGGCGCCCATCAGGTCCCCGAAGCGCGGACGGCCCTGAATACAGCCTCACCCGGAACCCAAGGATTTGCTGCGACAACCTACTAGTATACCCCGGGTACGGATTCTGGGTAAGTCGGTTATTGAGTTGTCACGTGACGAAAGGCTTACGCGCAACATCCTGCTGCGTACGGAATAGCACATGTATACTCGCTGCAGGCCCATCTCTGACGTGTGTATGCTTGCACCGCCGACCTCAGAAGACGTACCGACCGCATCGCGATCCCTGGCGCAATCGGCGGAGGGCCCTGCCGTGGAAGGGGTGTTGCAGGGCGATGATATCGAGACACTTCGCAAGCGCGAACGGCTGCTTGCGCTGGCGATTGCAGGCAGTGGCACTGGAATCTGGGACCGCAACGTCGTGACCGGCGAAATCCAGTATTCGAGCGGCTGGAAAGCCATGCTGGGCTATGCCGACGGGGAGGTATCCAACCGGATCGAGGACAGCTACCAGCGTCTTCACCCCGACGATCTCGACTATGTCAAAGCGACGATGCAGGCCCACTTCGAGGGCCATAGCGACAGCTATGAAGTCGAACACCGCATCCGTTGCCGCGACGGCAGCTACAAATGGATCTGCAGCCGGGGCAGGGTCGTGGACCGCGACGCATCCGGCCGCGCGCTGCGCATGGTGGGCACGTCCACGGACATTACCTCGCAGCGAGCGATGTCGGAGAGCCTGCTTGAAGCGGTCAATCTGATCACGAACCTGACAAACGAGGTGCCGGGGCTGGTGTTCCAGTACCGCTTGGTGCCCGGTGGCCGGTCGTTCTTTCCCTACGCAAGCGCGGGCATCACCGAGATCTACGAACTGACTCCGGCGCAGGTGGCGGCGGATGCGTCGCGCATCGACGCGCTGATTCACCCGGCCGATCTGGCCGCCTATCGAGCTTCGTTCGACGCTTCGGCGGTGCAGCTTTCGCCGTGGCATCTCGAATATCGCGTGCAACTGCCAATGCAGGGGCTGCGCTGGCGGCAGGGCGATGCCAGGCCGCAGCGTCTTCCCGATGGCAGCATCCTGTGGCACGGCTTCATTACGGACGTGACCGAGCGCAAGCGTATCGAAGCCGAATTGCAGGAGCTTGCGACCATCGACAGCCTGACGGGCTTGCCGAACCGGCGCCATTTCATGGCGCAGATCGAGACGCGCCTGGCGAGCCTGCAGGGCGGCCGCGGCGCGGCTACGGCACTCATGATGTGCGACCTGGACCATTTCAAGTCGATCAATGACCGCTGGGGACACGGGGTCGGCGACCGGGTGCTGCGCCATTTCGGCAGCATCCTGCGCGCGCATTTGCGGCCCGGCGATATGGCCGGGCGTCTCGGCGGCGAAGAGTTCGGAATTCTGCTCGACGGGGCCGACATGCGCGGCGCGATCGGCGTGGCGCGGCGGATCCAGCAACGCATTGCCGAGTACCCGCTGATCGAGCATGAGCAGCGGATCGAGTTGACAGTCAGCATCGGTATTGCGCTCATGACCGCGGCCGATGCCAATGCCGAAGCCCCGCTATCGCGCAGCGACCTGGCGCTGTACCGCGCGAAGAAGGGCGGGCGCAACCGGATCGAATCCTGACGCGTTCAGGCCTGCAATCAACCAGGCAAAGAGGGCATCCTGACCATGCGGAATGCACGCACTTCGTTCTTGAGTGGCCTTGCGCAGAACATGCCCGTGCCGGTTCGGCGCAGCCTTGCCAGCTTTTTCCTTCTGGCCGGCTTTATATCTGTTGGGACGCCATTGGCATGGGCTGACGAGCCTGTGGCACGCGAGCATGCGAACGTCTGCGCCACCGTGTGGTTCACGCGCGGCGCACGCGTGCAGATGGAGGCTGATGGCTCGATGCCGCTGTCGCGCCGGACTATATTGCAACCGCCATTGCCCACGGATGCGGGCTGCCAGGCTGACATCGAAATTCATTCCAAGACGGCGCTCGCTGCGTTGATGGGGCCGCCCGTCGTGACGGAGCAGCAGCAACGGGTGCTGCTCCGGCCCGCGGCAAACGGCGCTCCGCCGAGCATCACTGGCGAGGCAACGGTCAATGCGTGGGGCAAATACGCACGCCTGTATGGCACCACAAGCATTGACGGGCTGGGTCTGCTGGATAACCAGTACCGCGGCCTGCCGCTGCGAGAAGGCGATGTGATTCCCGGCGAGTCCGTCGACGCCAGTGCGTCCTTCACTATCTATGCGCGCGAATCCGGTGACGAAGTCGGCAAGCTCGTCGCGCCGCACGCGACTGTTTCGGTGGCCTCCCGGCGCGTTGGCAAGCGGCAGGTCATTCGCACGGCACTTGGTCTTTCGGAATGCGTGCCGATTGAATATGTGCGTACGACCTCGCTGGGACCGATGGTCATCGCGGGCGAGCAGATCCTGACCAAGCCCACGCAGATGCAGGTCACCGACTGGTATTGCCCGGCCCAATCCATCGTTATGCGGCAGGACATCAGCGAAGAGGGCAAGGTGCAGCACATTCAAACCACAGTGGTCGAGTCGCTGCAGTAGGCATTAGGAAGGGGACCTTGGAGTTTGGGTGCGGTCGGCGTCTCCTTTTGTGCTGCCACCGCATAGAGGCATATTTGTATCCCCAAAGTCTCTTCACGAGCTTTTTAGAAAAAGACTTGCCAGTCGCGAAGTAACGCTTTAGTATTCGCTCCCTTCTGCTGGAGCCGTCGCCGCAAAGCGGCGCAGGCAAAGGCAAAAAGCGGGAACAAGTTCGGCAGGCAAAGCCGCCGGGGAAAAAAGAAATTTCGCGAAAATGCTTGATTAATCGTCGAAAATACTTTAAAGTCTTGTTTCCCTGCTGCTGACGCAGCAACGCAAACGGCAAAGCCGGTAGCGTAACCCGAAAGGGTGGCTTCTTTAACAATCAAACAACCGATAAGTGTGGGCGCTTGATAATGGATGCGAAAGACTTCGGTCTTTTAGCTCAAAAGTTATCAGTGCTCGCACAGTAAAACGTGACTGGGTCTTCGGATCTGGTCAGTCAGTTTTCTGAGAGTGAGCGACCGCTCGAAAGAGCGAGGACCTTCGGGTCCACACAGAGATTGAACTGAAGAGTTTGATCCTGGCTCAGATTGAACGCTGGCGGCATGCCTTACACATGCAAGTCGAACGGCAGCACGGGCTTCGGCCTGGTGGCGAGTGGCGA
>NZ_CAJPVI010000014.1 GCF_905397435.1 Cupriavidus numazuensis
GTTGCAGCCAAAGCGCTTGCCGGTGGCGCGCACCACCGGCGTCTGCCCCATCGGGGCAAAGCTCTTGCCGCTCACATGGTCACTGCGCAAGCCCATCTCGTCGCCCCAATGAATCGTTGCCTTTTCTTGCTTCGCTTCCTTCATGAGCCTTGGGTAGTCCTCGTTCAGCCACCGGGCGATGGCCACATCGTTTCGTTCATAGGCACGGCGCACCGGTTTCTGGGCACTCATGCCCCAGGCCTTGAGATAGCGCCCGGCCGTCGTCGACGAAACCGTGACACCATATTCCCGCTCAATCAGGCTCGCGACGGACTCGCGCGTCCAGAGGTAGAACGGCATTGCCAGTTGGTCCGGCATCCGACTCACGATCAGCCCACGAATCCGCGCGGCCTGCTGTGCGTTCAGCCGACCGCCGCCAGGACGGCGGCCCCGTTTGCCAAGCTTCAACGCCCGCGCGCCGCCTTCTCTGGACAGCTTCATCCATTTGCTGACCGCTCGCAGGCTTACGCCATACGTCGAGGCCGCGCCGGTTTGTGTCATCCCGCCACGCACCGCCTCCACCACCAGCTTTCTCAGGTGGGCTTGCGTGGCTCCATCCAACTTTCGGGCATCAGTTTTTGTCTTCATGCCCATATAACGCAATACGCACTATTTGGTGCACACGTCAGTAACCAATTCCCGAATTGCCTCCCATGGAAAACCCTAGATTCGAACTCCGGATCTCAGAGGGGCATTTGCAGCACGCGTTGCGCACATGCTCGATGTTCGGCGAGTGGCCAGAGGAGTGCCTGACGGAGCTGTCGCAATCGGCGCGGATTCACGGCTATAGACGCGGCGCACAACTCGCAGCCCGCGAAGATCAGCGGCGGGACATTCTTCTGGTGGTGTCGGGATCGATCGAAGTCGCTGCAGCGAATGCCGCCGGAGACAAGTACATCCAGTCGGTCTTGCACCCTGGGCAACTCACGAGGCTGATGCAGGTGCTGGATGATGTGCAGCCGCGCTTCACCTATCATGCGCGCGAGAGTTCAGAGATCATACATATCCCGGGCGAGGCCTTGAACCGGATACTGGACGCCAGGCCCGAACTCTGGAAAGGCGTCGCTCAATTCGTGCTGCGGAGGTTCTACCTGAGCGTCGAACTGCTTCACAACCATGCGCTTGGATCCGTTCGACAGCGGATGGCAACCATGTTGGCGAATCTGGGGAATCGTTATGGTGAAGAGGTTCCCGGTTCTTCTATGACAGAGTTGCGTGTCTCGCAATCGGACCTGGCCGACATGCTCGGCGTTTCGCGGCAGACAATCGGCAAGGAACTGGCGCGGCTGAGGGACGAAGGAATACTTGGCTTTAGCGCCGGATATCGCCGAATCACATTGCACGACATTCCCAAGTTGTTAAGCGTTGCAGCAGACGGCTAACGTGCAATGCGGAAGCAAGCGTGCGGCTTTGCGAGGCAATCGCCCGATGCGCCAACCAACGCCGCATTTTGCTGAGTGGCCTGGTCCATCTGCGTCACGGCATCGCCCACCTGGGCCACTCCCGCACTCTGCTCTGGTGGCGGAGCCGATTTCGGCCATGATCGCCGTGACACGCTGAATGCCGCGGACCACTTCGCTCATCGTCTCACCGGCCTTGTTCACCAGCTGCGAACCTTGTTCCACGCGCTCGACGCTATCGGTGATCAGCTTCTTGATCTCCTTGGCTGCATCGCCGCTGCGTCCGGCCGGCAAGCCCACTTCGCCGGCCACCACGGCAAAGCCTCGGCCCTGTTCGCCGGCACGCGTCGCATTGGACCGACCACTCTCGTACCATCCTTGCCAGAAGCGTCGGGCATAGCCGGGACGGCGATATGTCCAAAGCGTCTTGAGGTCGCCCTTGAGCACGTTGACGGTCATCAGCGCTTGATTGGCAGCCAGGGTTTCATCAAGCCGGATCTCCACCACATGCCGCGTGGCAAGTGTCCGTATCGCTCATATTTCGGACACCATCGGGCACGAGTGACGATGTGTATAGTTTCAATCTCATTTGACACTGCCCTTCGGACAAGCGACTGGATTTTGTTTCGAGGCGTAGTCGTACTTCCGAGAAGCCCCTATGAAATGCCCCCCCTTCTTGGCCACCGATGCGGAACGCTTAGAGGCACTGTCAAGATACTCACTCGCGGGAGTTGGACCGTTGGCTAGTCTCGCCCCAGTGGTCAAGATTGCCAGCCGGATTCTTCGGATGCCCATATCGGCGGTCAATATGATCGGCAGTGATCATGTCTTCCTGGCTGCCAGCACCGGAATTGACGAAGCGCAGGTAAATCTTGGCCGTGACGTTTCATTCTGCGCGCACACCATCACGCAGCCGGGCGTCATGGTGGTGCGTGACACGGCTAACGACGAGCGTTTTTCCGACAATCCTTTAGTAACTGGACAAGCGGGCGTCCGCTTCTATGCAGGCGTGCCGCTCGTGTCGCCGGAGGGGCATGCAGTGGGTGCCTTCTGCGTGATGGATCGGCACCCTCATCCTGAGTTTTCCGCCGAGGATTGTGAGCAACTCCGTGAACTCGCAAGAATGGCTGCGGACCGATTGGAGCTTCGACGTATCGAAGTGGCGGCCCAAGGCAAGGTTGATCGACTCACTGAAGCGGTAGAGAGCGAACCGCAGAGTCGCGTGCCGAGTCAGGCTTCGCCGATCGGATCGCCATGGGTGCAAACATCGGATGCTACTGTCGGACGTACGTGCTGCCTTCGCCGCGAGGCGTTCTATCAGCGTGCCGAAGAGACGCTCTCCCGCGGCGGGCCAGCAGCCATTCTGATGCTCGACATCGATGGATTCAAGGACATCAATGCAACGCTTGGAACTGGCATAGGTGATGCCGTTCTCCACGAGGTGGCACGTCGGCTATGTGACATCACCACAGAGGCCGATACGATCGGTTGGATTAGCGGAGACCAGTTCGCCGTACTGATACCAGTAAGCGACAGCGAACATGATGCCAAGGCCTGTGCGGAGTTGCTGGTTACCAGGATCACCGAGAAGCTCTTCGTCGACGACAAAGAGATTCCGCTTTCCATAAGTTCCGGCGTTGCGATCGCCCCTACCCACGGGCAGGATGCACTGAAGCTCATTAGCAACGCAGACCTTGCCTTAACGCGCGCCAAGGCGACCTGCAGAGGACGAGCGTACGTTTTCTCCAACACGCTACTGAAGGAAGCGGTTTCTCGAAGACTTTACGCGCTAGAGTTGCATCGAGCCGTTACGGCGGGACAGTTCGAGCTCTTCTATCAGCCGCAGTTTTGCTTGCACGACGGTTCCCTCCGCGGTGCCGAGGCACTGATACGCTGGCGCCATCCTAAGTATGGCCTTCTGCTACCCGCCGCGTTCGTGAGCGCGTTGGACTCAGGATCATTGGCTCTAAGTGCAGGGGCGTGGATCTTGGATGAGGCTTGCGCGCAAGCCGCTCAGTGGAGAAGAAACGGCGCCGGGGATTTCCGGATCGGCGTCAACCTATTTACCGCACAGCTGCAGACGGGAGACCTTGTCACGCAAGTCATCTCAACGTTGAACCGGCACGGACTCCCACCGCAGGCGCTCGAGCTCGAGGTTACGGAGAATGTCGTGCTAGATGGGGAGGACCAGGTCTTGGAACTTCTTAAGCAACTGCGGCATGCGGGCGTTTCGCTCGCTCTCGACGATTTCGGGACCGGCTATGCGTCGCTGAGCACGCTCAGGCGGGTCCCAGTGAACCGCATTAAGATTGACCGCTCGTTTGTGCAACATATGGCGGAATCAGCTAAGGATGCGTCCGTTGTGCGAGCGCTCGTCGCAATGGCAGACAGCTTTGGACTGCAGACTACTGCTGAAGGTATCGAATCGGAGGCGCAACGGCACATGCTGCATCAACTTGGGTGTCAGGAGGCCCAAGGTCACTTGTTCGGGCGAGCAGTCCCGGCAATTCAGTTTGCCCAGGCATTCGGATTGCACTCAGAATTACTCCCTGCGGGCCACTCGATCTGAAGGCCGATGCACACGCGTCTGGAGGGAAGACACAAATCCTCTGCAGCGGTCCACGATACCAGCCGCGCGCGTCCAGACGGCTCGCCTGCAACTCGCCAACGGACAAGAGCAGTCAGTCGAATCTAGCGCCTCCACATCGCTGCGGTGGGCAATACAGTACCAACCGCAAACCGAACCAGGAACAGGTACGCATCGACCACGCTGAAAGCTTTGCCTTCGCGCTTGCACTTGCACGCGGTCGTCAATGGTGACGTCGAAGACTGCGCCGCCAAGAAGGCTAGCGCCCGTGCAGATATTCCTGAAGTCGCCAGAGTTCGACGGCGACGTCGTGCGGAAACCCCTGACGCCCGCCGCGCTTGTCAATCACCAGGTCGTCGAGATAAGTGCGAACCGAGCAGTGGCCCCACAGGGCGGCGAGCCGGTTGCCGATTCGCGGATAGCGACGACACAACTCCATTGGCCGCGCTTCGGCCGGAAGCGAGGCAAGCCAGCGCAATGCATCCGACGTCAGCCCCTGGGCTTCGCGAGGTTCGCGCCCACGAAGCCGAGTCCAGTCTCGCTGTGCGGGCGCTGTGCCATCACCGTCCAGCACCTGCTTAGCTTCCTCGACCGAAACAAGCTCAAACGGGAGAATGTCCATCCCGGTCACCAGTGTAAAGAATGCTGTTTGCAGATTCCAATGCGCAGCAAGCTTCTTCCCGTCCTTGCAGACAATCACAGCATGTGAGCCAGTTGTCGCTGTGCCGATGCGGCTCCAATTGCACTATTCGACTTTGCAATTCTCCAATATGGTCTTCAAGCGCTTCCTCTCTCTGCTGAATCACGTACCCCGTCAGATGAAAGATAAGTAACGGAATTGCCGTAGCCAGTAAGGTGAGTCCACCTTTGGCGATCCACTCGATGTCAAACGGGGAGAAACCATCGTTCCGCATCTGGTTGGCCAGCCACATCGCGGGAAGATACAAGCAGACCGCCACATAGACACAGGCCGGTCTAACCAGCCATTCTTTCCAGGCGTTGCGTGGGTCGGAGTCATTCATTGTGCGCAGCTCTTCGCAAAGAAGAAAGCGACCATGCTGCAAGGTCGCTTCCGCGCCAATTCCGTCAGCGCAAGTGTTGCAATACAGGATCGGGACGACCGAGGGAGCGGACGTCACCCGTGCGAGCCATGATCGAAAACCCGCGCTTTCATTCTGGATGGAAATCGTCGCAGGCATCTACCCCCGCTTAAGTCGGGAAATGCCGCGCACATGTGACCGGCTGATCTTGTCTCAATACAAGATACTTTAGACCCGGTACGATTCGGCGGCGGGGCCACGGAGGTTGTCCGCAAAGTGGAAGAGCCGGACGTGCCCGTCAATCCCGATTTAAGTCGGGATTGGTGCTTACGGAAACGTCAGTGAGAATCGACATTCCCGCGGCTATGAGGTCTCTTTGGCCAGACTGAGATGTCTTCCTTGCTTCCAATCTCAACCCAGAAGCGTCGAATCGCCGAACTGGCTGTGCGCACTTCTCACGCAGTCTTCCTTCCCTGGCTTCACTTTTTTCTGGCCGGTCGTCCGGCCTCTGGCGTGTCATGCGCGGTGCTTCAGTGCACACTGGTTGGCTGGATTCCTGCAACCATCTGGTCGTCGCGCGCTGCTCAACGTCACCGCATCGAGCAGCGGTTCCAGGCAGCGATGAATGCGAGGGCAATGAGGCATCGTACACGACCGCTCTCCCGTCCATAGAACAGCACTGGAGTACCAATCAATCCCTTCGCTTGTGGGGCTGGGATAGTGGGAAAGGGCCTAGTAGCGTGGACTCTGCCTGGCGAACTCCCATCGCCATGCTCTCGTCTCATGGAGGCTTGGGGCCGCTCATTGCGGCCCTCTTTTTTCTGCCGATTCGCGACCGAGGAAGCCGTTGCGCTCTACCAGCGCACGAGCATCGCTGTCCTGCACCGGCTTTGCGTCCTCGACGGAAACAACCTCAAATGGAAGCGGACCCATGCCAGACGCCGGCGAGCATTGGGACGATCCTCAAGCTCAAGGGCTTCGCCACGATCAAGCACTCAAGCGGGGCACTGCAGAGCGCAGTTTATCGAGCGCCTTCTCGAAATCAAACTCGTCGATCGCACGCTCCAGCGCGGCAGCCTGAACCCCAAGTGCGGCTCGCAAACCATCACGGTGCTTGGCGAAGTAGTCGCCGGCCTTGCTGTCATCATCGGCCAGATAGTCTCGCAATTGCCGCAAGGTTTCATCGGATGCCGCCTCCTGTCGCTGTGGAGCGGATCGCTGTGCATACGGTTGGCTCTCCGTTCCGCGCCAACGCGCAAGCGTAGTGTAGAGAATGTCCGATTCGATCGGCTTGGCAATATGGGCATCGATTCCTGCGGCCAGGCACCGTTTGCGCTCTTCCTCAGTAGCGTGCGCGGTCATCGCGACAATGGGAAGGCTTTCGGCACCCTGCAGTGCCCGGATGGCAGAGGTAGCGGCAACACCATCCATGTCCGGCATCCGAATATCCATGAGCACAAGATCATGGATTCCTTCGCTGCGCACCCTATCAATCGCAGCCTGGCCACTTTCCGCAACATCGACAACCGCACCGACGCGCTCCAGCAACTCCACTGCGACCTGCTGATCGGTCGTATTGTCTTCGACAAGCAACACGCGCAAGCCGTCTAGGCGAGGTTCCCTCTTCCGCGCAACCTGCTGGACGCTTGCCCCGCTGCTGCCTTTCAGTTCCTGCAGTGCATCCAGCAGGACAGAAGCATGAACCGGCTTTGAGAGATAGCCATCCAGCGGGATTTCCTCGGCTTCGCTGCGTATGTCGTCACGCCCAAACGCAATAGCCATGACTACGGCTGGAGAGCTGGCATCTGCCTTGATCGCGCGCGCCGTTTCGATACAGTCCATTCCAGGCATGAGCCAGTCGATCAATACCAACCGGTAGGGCTGCCCGTTCTGAGATGCGAGTTCCACCGCTGCCAGTGCCTCATGCCCGGACCCCGCTTCATGAGCCCGCAATCCCAAACGGGTGCAGAGGGTAACAAGCGTAGCGCGCGCCGCCGGATTGTCGTCCGCGACCAGCACTCGCCAGTCCCGCATCTCCCCTGGCAGGATGCGTTGCCCGGTATCACTGCCAACACCTAGGCGCACCGAGAAGCGGAACATACTCCCGACGCCAGCGGTACTTTCCGCAGAGATCGCACCACCCATCAGCTCGACAAGCTTCTTTGAGATCGACAGGCCCAGCCCCGTACCACCGTACTTGCGCGTGGTGGATCCGTCGGCCTGGGTAAACGGCTGAAACAGGCGCCCGCACTGCTCCGGTGTCATGCCGATGCCAGTGTCCCTCACCGAGAACTCGAGCGTAAGTTGCTCCCCGAGGCGCTCGACGCATGCCACATGTACCAGAATCAGGCCTTGCGTCGTGAACTTCACCGCGTTGCCAATGAGGTTCGTCAGGACCTGGCCCAGGCGCAACGGATCACCGACCAACGTCTCCGGCACGTCGTCGCGAACGTCGAAGACCAGCTCCAGTTCCTTGTCCGCGACGCGATGGCCAATCAGGGTAGTTACCCGATCGAAGACGCTGTCGAGCGAGAACTCCGCACGTTCGATGCTGAGCTTTCCGGCCTCGATCTTTGAGGAGTCAAGGATATCGTTGATGATGCCAAGCAGTGAAGTTCCGGCGTCATGAATTCTGCTGAGATAATCCGCCTGTTTGCGGTTCAACTCCGTCTTGAGGGCCAGTTGCGAAAAGCCGATGATCGCGTTCATGGGCGTTCGGATCTCATGGCTCATGTTGGCAAGGAACAGAGATTTTGCGCGCGTTGCCTCCTCTGCCGTTCGCTTGGCGTACTCGAGGGCACTCATCGTCTCCTCCCGCTCACGGTGCATGATGCTGATGTGGGTCACGTCGGATATGCTCACGCAAACAGACACCACCTCGCCACCATTCATCAAGGGCATGAAGGTACAGTCCTGCCTCATGAAATCGACCCCACCGGTGAGAGGCCGATCATGCTCGAATCTGAACAGATAGGGACGCTGTTGCCAGGAACTGAACGCAAAGGATCCCAACTGAAATACACTCTCGACTTTACGCGTCAGCCATCCCCGCGGCAGTTCCGGAAAGCTCTTGAAGATCGGACTGCCTATTACCTCCTCAGCCGACCGTCCGCTGTGGTCCTGCATAAAGCGGTTCCAGAGCTGCACGTTCATCCGCCTGTCGAGGACGAATACGCCAAAGCCGACACGGTCGATGACGAGGTCTGTCAGCGAATATCCATTAGGGCTCATAGTGCGGCTAGCATTGCATCCAGTGCAGTGCACATGTGGGAAACAGAACTTTCGGTAAGAAGCGTCACCAGGTGAACACGGAAGCTATGGCCTTCGAGCGCGAGATTGACCTCTAGCAGAAGCGCAATCTCCCAACTTTGCACGGAAGGTCGGAAGACATCATCCAGTGAGACAGCGGCACCTACGAGACTTGGTGCCGAGTAAACCGGCGTGTGACCCAGCTGATCAAGTATGCTGGATACGCAAGCACCGGTGAGAATATTGGCGATATCAAATACCAGCTCCTCTTTGGTTACGGGTTCTTCTTCCTCGCCGGAATGCGCTTCCTTGACCACGTGACACAGTTCTTCGATGCTGCCGCCGGGACAGATCACCAGGGCCTCGCCTTTAATGTCCGAGCGAAAGCCTTGCCTGACAATACTGGCACCGTCGTGGATACCCGTCATATCACGAAAGACTTGCGCAGTCTCACGCGCTGACACCGTTCGCATGCGCGGTACCGAAAGTTCGACAAACCTGTCCAGCAGCCGTGCCAGCCGAGTTGCCGCTTGCCCTATGGCGAGATTTGCAATCTCTTGCAATGCGTCTCGCTGATCCTCATTCAGAACTCGATCAGGCATACAACCCGTACTCCTTGAGAATGCTCATGATCACCTCCGATGTGACTGGCTTGGCAATGAATGCCGCAGCGCCGAGAGCCTTCACACGTTCCTGTGCCATCGGCTGTATATCCGCCGATACCACAATCACGAACGTGTTAAGGTCCTCGCGCTGAAGGATCTCAAGCACCTGAAAGCCAGTCATTTCCGGCATCGTCAAGTCCAGAAACATCACCGATGCCTTTCCCGCCCTGTACAGGGCGACGGCCTCGATGCCGTTCTCGGCATAAGCAATGTCAACGTTCCAATCCGGTGGCAACGCCTTAGTCAGAAGCTTGCGGGCGAGGAGTGAATCGTCGGCAATCACAATTGGCAGGGACATGGCCGCGGGTATCGAATTGTTTGAATCAATCATCATGTGACTCTCGTTACCGAACAGGGCTGACAGCGCGCTCGCCGGGCCGGACGGTCTAACTTCGCCGAGGCAGTTAAGGAGGGCCTTGCCACATATGCTCAGGCGGCCCTCAGGCTTACAGTCAAGCAGGTGGAAGTATCATCGCCCGACAACTCGATGCCGCCGCCCTGAACTTCAGCCATCAGCCTGGCGGAGTAGGTTCCCAGGCCAGTTCCACTCACTTTTCCATGGGTGATGTACTTCTCGAAGAATTGTTCGCGTATCGCGGCTGGCACACCGCCCCGATTCACAATTCTTACGATGCAGCGACCCGGCACGGTCTCTCCCGACATAACGATCGTGCTTGCTGCCGGGGCTGCTTCCGCAGCATTCTTAATCAAATTCCCAAATAGCGAGTAGCACAACAGATACTCGGCAGTGGCGATCAGCTCGACATCGGGCAGCACATACTTGTGTTGCGCGCCGGTAAACTGGGCACCAACTTCGGCCGCAATCCGAGCAAGGACATCGTTGAGCCGTACGGCCGTTAGTTTCGGCCTGTACTCGCCTCTTTCCATCCGGTACATGTCGAGAGAGAGATTGACCATCTTCAACGCGTCGCGCGCTGCGGATTCCATGAGTTGGAGGGATTCGCGCAGCTCCGGCGACCGTTCGTCAGCTAACAGCAACTGACTCGTCTGGAGGATCGCACCAATTGGGTTCTTCAAATCGTGCCGGGTGATTCGCTCGACATCCTCTCGGAGCCTGGCACTATCATGCACGACACAGTTTTGCTCCTTGAGGTCTGTCATTATCAAGGCCGAACGCAGATGGGCACGCAGACGGGCCTTAAGGACTGCTGGCTCTACCGGCTTGGTGACGTAGTCGACCGCACCCATCTCCAAGCCGCAGACAATATCGTCTGATTCATCCTTGGCCGAGAGGAAGATGACAGGAATGGACGCGGTGGCGGGATTAGCTTTGAGTCGGCGGCAGACCTCGAAGCCATCCATCTCCGGCATCATGATGTCGAGCAGAATGATGTCGGGTGCCGCGGCCACGGCGATCTCCAAAGCCTTCTTTCCGGAAAGCGCCACTTTGATGGTGTGGCCATCCTCTTCAAGAACGCCGACAATGACCTTGATATTCGACGGGACATCGTCAACCACCAGCACTGTCGCATCCGTAATGCGCGCATCGATTGACGTGTCGGGAGCAACAACCCGCGTGGGGGCGCGTGAGATGTCCGGCGATAGGGGCGGCCGTTCTGCAAGGCCGACCATCGCCTGGAATTTCTCGGCAAATGCGTGGAGCGTGAAAGGCTTGAGCAAGTATTCCGAAATACCTGCGCTGATCGCCGCCCGGATGTTCTCTCGGGTTGCCTCGGCGGTCAACAACATGAAAGGCAGACTTGCGAACCTCTGCTCGCAGCGCACCCATTCAAGCAACTCTAGGCCGGTCATGCCAGGCATGTTCCAATCGGAGATTACCGCCGAGATGGGCATCTCCTTCAGATGCCGCATCGCTTCGGCGCCGCTGCTGGCTAGGTGAACCTTGCCCACGCCCAGTTCTATCAGTATGTTTCTGATAGCCTTTTGCATTGGCTCGTAGTCATCGACGACGAGCACGGACAGAGATTTGTCGGAGCTGTTCACGGGGAAAATGGAAGGGCGGCGCATTGCCGCAGTCTCAGGACAGTCGTCCTGCGAACATCAACGTATCGAACGGTGCTCACCGCCCGGGCTGGGCGGCGACCTCGAAGCAATGAAGACGTGGCGCCTTGCTTGCCGCCGGTGGGCCGTCCGAGCACGCAGTCATGTAGCGCCAGCAACGCGATGACCTGAATGGTCGGTAGTACATAGCGCTGCGCAGTTTAGCGAGTCTTCCGCAGCAGCGAGTGAGTACCTTTACTCAAAGTCGGCATCGTATGCCGGCGCCGGGGGAGGCCAGGCGCGTCGGCATTTCCCGTACGGCGCTCGCTGTTGTTGAGGCCGGCGACACGAGGCACCTATCTGCGGGCCATGTCCGTCCTGGGCAGCTCCGGTGACCTCGCGCTGCCAGTGCAAGTCGTTGCGATGTCTGCCGCATCGCTGTTGAAGTCGCTCAGCCGGCGCAAGCATCAGATCAATCCCTTCGTTGGTAGGGCTGGATTGCTGTCTTTGCCAAATCTAGTGTTTGCACATCTGTCCAGCGGACGATCGGACTGACGCGGGACCACTGTCGGTCTGAATCAACTTAGCGGCGATGACGATCAAAGTTACCAAGAGTGGAGAGCAGCCTGGCGATTTTCCAGCGAGCGTACGCGCGACGCTGGATCTGCTGCCGCACCTGGCCTGGCTGATACAAGCCGACCTGCGACACGGGTACTCCAATCGCTCGTGGCACGCCTATACCGGAGCGGATGCAGAACAACTGCATAGGGAAGGCTGGCTGGGCTGGATCCACCCCGACGACCGCGCAGACGCTTTGGCGTGTTGGGCCAACGTAATGAACAAGAATGCTCCCTTTGAAGAGGAATGGCGCATTCGCCATCGGTCCGGCGCTTACCGGTGGTTCCGTGTGACGGCGCGCTCGCATGACGACGCACGGTCGACTCTTTGGCTGGTCTGCTGCTTCGACATCCACGATGCCATTCTGCGCGAGGCCACGCTATCGGAGAGACTGAGGATGCAGGACAGCATGCTGGACGCCAGCGTAGACTGCATCAAGATCGTGGATACCAGCGGGGCGCTGCGGCGGATCAACCGATCCGGTCGGGTTGCACTCGGCGTGCCCCACGATGACGCCGATCTCGGCATGAGATGGCTCGGCTTGCTCCCGCCCGAAGTGCAGGCGCGTGGCAAGCGAGCGCTGAACCAGGCCAGGAGAGGTAGAGCCGCAAGGTTCTCAGGTCTCAGCGTCATCCCCGGCTGCAAACCACAGCACTGGGACAACATTCTGACACCCACAAGAAGCGGGGACGGTAAGGTCACCGGCGTTTTGTGTGTGTCCCGTGAAGTGACCTTGCAGCGGGAGGCTGAGAAACGCCTGCGCATTGCCAGCGAAATTGATGCGCTGACCGGGCTGCTCAATCGGCGGTCCTTCAAGACTCGATTGAACCGGACTGTGAGCAAGGCAAGAAGGCTGGGCCGTTCCTTCGCGTTGATGCTGCTCGATGTAGACCACTTCAAGCAAGTCAATGACACGCTTGGTCACGCGGCTGGGGACTTTCTCCTGCGGAGATTGTCGATGCGATTAAGGGCTAGCGTTTCCGACACGGATTTCGTGGCCCGTCTCGGCGGTGATGAATTCGCCATTGTGATCGGCGGCGTCGATCTCGAACATGACTTGGTTCAAGCCATCGAAAAACTGATTCAAAAGGCAAAGAGCCCAATGACCTACTCGGGACGCGCGGTCAACTTTGGGGTCAGCGTGGGCTGCGCCATCTACCCGAGAGATGCGGCAGACAGCCACGAACTCATGAAATGTGCGGATCGGGCACTGAACAGTCTGAAGGCGAGCGGCCGTGGCGGATTACGAATCTATGATGGCGACATGATGGCCGCAGTTCAGCGCGCTGCCGACCAGCGCCACCAGGCTCGCAGGATCGTGGACGATGATCTGATCGAGCCGCGATACCAGCCAAGGGCAAGACTGCGGGACGGAGCCATTGTGGGGCTTGGAGCCATACTCAGTTGGCGCTGCCCGCAGAATGGTCCGCAGCAGCCCAACACCGTCGCCGAAGGCTTCAAGGAATATGAACTGGCTGCCGAGATAGGTGCGCTGATGCAGGCCAAGATACTTGCCGACATCGCAGAGTGGCGCAGGCAAGGGCTGAAGGTGGTACCGGTCTCCATCAAGGCCTCACCGGTTGAGTTCCTCTACGATAATTTCGCCGAAGGATTGCTTGAGCGAATCGAGCGCACGGGCGTGCCGCCATCGCTGCTTGGTATTGAGGTAACGGAAAGGGCGCTTGCCGACCGGGGCTCCGACTATGTCATCCGCGCGCTCCGAGTGCTCAAGGCCGCCGGCATCGGTGTGACGCTCGACGATTTCGGATCCGGCTATTCGGCGCTGACATGCCTCACGCACTATCCGGTCGATTCCTTGAAGATCGACCGCTCGATCGTCGCTCGAGTGAATGAGCCTGGAACGCTTGCTGTTGTCCAGGCGATCGGCAGGCTCGGTGCCGGCCTTGCCCTGGAGGTCGTCGCGGAAGGAATCAACACCGAGAGCCAGCGAACGATCCTCGAACAGGCGGGATGCGGCATCGGCATGGGTCAGCTCTTTGAAGGGACGATCACTGCGCACCAGTTCGCGTCATCGCTGCAGGCCACAGTCATGCCAGCGTCGTAATGGCTGCCCAAAGTAGATTGCAAGCCGCTCCTTAATGGTATACCCCCGCTTTATGCCAACTCCTCGCGCATGCGATCATGACAACCGATTTAAGCTGTTGACTTATTGACGGGCCATGGAGAAGTTGGGTGTACACGCCGGACGCTGGCGCGTACCCCCCTGCCCTCATGACAAGAAACTACGAAGCTGAAGCTCTTGAGCATTGCAGGCGCCGGTACGCAAGATGGCTGAAACTGTCTGGGCCGTTCGAGACGGGTACGTTTATGTGGCGCGAAGCGCGCTATGTCTATGTCTCGGGCCTGAGCCCGACCCGGGCACGCTTGCTTGTCGAAGTGTTCAGGATCGACCATACCGGCGAACTGCATGCCGTCCTGGCATACCAGTATCCACCGCCTATCCGCACGCTTTTTCCTGACGACTACGCCTTGCTGCATGGTGACACGCTGGCGGCCTGGGACAGCTAGCGGGCACTGTGTCCGGTGCGCTTCCGATCGTCTTACAGGCGTCGTCCACTACCCTGAACGCTTGGCAGCTGAGACGACGTTTCCCGCCATATTCGTTCAGCATCGCGCCGGATACCTTGCGTAGCCGCCGCCTGAGATTTTCTCCCGACGTCCTGCATACGGGAACGCGTACCATGTCCATCCCATCCGGTGTTTCCTCCACGCGTGCCTCCAGGCCATGGTTGCCCCTTGGCGCAGGCAAGTCACTGGCAGCCGATGGCCTCAAGACGATCATCATGACGGTGGTCGCCATTGCACTCCTGCTGCTGCTGAGCGCTCAGGTCCTGCGTTCCCTGCATGCGCAGGAACGGAGCCGTGCCGAGTCAGAGCGGCGATCCGTTCTGCATGCGCTCACACGGTTGACGGGCTTGCTCAAGGAAGACGGTGTCTCGCGGCTGCGCACAATCGTCGAGAATTCCTATCAGCAGGACCTGGCGCGCCAGCTTGCCAGGACCCCGCAAAGCCAGCAGTTGCGCGCACTGTACGACACGTGGATTACACCGATCTATCGAAGCCGCGGATTCGACGGTTACAGCCTGATCGCGCCCGATCGCACGATCATCGCGGCGACCAGCCCGTCCTATGTCGGCAAGCAGGTCTCGACCAGCGTGGTTCTCGCAGCCCTGGCGCTGGCGGACACCGAGGGTGTTGCCGCAACGCGCCCGAACCAGGCCGGGCTGCCGATTCTTTCGCGCGAACGCGAGTTGCCGCCAGGAACGCTGTTCCAGCAGATCTGCGGGCGCGTTGGCGAACCAGGAAAGACGATCGCTTTCCTGTGCCTTCGCACGGACCCGCGGGACCGTCTGTTCGAGATCCTGCGGCATGGCTGGACGGGACGCTCCGGCAAGGCCTATGCCATCGACGCAACCGGACGGGTCTTGTCGCCCGTGCCAGCAGACGCCCGGAGTGCTGCCGCCGGCAACCACGCTACGGCCGCGCCCACGGCGTTATGGGCCAGGGTCCCATCCCCCTCGCAACGTGCCCGTCCCCAGAGGCATGCCAGCAGTCATCCGCCCGGCTTCACGGAAATTGCGCAACAACTGATACGCGAGCAGAACGGAGAAACGAAGGTCATTGACGGCTATTCCGACTACCGCGGCCACACCGTGATCGGGGTCGGGCATTGGTTCGCGGATACCGGCATGGGGATCATTGTCGAACTGGATCAAGACGAAGCGTACCGCTCGTATCATCTTGCCCGGCAGGCAATCATTGCGCTGACGTGCCTTGCCATCCTGCTCATTCTGGCCATAACAGTGCTGCAATGGCGCAGCCGCAATGAAATGCGGCGCACCGAGAGGCTCTGGACGGCCTTCCGCAAGAACGTGCCAGCGGGACTCGCCTACAACAGCCCGGACGGTACAGTCGAAATGGCAAACCATGCGTACTGCAACGCGATTGGGGCATCGTTAAAGGGCTTCGTCGGAGAAGTGGCGTGGGAACAGATCACCGACCATCGCACGGCCGACCTCGTCCAGCGTTTGCATGAGGAAGTCATGGCGTCCGGGGACACACAGGTCGCCGTACATACCGTGCGCGGCCCGGAGCATGAGCAGATGACGTTCCGGATGTCGATGTTTCCGGTTTGCAGCCCCGGCGATCAAACGATCATCGGCGTCGGCGCTGTCGCGACCGATGTCACGGAACAGTACCGGACGCGCGAAGCACTGCAGAGCCTGGCTGCTACGCTCGAGCTCAATATGGAGCTGCAGCGGGCGCGCGAAGCTGCCGAATTGGCGGCGCGCGCGAAGGAGCAGTTTCTTGCCAATATGAGCCACGAGATCAGGACACCGCTGAATGGCATTGTCGGCATGACCCAGCTGGCACTTGACGAAGAGGACACCATCAAGCTGAACCATTATCTGGCGAGGATCGAAGTTTCTTGCAGGCACCTCCAGCGTATCGTCGACGATATCCTGGATTTTTCGAAGATCCAGGCAGACAAGTTTCCCATTGATTGTTCCGACTTCTCGCTGGAGCAGATCCTTGATCACATCCAGTGGATGTTCCGCAAGCAAGCCAGCGACAAGGGGCTGGATATGCGGCTTCAAGTGGATCCCCGACTGCCCGCGAAGCTCCTGGGCGACGCCAACCGGATCAAACAGATTCTGATCAATCTCGTCGGCAATGCCATCAAGTTCACGGATTCCGGTCGCATCGAACTCAACGTACAGGCACTTCGCCCGGCAACGGAAGGGATCTTGGTACAGTTTGAAGTACGGGATACGGGGATCGGGATTCCAGAAGCGGCCTTGGCAGAGTTGTTCAACCCGTTCTTTCAGGCCGATACCTCGGTGGCTAGGCGCTTCGGCGGAACGGGGCTCGGCCTGTCGATCAGCAAGCGGCTAGCCGAGCTGATGGGAGGCCAGATCTCGGTCAGTAGTTCGGTTGGAGTGGGCAGCGTGTTCTCGTTCCGCCTCGCGCTAGGCATGGCCGACAGCAATCCCGCGCACGGCGCTTGCCAACGGTCTGCGGCCACTGCCGTCGATCGGCGGCTGCGGGAAGGGCATCCGCATGCGCCGGATGGCTCACCACTGCAAGTCTTGCGCGGAAGGCATGTCTTGCTCGTGGAAGACAACCCCATCAACCAGGAAGTGGGGGAAGCGCTGCTCAGGCGGGTGGGGATGCACGTCACGCTCGCCACCGACGGACGGCAAGCGCTTGCACGCATGCATGAAGGCACGTTCGACGTTGTACTGATGGACATCCAGATGTCGACCCTGGATGGGTTGGAAACCACGGCGGTGATCCGTCGTGAACCGAGATACTCTTCGCTTCCCGTAATCGCCCTGACGGCCAGCGCCCGTGAAGAGGACAAGCAGCGTTGCCGCATGGCGGGAATGGACGGCTACATCTCCAAGCCCATCGATGCAGGAAGCCTTTACCACACCATCGCGCGCTGCCTAGAAACAACTGTGTCGACGCGTTCCCTGCCGACTGCCGGCGAGCGAGACTCGGATCTCGCGGCGGTAGAGCGCCTGCGCAACGTGCCAGGCCTTGAGGTCACAACCGCAGTCGAGCGCCTTTGCGGTCAACCCGGCATCTATGTAAGGCTCGTGCGACGCATGCTTGAGGAAAGAGCCGACGTTCCACACGTGATATGCGTGGCCATTGCCGAGCAACGATTCACCGATGCGGCAAGGCTGGCACACAGCATGATCGCCCTGCTCGCGTCTATCGGTGCCGGAACGCACGCCGAACGCCTTCGCGCCGTCGAGGGGCAGCTTCGCACGGGCGCGGCGGACAATACGCTGCTGGCCGAGTTCAAGCTTGCCTATACGAACCTCTTCGCCGCATTGGCTTCGGCGCTAGATGGGCAGGGCTTCGCATAACCGGCCTCGTCTTGCCCGCTGCTACCGTTGAGGTCGAACTGGTCGTTGGTAAGCGTGAAGCGGTCATGCACGTCCTCTGCCGCAGGCAGGCAAAAAAACGCGGCGCTCCACAGGAGACGCCGCGTCGAACAGATGCGAATGGTTGGGTCTCGCAGGCGAAATTCTGGTCCTTCGCCATGCCGCACTCAACCCCGACTTTTCTGGGGATTGACCAGCCGCGGTATGACTCGAAGCAACCGATAGAAATGCACGCCGATGTCAAGCAGCCTTCGAGTGACATGCCGGCGCGCACCCCGCAAACATCCCCGCCATTTACCCCCGAAGAGGTCGGGAGCATTTGGACGGAGACATCCGGCTCGCAAGCACTGTGTCCCCACCCGCAGCCAGGGCATTCAATGCACGCGACCAGCGTCCCCCCTCCAATGTAGGGCTCCATCTTCGCGCGCCTGCTCCGTCAGTGGCATTCGAGAGCATGAGCGCGCGCAACAAGCTCGGTGTCAGCGCTGCGGCAGCGTCAGGCTCGACCATGGCATTCGTACCGGTCGACAGAGATCGGTCGCCCCAGCACTGAATCACGGAGATAGTCATGAGAAACTTCACAGTAAGTGCCAGCCTTAGCGTGGTCCTTGTCTCGTTCGTGGCATTCATGAGCCTGAGTAATATCGTGTCCTGGAGGGGCCTTCGCGATACGGCAAGTTCCGTCGAGAGATTAAGTACGCTGACCGACGAGGTCCAGGCCATAAACGGGGCCTTTGCGGCAACTCAACGCGCGCGGGTGTCGATTGCCGGGGCACAAAGCGCTGCACGCTCGGGAGAGGGCGAAGTGGCGCGCGACCTATTGAAGACAGCCACCACGCGTCTGCTACAAGGTCAGCAACTGATCGAGAGATTCGCGGCAATGCCGAGGTCATCCGTCGGGGACCGCGAACTGGCAAAGAAGCTGGTCACTTCCTATTCCGCACTCAACGCCACCGTACGCGCGGCGCAGGAAGCAATGGATTCCGGCGATACAGCGACGTACGATCGAATCAGCGCTGTTGATAGTATCCAGGCCTCTCGCACGTTCAACGTGGCTCTGGACGAGTTCTCCAAGCATGCTGAAGCGCGCGGCAAGGAGGACGAAGCTGCGGCTCGTACGACCTTCCACGGGTTGCAGACCGTCATTGCCGTGGCGTCGGCACTCGCACTGCTCGTTGCTGTCGCCGCCCGCGTGGCGCTTTCCCGCATTGTGCAGCGACCACTGAAGGAAGTCGGAGAGCAACTCGCCCGCGTGGCAGCCGGTGATCTGACCGTTCGTGTCGAGCGACGTTCTCGCAACGAGATTTACGTTCTCTCTGCGGTTGCGACACGGATGCAAGACGGTCTCTCGAAAGTAGTGGCGTCCGTCCGCGCATCGAGCGAGGCAATGAGCGCAGCAACCCGCGAGATCGCGGCTGGCAATATGGACCTTTCTGCACGCACGGAACAGCAAGCCGCCTCGCTGGAGCAGACGGCCGCCAGCATGACACAGATGTCCGAAGCCGTGACCCAGAACGCAGAGAATACCCGGCATGCCAACTCCTTGGCGAAGGAAGCCAAGGCGACTACCGAAGCAGGCCGCAAAGAGGTCGAGGCCATGGTACGGACTATCGGCGAGGTCAGTGCCGCGTCAGACAGGATCACCGAGATCACCGGCCTGATCGACGGAATCGCGTTCCAAACCAACATTCTCGCGCTAAATGCGGCCGTCGAGGCCGCACGCGCTGGCGAACATGGGCGTGGTTTTGCCGTAGTGGCTGGCGAAGTCCGTTCGCTCGCTCAGCGTGCCTCTGCTTCCGCACGGGAAATCAAGCAGCTGATCGAGGAATCGACCGGCAAAGCGCGCCATGGGGCCGAGCAGGCTACCAGTGTAAATCTTACGATGGCACGCGTTAGCCACGTCATTGCGCAGGTCACCGACATCATTGGAGAGATTTCAGTCGCCTCGGAAGAGCAAAGCCGGAACCTGGATCAGGTCCATCAGGCCATCTGCCAGATTGACCAGGTGACACAGCAGAATGCTGCCCTCGTGGAGCAGTCTGCCGCCGCCGCGGGCTCACTGCAGGAGCGGGCTGAAAGCATGAACCGGGAGGTCATGTTCTTCACGCTAGCCGACTCCTCGGGGCGACTGCCCACCCACGACCAGATCCAGCCCCGGGCCTGACGTTGTCTGGGGCGCGTCCATCACGCCCCTCCAGATGAGCAATTTGTTCTGCAACGGCTACAGACGCTTGGATGCCCTTCGGCTAGGCCGTCCCCCTACCATGGGCATCGACGCCGACCGCTCCCGAGCGGTCCAACATTCCTTAGAGCATCGCAAATGCGGGCAATCAAATGGCTTTGTCGGTACAGGGCGCAGCTTCGGATGGTGGCATTCTGGCTTGCGCTTGCTTTGGCAATCCTGTCGCTCTACTTCATTCCGGCATGGATCGACGACTTCCAGTAGGTGGAGTCACCTCCGGTGTGCCTTCGCCGGAAGCGCCAAATGCAAGCCCTACGTTTGGAGGTGTGGCAATCAACAGCGAAGGCCCTTACCGTTGATCGGGCCGATGGGGCCTTCCTGCCATGGGCTCTTTCCCCACCCCCAGGCTTGGAACCCGCGCGCGTCTCTGACCCGTCCCGTTCTCGAAGCGCAACGCTTTCGCGGCGGATGCTTGATCCCTGTTGCTTCAGATCCCTCTGCCTCAGGATAGGGCTTCGACGATTCGCTTGGGGGAAGGGCTAGCCAACGCAAACTGTCGACGGCAAGACTGACAACAAAATCCTGGCCTTGAACCACTGGACTATCCGAACCCGCATCATGGGAAGCTTTGCCTTCATCCTCCTGCTCATGGGATCGATGGGGCTTGTGGCCTATACCCGCCTGTCGGCCATCGAACAGGAAACGAGCCTGATGCTCAAGGACGCCTTGCCCGGCCTTAGGTACAGCACCGGCATACGCAGCGCCTGGGGCGAAATCTATGTGCTGGCCTGGGAAACGGTCAAAGCCGGCAATGACAGCCAGCGCCGTGGCTACCAGCAACAGGTTGCCGACGTGCGGCAACGGCTCGACCGACTTGAGCAGCAGTATGAGGCAACCATTACGCGTGATGATGACCGGGTCATCTTCAATCAGTACAAGGCACTGCGCGCCCGGTACGATCAGTCCGCCGTATCGCTGGAACACCCCGCAAGCTGGAAAGGACGCGAGGCGGCTGAGGAACTGCTCCGAGGTGAGGCGCATCTGCTCTGGAGCGACGTGCGCAAGGGTGCCCTGACCGTGATGGACGACAATAGCACCGTCAACGAACAAGCCGCGCATAGCATCAATTCAGCGGTTTCCTCGGCTAAGATGGGCATCGGGCTGGCCTTGCTCGTAGCGGTCGCCATGGCGGCGATTTGCGGCTACCTGCTGTTGCGCGCGATTACCGTGCCGATGCGCTCCATCGTCGACTTGCTGGCCAGCATCCGCGGCGGCGACCTGCGCCTGCGCATGGCCCTGAGCCGCCGTGATGAATTCCATAAGGTTGAGCAAGGCTTCAACCAGATGACAGGCGAACTGGGATCGCTGGTCGGCCAGGCGCAGCGGTCTGCCGTTCATGTCACCACCTCGGTCAACGAGATTGCCGCGACCGCTCGCCAGCAGCAAGCGACCGCAGCGGAAACGGCTGCCACGACGACTCAGATCGGTGCCACATCGCGCGAGATCTCCGCCACCGCGCGCGACCTTGTGCGCACCATCAACGAAGTCTCCTCCGCTGCCGAACAGACGGCCGGGCTCGCGGGGTCCGGCCAGATCGGTCTATCGCGCATGGAATCGACCATGCAGCAGGTCATGGACGCATCGGGCTTGGTCAATGCGCGGCTTGCCACGCTCAATGAAAAGGCGGGAAATATTAACCAGGTTATCACCACCATCTCCAGGGTGGCCGACCAGACCAACCTGCTGTCGCTCAACGCAGCCATCGAAGCCGAGAAGGCCGGCGAGTACGGGCGCGGCTTCTCCGTGGTCGCAACCGAGATTCGCCGCCTGGCCGATCAGACGGCCGTCGCGACCTACGACATCGAACAGATGGTGCGAGAGATCCAGTCCGCCGTCGCCGCGGGCGTGATGGGCATGGACAAGTTCTCTGAAGAGGTGCGCCGCGGCATGTCCGACGTGAACCATGTCGGCGACCAGCTTTCGCAGATCATCGAGCAGGTACAGTCGCTGGCGCCACGCGTGTTGATGGTCAATGAAGGCATGCAGGCTCAGGCCGGCGGTGCTGAGCAGATCAACCAGGCGCTTATGCAGCTCTCCGACGCCGCTCAGCAGACGGTTGAGTCGCTGCGCCAATCGGGCCTTTCCATCGACGGGCTAATTCTGGTGGCAAACGAGCTGCGCAGTGGCGTATCTCGCTTTAAGGTCTAGTACCCATGAACATCGACATGCCGTCTAGCCAGGGCATAAGGCTTCCGACGATTATCCACCGCAGATCGTCGGATTCCCGGAGCCGCCCGGAACCCCGCGTGAACTGCCACCTGTCCGCAGACGATGTCCGCCACCGTGTAGCGATCGATACGGCGCATGACACGGTCAGCGAGGCCAGCAGGTGAAGGTCGGCATCGTCAATGATTCCGCCCTGGCCTTCGCCGCGCTGCGCCGCGCGATCGCACTGGATCCCGCGTTCGAGATTGCGTGGGTCGCCGGAGACGGGGAGCAAGCGGTACAACTGGCAGCGTCGCATACGCCCGACCTGATCCTCATGGACCTGCTGATGCCGGTCATGGACGGCGTCGAAGCTACGCGCCGCATCATGTCGGCAACGCCGTGCCCCATTGTCGTGGTCACGACGGATCTTGACCGCAACGCCACACAGGTGTTCCATGCCATGGGACATGGCGCGGTGGACGCCGTCGATACGCCCACGCTGACCGAGTCCGATGCAAGGTTGATTGCCGGCCCCCTGCTGCGCAAGATGCGCCGTATCGGACATCTTGCAGACGAACGCCCCTCCACGCACCTTGTTGCGCGGAGTTCGCCAGGCACCCCGGCGACACCGCACTTGGTGGCAATCGGCGCCTCGGCCGGCGGTCCGGCGGCACTGGCCCACCTGCTCGGTGCCCTGCCCGCCGACTTCGGTGCCGCCGTAGTGGCTGTCCAGCACGTCGACGAGGCGTTCGCGCCCGGCATGGCCAACTGGCTCAATGGCAAATGCGCACTACCCGTGCGCGTAGTCATTCCCGGCGAAGCGCCCCAGGCTGGCTCAGTGCTGATCGCTTGTACGAACGATCACCTGCGTCTGTCCGCGGCAAACCACCTTGCCTACACCGAGCAGCCCCGCGACTACCCGTATCGGCCCTCCATCGATGTCTTCTTCGAAAGCGTAGTCGAGCACTGGCGCGGAAGAGCCATCGGCGTGCTGCTGACAGGCATGGGCCGTGACGGCGCCAGGGGGCTGAAGGCTATGCGTGAACATGGTGCACTGACCATCGCACAGGATCAGGCCAGCAGCGCCGTATATGGCATGCCGAAGGCAGCGGCGACCATGGGCGCCGCTGGCGAGATCCTGCCACTCTCCGACATTGCACCGCGCCTCACGCAGGCCTGCTACGGCGCACGTCCTGCACTGGGATGAGGACCTACGGAAGAAACCTCGCGATCAAAGCAACGACGCCGTTTGCCGATGCTCGACCAAGACACTTGATGACTTGCCGCCCAGGAACCCAGCATGCGACAACCCGAGAACATCGTCACCCCAGATGCTGTCCCCGTAGTCAGCTATCCCGTCGTGGTCCTGCTTGTGGACGACCAGGCGATGGTGGGTGAAGCCGTCCGCCGTGCCATCAGCTCAGAACCAGGCGTCGACTTCCATTACTGTTCGATGCCCAATGAGGCGGTTACCATTGCGGAGCGCACGCGTCCCACGGTCATACTGCAAGACCTCCTGATGCCGGGCATAGATGGCCTGACATTGGTGCAACGCTACCGCAACCATCCGGCGACGCGTGACATCCCGATCGTCGTACTATCCACCAAGGAAGAAGCCGTCATGAAAAGGGCGGCATTCGCAGCCGGCGCCAACGACTACCTGGTGAAGCTTCCGGACCGCGTCGAGCTGATCGCACGCCTTCGCTATCACTCGCGTTCGTACCTTAGCCTGCTGCAACGCGACGAGGCCTTCCGCGCGCTGCGTCAAAGCCAGCAACAGCTTCTGGAGTCCAATTTCGAACTGCAGCGGCTTACCAACTCTGACGGACTTACCGGCCTGGCCAACCGCCGCCATTTCGACGAGTACCTGGACGCGGAGTGGAGGCGTGCCCGGCGCGAACGTAGTCAGCTCGCGCTGCTGATGATCGACGTGGACGCATTCAAGGCCTACAACGACACATACGGGCATGTGGCCGGCGATCAGGCCCTGCGGCGGCTAGCGGCCGTGCTGCAGGACAATTGCGCGCGTTCGGGTGATCTGCCCGCCCGCTTTGGCGGTGAAGAGTTCGCGATGATTCTTCCCTCCACGTCGTCAGAGGGTGCGCGTCTGATTGCGGAGAAAGTCAGGCGATCGGTCGAAGCGCTGGACATTGCTCACACCGGCGCTGCAATTGGCAACTGCCTGACTGTAAGCATCGGGGCAGCCGTACTCTGGCCCAAAGAAGGCCAACCGAGCGCCCGGTTGGTGGAGGTCGCGGATGCGGGACTGTACGAAGCCAAGCGATATGGAAGAAACCGGGTCGCGATGGGCTAAGGGGCCACGATGTCTGCAAGCCGTCCCAAGTCGGCAGAACACTAACTCACAATGACCGTGGTGCCAGAGACCGTCATCGTAGTCAGGTCCTTGAAGATACCGTTGCTGATCAGGCCATTGACTGCAACCTTGCTGCACTGGGCCAACGGCTGTTCGAGAACTTCGCACAGCCCGCGGAGATGGATAGTCTCACGCTGCGTTGGCCTTTCGGCCAACGCTCCGGATCAGCTGCGTCACTCGTCCCTGGTACTGGTCGAAATATTTGTTCGCCTGCTGCTGCGATTCGATCCGCTGCACGACCGTGCGCCCCTCGGCTTCGAGTTTCGCCCGCACCTCAGGCTTGGTTAGCGCCTCGCCGATGGCCTTGCGTAGCACAGCTACGCGCTCGGCCGGCGTGCCCTGCCTGACGAAGTAGCCACCGCTGATCATGTACTCGAAGTCCGGTACAACGTGACTCTGCGAGATCAGCGGAAGGTGCTTGAGCGGGGCGGGCAACGCCTTCGAAAAACTGCTCAGCAACTTTAGCCGGCCTTGCTGCTGCATGGCTTCAAAACTTGACTGGTAGGGCAGGATGGCAAAGTCCACCTCGCCGCCGGCCAGGCCCTGAAGCGCGGGCGCGGCGCCTTTGTAGGGCACGTGCAGGAAGGTAAGGCCGAGGCGCGCGCCCAGCGCATCGCCCATGAGGTGGTAGATCGAATCGATGCCGACCGTGGCGTAAGTCAGTGGCTTGGCCTTGTTCTGCTTCGCATAGTCAATGAACTTGTCGAGCGTGTCGGCGGGAATGCCATTGCGGATCATCATAGCTCTGCGTGAGGTGTGCCCAGAACGCTGCACCGACAGAGAGCGCCTTGTCGTTGAAGTCGTACATCGGGTTGTGGACCATACAACCTCCGTCCTCGCCAAGGTCATTGCCAAGACGCACGTACGCGCCGGGCCGCCGTTCGAGCATGTACGCGAAGTCCTCGCTACCCATCACCTGCGGCTGTTTCACAACGTTCTCCGCGCCGACGAGGCGAATTGCAGCTTCTCGCGCGCGTTCGGTCTGCGCGGCATGGTTGACGAGCACCGGATACATGCATTCGCGGAGTTGGAATGAGCCTCAGAGTTTCCGAGCTTCGATGCGGGCCAGTCGGAAGCGCAGGCGGAGTCTGGTCTTTGATTGCGCCGCTATTGAATTGGCAGCTCAGTTGCGAAGTCGAGACCTTTCAGACGCTGGCGAAGATGTTCTACATGACGAACAACCCGCACTCGGTTCGATCAATGGTGCACAGTGTCCCGACCGCATCTACTTGCGAACGGAGTGGGCACGTCCGTGCTGCGCGAGGGCCAGCGGTCACGTCGTCTCTGCGATTGCGCGTGCGGCCATTGAGCAGCTCGCAGCATTGTGGGCGCACACCAAGCTCGTTCGACGCGCAAATGGCGAATGACCTTTACCGCCGTTAAGCGTCGTTTGCTGCTGTCGCCACCTGAGGCATTTTCCCAAGGCAACGTAACGTGAAGATATTCTTCAACGCGGAATCGCCGATTTGATCCGACCGAAAACGAACTGTCCCAAGTACCAGGACAAGTCCGGAGTATTGAAGATAACGTCTTCCGTGACGGCTGCGGGCTCCAGCTTCATGCGCCTGAGCACGAGCTTGCCCTCTTTCGACGTAAGCCATGAGCGGACATGTTCCTTGCGAGACTTGTCGTCAGCGGCCTGATAGTGCTCGCGACCTTGTCGAGACTCTTCATTCATGCGAACGCGAGTCTCTTCATCTCGCGAAGCAACACTACGTTCGACCGTAGACTTCGCTGCTACCTTTTCAGCCTCCTTTTCGGCTTCATCGGTGAGCAGCTTTGTCTGGACTTGAACCATGGTTCGTTCGGCTTCGGACATGCGCCAGTTGTCACGCAAGGCTTTCATCAAATAGCCGGACGGGCTCTTCTTCACCTGTCCGCGATTGAGTTTGAACCGCGTGTACTCGATCGCTTGCAGAATGCGATCGTCATTCCAAGTCTCTCGATTCTCGGAAATCTCGGTGAATTGACGCGTGGATAGGTTGAACTCATCCTTCAATATCTTGTAAATCTGGCTCGCGTCCGAAAGGCTTGCCATCACTGCATCTGCGGTGTCCTTACGGCCAAGCAGGAATCGGATGCGGTCGACCTTCTTCGACGAGGTCGATTCGGTCCGGGTTTCGTAGGACAGTTCAATGTCAGATATCTCATTGATTTCTCGAACCGCCGGCTCAAGCCAGTCGCGCTTGAAATACTTGAAGATGCTTGCGTTCGCGCCCATTTTTCCGGGCCAAGTTCGCATCTCGTCCAGTTTGATCCAGTCGGTACGCCCTGTCGGCACGCTAGGCAACACCTTGTCATAGATGGCGCGCGCCAGGCTTCGAGTGAATGCCGTCGAAATCCGCAGGCTTAGCCAGTGGGACTTGCGCGGGTCTCGAATGTGTGGGATCAGGCTGTGATGGACGTCGAACCGGATGCGGCCCCGGTGCATCGCGACCATACCAATCAATTGGACTTGCACCCAAATGTCGTCTTCGGCCGGATCACGGTCCGACGGTGTATTCGTGACGCGAATCTTCGCGTTCTGCGCCTCATCTGCGATGGTGCGCAAGTGCTTCAGGTTGCGGCTGTCATACCGCATCAACCATTTGAAGTAATTCAGTTCAACGTCGTACTGATCAATAACCTCGGGTTCCTGAGCAACGATGAAGTAGGCAGCATCGAGGAACCGGCGCGCCGCCAGGCCCATGTTCACGATTTCCGTGAAGAAATTGTTGCGCTGGTAGCCGATTTCGCGGTTCGCCTCGTTGATCGAGGTACCGAGGTCAAACATGTCTTCGAACAGGGCAAGCGCCATTTGCCGAGGCGTGGTCCTCGCTTTGGTCTCCACCGGGGTCTCGGCCGCCATACTGTTCTTCCCGTCTCTATTGGCTGGCGTGACTCTAGCACGTGATGGTGAGGTGCTCAACACAATGAACCTCACCATGGAAGACACGTTTCATGGGTCGGAGCGCGCGCGCACAACCAACCTCACCTTTCGCACAACCGACCTCACCATTGCGGCAGCGTTTGACCGCTGCCGTGCTGTCAGACCTAGGCTCGATAGGGATATCCACAGGTCCAGCACAACAGACCTCACCTTTGTGGAGTTGGCACAAGGACTCGCACCTTGCGGAACAATGACTATCACCTTGCCTGCACAACAAACCACACAGTGCCTACACAACCCACCTCACCTTTGGCACATTGAACCTCACCTTCGTGGTACCAAGCCATTGATCAAAAAGGGTTTTGGATTTTCCTGTTTGTTTGTCGGTTGGTTTACCTCAAAAAAAAACAAGCAAACAGGGGCCGGGGACTAGCCTGACTCCCAGTACACATGGCCTGCAAGAAAATGATCGCTTCGCGACGGCGTGGTCGCAGTCCAGTGGGCAGGCCCCAGGTCGGTGGATGACTGGAAAGGATATTGTTCGTCGTTTGAGGCACCTTGCCACTTAGTCTCGCCTTGTGTCCGACCCGGTGGCCGCGATGGCTGAGGGTTTCTGTGCCACAAAGCATGGTGAGGTTAATTGTGCATAACGCTGGAGGGGCTGCGATTCACTGCATGGTGAGGTTGATTGTGCTGACTTCCGTGAGAGTTGCACAATGAACCTCACCTTCTGCGGTGAAGTAGACGGGGGGACTTCCAGGGGTCCCAAAAATGGGTACGCGTTGAGCAGTAATGGTTGTTATCTGCCCACTGGAATCTCTGGCTTTTGATGGAATGCTTCGAGCAAGGTGAGGTCGATTGTGCGCGGTCACAGAAGTGCCCTCCTTTGCTCGCGCGACTGACCGCCTTCTGCCCGCTACGGGACTTTGATGGTGAGGTCATTTGTGCAGATTTACTATTCTGTGCCTGCGCCAGGAAGCTACATTCCGGTGGTGTCAGAGGTTTCGTGCGGTGTTAGGCAGTCAAATGTTGCCTAAAATTTAATCAAAGGTGTGGCATTTTCGGAAAGTTGACTTCAAAAACAGTAGTTTATGAAGCATTGCTCAAGCGTTTCCTGTATTCTGAGCTTTCCAGAATTTTGCGGAAAAACCTCAGAATGGTGAGAACAAGTCAACTTCCGGCAGTCGATCGAACTGTCCCACTTGAGCAGATATCCCAGTTCGCGGAGAAGGTCACGATTTTTACGGACGAGCTTCGCGAGACCATCCTTGCTCCGCGGCCGCGAAAGACGGCTCCCGTATTCAAGACCGGCGAAATCGCGGAGATGTGCAGCATCTCGCATTCTCAAGTGCAATACCTCGCGACCAAAGGCGACGGGGAGTTGCCTGCGGGTACTGCAGCCGGAACAGGTCGCACCCGAACCTTTACGCTTGAGGAGGCGCGCATCTGGGTGCAGAAGGTTTCGGACATCTATCAGACCCCGATCGTCACGGGCACGCGGGAGCCGGAAGGGAAAATCATCATCACGGCCCAACTGAAGGGTGGCTCTGCCAAGACTACGACAACGATGTGTTTGGCTCAAGGTCTGACGCTGCGGGGCCGAAAGGTTCTGGTAGTGGACTTGGACCCTCAGGCTTCGCTCTCGGAGTTGTGCGGCCTGTACGCGGAGAAGGATGTCTCGCCGGACGACACCGTTCTGCCATATATCTACGATCAGCAGATCGAGGGCGGGCTGCTGGCCCAGGCGCAGTCGACATATTGGGATGGCCTCGATCTTATTCCGGCACACACCGAGCTAATCGGGGCTGAATTTCATTTGCCGGCCATGCAGAAGGTCAAGCCGGGCTTTCGGTTCTGGACCGTTCTGAGGGAGGGGCTGGAGCCGTTGCGGAAGCACTACGACTACATTCTGATGGACACGTCGCCATCGCTCTCTTACCTGAACTTGAATGCCTTGCTGGCGGCCGACGCGATGGTCATGCCGATGGTGCCGGAAAATCTGGATTTCATCAGCTCGCTGTCGTTCTGGCGCCTGTTCTCGGACGTCTCCAAAAGCTTTATCAAGTACGAAGCAGACAAGAAGTACGACTTCGTTTCGCTGCTGCTATCGAAGGTGGACTATGGACGCACATCTTCCGCGCCGATTGTTCGGGCATGGGCGCAAAGCGCTTATGAGAGCTGGCTGCATTCGATCGAAGTCCCGGCCAGTTCCGTGATGAGCACTGGGGCCCTGGCATTCTCGACAGTATTCGATGTGAGCAGTACCCATAGTGCGGCGAAGTCGCTACAGCGGGTACGCCAGCCGATCGTGGACTATTGCCGATGGCTGGATGAAATCTACGCAGAAAAATGGAGGAGCGCGCAATGAGCAATATGCGAGAACAGCTGTTGGCGAAGACGGCTGGCATACGGAAGACGTCGGCCATTCAGAAGGACGAGATCAAGCGCAACGATCGGACCCAGACTGCACCTGGGTTGGCTGGTGCTCTGGCTGTGGCCCAGATGCGCGTGCAGGAACTTGAAGCAGCGGGTGTCGCGTCGCAGCTCGCTGTCGCGGATATTGTGCCGAACCCTTGGCAACCGCGGCGTGTCTTCAATGATTCCAAGCTTTCGGACCTAGCCGAGTCCATCCGTGAAGTCGGGCTCATGCAGCCTATCGTAGTGCGCCGTTCGGAATCGGGGTACCAGATCGTGGCAGGTGAGCGCCGGTGGCGCGCGCACAAGATGCTGGGTGCCGATACGATCAAGGCGGTGGTCGCCGAGCCCTCCGACGCCGATATGGCGGTACTAGCCTTGGTGGAGAACGTCAGTCGGGATGATCTCTCGGACTACGAGGTTGCGCTTTCCATTCGTCAGACGGAGAAGGAGTTTCCGTCGCGTGCACGGCTGGCTGAAGCCCTCGGGCTGTCTCGCAGTGGTCTTTACCGATTCCTTAGCTTTGGGCAGCTCCCGGAATATGTGATCCGGGACTTGGACTTGCAACCGACTCTGCTTGGTGGGACGGCGGCCGAAGCCATTGTGGCGACTATCCGGAAGTACGGTGAGGCCGGGGATGCAGCAGCGCAGGAGATCTGGCCGCTCGTTGCATCGGGCAGCATGGAGCAAGGCAAGGCAGCGGGCGCGATCAAGGCATTGGCCACCCGTCGAGCGGAAGCTGCCAGTTCAGCAAGCGAGCGGAGCATTGATAAGTTCTTTTCCGGTAAAGAGCATGCGGGTTCCATTACCAAGGATGTCAATGGATTCACTGTGAAGATCAAGGCGGGCGTACTAAGCGAAGCTCTCGAGACTCAGATTCGCCAACTGATCAGCGAGACGTTTCATCACCAGCCGAAGTAAGCTGTCTTTACGTTCAAGAAGAGGCCCGTCATCTAGACGGGCTTTTTTGTTTGGCTAGGATGGGGGCCAACTAGCTGCGATGCTATGGTGGCTCATTCAATCACCGCATCCAGCGGCACTGTCCCGAGTTGGGACGCTGGTTACTCAAGGTCGCAAGGGAGCCGCGGTAGAGGTCTTTCGGATCGGAAACAGGATCGCTAACAGCTCCGTGTGCCACAGATGCATTAGAGCTGTCCCAAGTTGGGACACTCTGCGAAGTTGTCCCCTTCGACGCGCGGCGGCGCTAAGCGTCGCGGGCTGACAGTGCAACCCTCGGCCTGAAACTACAGGCTGTCGCAAGATGGGCGTGGACCAATTCGGGATGCGAGGTCTTGCAGCATCGCCACCAGGTGACGAAGAGGATCGGGCTGTGGCGACCTCCCGTTTGGCGCGTAGCGGAGTGTGGCGGGCCCTGCCAACTGTGCCCCACGGGACACCTCAATTCACGCCTCTCGCGGGCTATCGTGCAAAAGGAGCTCGCAGGCGCAGGCATCCTGACGTGGAATCAAACGTCACCGTCGATTAGGAAGGCGCGACGAGCTCAACTCGGTAGATCGAGCAGGCCCGCTGAATGGTGTTGAGCTGCGCGGGGGACGCGCGCGGAGCGCTTTGCACCGGTGTCGGAGTGTCGCACTGACGGAGATCGAGACGCCCTGTCCCAACTCGGGACAGGGGAGTCATGGAGGCAGCGAATCCTTTGGCTCGTGGCGGGCTTCCGTCTTCGTAGGGTCGCGTGGCTAATAGCTATGGCTCCCCCCGGGACCGAAACCGACTTCATCCGGCACCCCCAGCAGTTTTTCCGTTTGCCAGGCCCAGGACTGTCCCGACTTGGGACACGTCAGCCGGAGCCATTCGAACAGGCCGTCTGGTCGTGAACGCGAGGCTGTCCCAAGTCGGGATGCTCATTGGCATGCAGACGTGGAAGGCCGTGCCTCCGCCGAACTGACTCAGCATGGGTGGCGGTCATGCGATGTTATGACTCTTTGCCCGCACGTGGGCCAGTCTCTCCGAGGCGACGAACTCGACGGCCCCCCTCGGGGGCGTCGCCGCAGACCATCGAGACGAGCCGCATTTGACTGTCCCAACTTGGGAAGGCTGACCTACCGATTCCGTACTCACTCGGCTGGAACGACCGACATTGCTGGGCGAGCACGGGGATAGAAGGGGTGCGCCAGTAACTGAGTGTCCCAAGTCGGAACACTCTGCTGTGGGTTTTGCTTGTTCAAATCTTGCGGACAGGCAAGCCTCCGCGGAGGTCCAGCGGAGCTGGCGTGAAACAGCCGCGATCAAGGGCTGTAGTCGTCATTCTTCCGCAGTCCCACGACGATCGGCAAAAGGCCGCGCTTATGCTTGCGCGTCCATGGGCCTAAGGCTCAGGGCCCGGCTCATGGACGCAATGCAGTTGCCATCTGAACAGGAGCCCAGTCAGGCATCAGGCCCAAGAGCCGTGCTCGGCCGGACAAACTAAGTGCGTCGCCCTGTACCGTGGCAGAGTGCCCCGAGTTGGGACACTCCAGCGCGGATCCGCGTCGAATCGACGCGCCTCTGGACTCACGGCCAAAGCGACCGTTCTGACTAGGAACGGCGGGCCCTATCGGCCATGGTCTGGCGCGCCGGTGCCGAACTCGAACTGTTCGAACAGCTAACTCGCCCCCACTGCCCCGCTTGCAAAGGCTGAGGTCTTCCGGTATCGAGCCATCCGGCGGATGGCCCATCCCCGGTTGGCGGCCACACGACGGCATGAAGAGCGGATCACCAAACTTCTAATCCTGGTCGAGAAGGCGCCCGCCGTGAAGGCAGTCGGCGCAAGCGTGCCCCCGTGCGAGATGGGGCAATGCAATCGAGCAATTGCCATTGGCTTGGCTTGGCAAAAGGATCGAAACAGGTCATGTCGATGACCTGTCGCGTAGGAAGCGCCCCACGCACTCTTGTGATGTCTTTGCTCAGCTCAACGCCGCCAGTAGTCCGAAGGCGTTCGGGTCCCAACCTTGGGGCCTGCGTTAGCGGCCGCCGACTGGCGCTTTAACCGTGCTACTGCCACAGTCCCGTGTCCTCATGTGTCCCAGGTCGGAACGCTTCGGCGATAGGCGTCTGCCACCGGAACCACCCGTACCGCTGCCATCTCCGTTCGTATTCGATAAGTCCCCCGACTAAAGCCGGGACACCCCAGAGTCCCGGGGCCACGTGGGACACGCTGGTGCGGCTCTATGCGTCGGCAACTTCCCTGCCGATGGCGGCTTGCGACGCGACTAACGGGATTGCGATGAGTGTTGAGTGTCCCAAGTCGGGACACCTTGGGCCCGGTCAGCTACCCATGGCACCGCACCTTTCTCCCCCGGCGTAGAAACCGGACTTGGACCAAGACGCAGACGACTGTCCCAAGTTGGGACAGCCGCCCCCCAAGCTAGGGGAGAGCCCCGCTCCAGAGTGATGGTGTCGGTCGTACGACCCATCGGCACATTGCTCACAAAAGGGAGTCAGCTGCGTGGCCGCGGCGCGCGAAAATGCCAGGCCGGACTGGCAGCTTGCTAGGTGGCGTAGAGCTTTGAGACGGCGGTCAGCCCACGCGCGCGTTCCGCGCGGACATACAGAGAGGTCGTCTGCAACGAAGCGTGTCCCAATAGCCGTTGGAGAACGTCTGTTGGCATCTCGTTGGCCACTGCGTGCGTAGCAAAGGTATGCCGCAGCGCGTGGGGCGAGGCCTGGCGCAGCCGCTCCCGCTCGAACGCTCCCAATGGGAGCGTGGTGTCGTCGGCGATACGCAGCAGCGCCGTCGTCAACAGCTGATACAGCCCATCGGGTGAAAATCCGGTGCCAGTCAGGACGGGCGTCCCGTGCTCGCGACGGACGTGCTTGGCTTGGGCAGCGCGGGTGGACGGCACCACCACTGGTGAGAGCAATGCCAGCACTTGATCCGCCTCCTCGAAATCGTGGCCACGGTCCGCCCAATGCGCACGCAACGCCGCGATGACGCGCGGGGGCAGGAACACGGTGCGCCATTTACTGCGCTTGCCAAGTAGGGCCAATTCCCACAGGCCCGCGGGGATGCCAGCCTGCTCCGGGACCGGCCTCAGGTGACAACGCATTGCGCGGGCCGCCTCCTCGCGACGCGCGCCACTGCACCCCAATAGCAGGACAGCGGCGCGTGCTAGCCGGTACTGTGCCCCTTGCGCGTCGGCGTCATTCGCGGCCAGCGGCACGCCCGACGGCCTCGAATCAACCTTGGCACAGAGCTGATCAAGGAGACCGTCTGGCTGCAGGAGATGCTCCCATAGCGGACCCGGCAACGCCTTCTCGATCGCGACCGGCAGTTCTCGGCGCACCGTGAGCGGATCCTGAACGAGCAACCACGGATTGCCGCCCAGATAACGCACGCCTACCAGCCAGGCAAAAAAACCTCGCAGCACCAACACCGCATAGCGCTGCGATTCCGGCTTGAGCGCCCCGACAAAGGGCCGCCAGCGAGCCGACGTGCGTGGCGTTTTCGCGCCAATCCAGGACGGATCGGGCTGCGCGAGGAAATCCTTGTAGCGCTCACAATCGCTGGCGTCCACGCTAGACAATGCGGTGCGGCGCACGGTGACACACCAGAGCAGGAAGCGCTCGAGTTCCTTCTGGTAGGCCCGGGCGGTCTTGTCCCGATCCCGAAAACGGGACAGATACGCGCGGATGGCGTCCAGGTCATGGCGTGCGGCAATGAGACAAAATCCGGGTGCACGATTGCGGCCGTCATGGCCGTCCAGGGACGACACGACTCGCGCGATCTGCTCAAGCGGCACCAACCTGCATGCGAGTTCTGCGCCCAAATCCACCGACGCCGTTTGCGGCGTCTCGTCGGGGAGTGTGAGGGGGCCTAACGTTGTCGAATGGGCTTGCAGCCAGCGCTCGAGGGCGCGCGCCTTGCCGGCACCGAGCCGCGGCACGGGCAGATACCAACGCCGGCCGCGCAGCGCGATATAGCCCTGCAGTTGCGCTAGCGTCTGGATGCCCTCCTGGCGTAGCGGCCGGAACACGACGGGCCGCAGCCAGGCCGAGACCGGATCCTCTGGCTGCGGCTGGGAAACATCCTTGTCTGCAGCCCGCACCAGATAGTCGATGGCACTCTTGGGCCAACGATTGAAGCGGCGCGCATCTGCCAGGCTCGCCGACAGATAGGGATTGCTCAGGCACACACGTTCGACCAGATGGTCACGCATGGCATCAAGTCGGGCTTCCAGTTGAGTCGGGGTCTCGATCCCGATGGCCTCCAGCGCGTCTTCATCGTACACACGCGCAAGAATGTCCGATGTCGGAATGCGGTTGAGCCGGAAACGCAGCGCGGTGAAGTCGGCCCGGGTATAGCGTGGGATCGTGGCAGCGACGTGATTGTGTTGGGCCATAAGAATTCGTTGGGGACGGGCGTCAGTTTCTTACCTGATAACATTAATTCTGACCCTGTGTCGGGATGGCGTGCCTAGTCCAAGAGGCAAACCATGAAGACCCTACCGCACTGGCAACGGGGCACTTTTCTGGCTAAACTTGCCTGCATCGCGGCGCTGAGATCACGCACGTGCGCGACCCAGCGGTCTCTTCTTCAGCCGTTAGCGCCGTTCCCGGCACCTTCCTTAACGGTCTCCCACCCTAAGTGCAGTCAGCGAAACCCCGTATAGTACGCAAAAATTCAAACCTGATAATAGCAGTTATCAGGTAAGTGATCGACGGACGCCTTGGCGCCCTATGTGGATGTCGGGAAGGCGCGAGTGCAGCCGCGGCGGACGTGTCGTTCTCGGCCGAGTTCGCTCACGCGAGTCTTTGCCCCGCGCCTTGACGCATCCATGAAACGCAGGCGGCGTCGGCGGTGGCCACTTGACGCGGTCTGGCCGGCCGCCGGACAAGGCAAGTGCCCGCCTTCCAGCGTGTCGCGGACGCTGCTGCGCGCTGCCAACGCCTAAAGCTGAAGCGGGGTGCCCGCAGCACCATGGATGCGGGGGCGCCGTTGAATCCGCGCCCGCTGCCTCTAAGACATCTATATTTTTTGTAGATACACGAGCGGAGGGGAAGATGGAATTCGCCAAGGTGCTCCGACATGGAGGTTTGCAGGCCGTGGGGCTGCCCGAAGACCATCGCTTTGACAGTGCCGAAGCGCGCATTCGTCGACACGGCGCCGCGGTGATTCTCGAACCCGTGTCGCAGGACTGGGCTTGGCTGGTGCCATTGGTGAGGCCAGTCGACGCCGATTTCGAGTCGGCCGCAGTCGCCCGGCCTGAGGCTCAATAGCGCGACTGACGGGGCAAGGGGACAAGATGCGCTGCACCCATTGCCAGGCGGAGAACCCCGCGGGCACCCGGTTTTGCGAGACCTGTGGGCAACGGCTCGCGCAGCGCTGCGCGCACTGCGGTTATGCGTCAAGCCCCGACGCGACGTTCTGCGGGGCCTGCGGCGTACGGCTGGCGAGCCCGTCTGGCACCTCGCCGCCGCCCGTTGCGCCCTCGGTGCCAGCCCCCATTCTCTACACGCCCCCGCACTTGGCCGAGCGCATCCGTGCCGAGCGGGCCGCCATGGAAGCCAAGGGCGTCGACGCCGGCGGCGAGCGCAAAACCATCACCGCGTTGTTTGCGGACATGGCCGGCTCAACGGCATTGATTCAGGACCTGGATCCGGAGGAGGCGCGCAGCCTGATCGACCCCGTGGTCGCGCTGATGATGGAAGCCGTGCACCACTACGAAGGCTACGTGGCCAAGTCCCTCGGCGACGGCATCCTGGCGCTGTTCGGCGCGCCGATCGCCCACGAGGACCATGCGCTGCGCGCGCTGTTCGCAGCCCTGCGGATGCAGCAGGCCATGCGCGCGCATAGCGACAAGGTGCGCCTGGAACAGGGCATTCCGCTGCAGATCCGCGTCGGCGTGCATACCGGCGAAGTGGTGGTGCGTTCGATCCGCAAGGACGACTTGCGAACCGACTATGATCCGGTCGGCCACACCATCCACATCGCCGCGCGCATGGAAGGCGTCGCGACGCCGTCCTCCATCCTCGTCAGCGAATCGACCCACCGGCTGGCCGAGGGGTACTTCGCGTTCAAGGCCTTGGGCCGGACTCAGATCAAGGGGCTGCGCGAACCGCTCGCGGTGTACGAGGTGCTCGGCCTGGGTGCGCTGCGCACGCGCCTGCAGGTTGGGGCGCACCGGGGCCTGGCCCGATTTGTCGGGCGCGAGGCCGAACTCGAGCGCCTCGGTGAGGCATTGGCCCTGGCCAACGCCGGGCGGGGGCAGATCGTCGGCGTGGTGGGCGAAGCGGGCGTGGGTAAATCGCGCCTTTTCCACGAGTTCAAGGCCCGCGCGCCGTCCGGTTGCATGGTGCTGGAAACCTTCTCGGTGTCGCATGGCAAGGCGTTCCCGTACTTGCCACTGATCGACTTGCTGCGGAATTATTTCCAGATCACGGCGCAGGACGACGAACGCCGCTATCGCGAGAAGGCGACCGGCCGGCTGCTGATCCTGGATCGCACCCTCGAGGGGCATCTGCCTTACCTGCTCTACCTGCTCGGCTTCCTTGAGCCCGGTTCGGCGCTGCCCACGATGGATCCGGCCATCCGTCGGGCACGCACATTTGAGGCGATCACTCGGCTGCTGGTGCGCGAGAGCCAGAATCAGACCCTGATGGTGCTGTTCGAAGACCTGCAATGGCTTGACAGTGAAACTGAAGCGTTCCTCAATGTCCTGATCGAAGCGGTGTCGAGCGCCCGCATCCTGCTGCTCGTCAACTATCGGCCCGAGTACCGGCATGACTGGGGCCGCCTGTCCTGCTATACCCAACTGCGGTTGGAACCGCTGGGGCAGGCTGAAGCCGAAGGCCTGCTCTCGGCCCTGCTAGGCGACGATGCTTCCCTGGTGCCGCTCAAGCAATTGATCCTGTCCAAGACCGAAGGGAACCCATTTTTCATGGAGGAAGTGGTCCAGACCCTGGCCGAGGAAAACGCCTTGCTCGGCCAGCCGGGCAGCTACCGGATCGAGAAGCCGCCGCTCGCGCTGCATATGCCCACGACCGTGCAGGGGGTGCTCGCGGCCCGCATCGACCGCTTGCCGGTGCCACAGAAGGAACTGTTGCAGACTCTGGCGGTGATCGGCACGGACTTCCCGGCGAGCCTGGTCCGCCATGTCACAGGGCAGCCTGACGACACGCTGCAGCCGCTGCTGGCGGACCTCCAGGCCGGCGACTTCATCTATGAGCGGCCTGCCTTCCCCGAGGTAGAGTACGCGTTCAAACATGCCCTGACGCAGGAGGTGGCCGGCAACTCGCTGCTCTCCGGGCAGCGTAGCCGCTTGCACGAGCGCACGGCGCGGGCCATCGAAACCCTGTTCCCGGACCGGCTCAATGAGTACTGCAGCGAGCTCGCGCACCACTACAGCCAAAGCGGCAATGTCCCGAAGGCCGTCGAATACCTGCAGCTGGCGGGCAAGCAGGCCATGCAGCGCTCCGCGCAACTGGAAGCGATCGGCCATTTGCGCGCGGCCCTTGAACTGGTGAGGACGCTGCCAGAGACCCCCGAGCGCCAGCGCGAGGAACTCGCGCTGCTACTGAGCCTGGGTCCGGCGTGGATGGCTGCGCGAGGCTATGGGGCGCCGGAGGTCGAGGCGACCTACACGCGGGCCCTCGCCTTGAGCGAACAAGGTGGGAACACGCCGCAATTCTATTCGGCACAACTCGGGCTGTGGTCCTTTTACCTGCTGCGTGCCCAGCTCAATACGGCCCAAGCGTTGGGCGAGCGGTTGCTCGGCCTCGCGCAGGAGGCACAAGACCCGGAACAGCTTGCCGAGGCACATCGCGTGCTGGGGGCGACCGTGTTCCGTCTGGGCCAGATCGGCCAGGCCCGTACGCATATGGAGCAGGCACTGGCCTTGCACCGCCCAGACCGCCCGTCGTATGGGCATTTCTTGCGCTATGCGCGAAACCCGGCGGTCCACATGCGCAGCACGCTGAGCTGGATCCTTTGGTACCTCGGCTGGCCGGACCAGGCCCGGGTCCGCTGCGAGGAGGCGCTGGCGCTGGCCAGGCAGGCTTCGGATCCCTTTGCCCTGGCGCTAAGCCTGATCTTCGCGGCCGAACTGCATCAGCGGCTCGGTGAGCGGGACGCGACACTGGAGTATGCCAATGCCGCGCTCTCCCTGTCGCGCGAGCAAGGGTTCCCGCACTACCTCGCGTGGGCCACGATCCTGCGCGGCTGGGCGCTCGCCCGGCAGGGAAGCGCCCAAGCGGGCATCGCCCTGATCCACCAGGGGCTGCGCGACCACCAGGCCACCGGGGCCGCGCTTGGGCGGCCGTCCCTCCTCGGACTGCTCGCCGATGCCTATCTCGCAGCCGGGCAGCCGGAATCCGGGCTGCGCGTGCTGGACGACGCGCTGGCGCTGGTGCACGACACCGGCGAGTGCTTCGATGCTGCGACGCTGTATCGCCTGCAGGGCGAGTTGAGGTTGGCGTGGCCAGGGGAGCCAGCCCATTCGTCCCCCATGGAGCAAGCTGCGCAGGCTTGCTTCGAGAAAGCCATTGACCTCCCCCGTGAGCAAGCGGCCCTTTCGCTTGCCTTGCAAAGCGCCCTCTGCCTCGCCCGGCTTTGGCACCGCCAAGGCCAGGACGGCGCGGCCAGGGACATGCTGGGCGAGATCGCGGGCGCGATTTCGGAAGGGGCTGACACTGCAGACTTGCGTCACGCCAAAGCGCTGCTGGACGACCTGGCGTAGCGGATGGGCCCATGCGAAATGGCCGCATCGTGTGCGCGCCGCCGCCAGGCCTCCCACGGCGTGATGGACTGAGATGGGTCAGCAATTGTGATGCACAGCCGGGTCCAGTTGCTTGGGTCCACAGCGGTACTTGCGCGCAAGCTTTTGTTGAGATGCGCGACGATCGCATCGATGTCGTCTTTCCCTTTGTGCCGGGCCCGTGCTTCTCGGATATCGAAGAACACAGTTTCCCACCGCCATCGGGGGTGTTCTGCAAGCGCACGTCGAGGGTGTAGACGAAGGATGGGTAACGAAGGTGCAGTCCTTACTTGTTCCAAAGTACGAAAAGATCTCCGCCACCGAGTTGAGGGTAGCGGCGCCCATTCCTATGATCAGAACGCAATGCAGGAGCGTGTGGAAGCAGGGTGGCGAACCCAATATCATACAAAAATCAATCGTTGATAAATCACTGAAATACGGATAGGATTGAGTCGTTCCTTCTGACGCAGCAACCGTAGCGCTCTGGGGTCACTCGGCCTTGGATGCCATTGAGCGCACATTGCATTCCCTCGGCGCAGCGAAGTCGTGAAACTGACCTTTGAGGGGAGGCAGCTCGCCGATCGGCCGGAGACGGTCGCATTTGCGCTGCGTATGGAACTGCTCGCCTAACAGCAGTGAACCAGGAGCAAGGAAGGCTGTGCGTCCGGCGAGCGGGACGGTGGGTAAGCAGGAAGCGAAGGATGGACACAACGGCGAAGGGACTGCGGGACATTGAACAGGACCGGATGCGCATGACCGTGTTCGCCTGGGCGCTGGCGCTTGCCACCGGGCTGGATTATTTCGACAACGCGATGTTCGGCTTCTTCACGCGGCACATCGCGGGCGGCATCAATGCGTCGCCCGATGAACTGGTGTGGGCATCGACGGCCTATGCACTGACGTCTGTGCTCGGCATCCTTCAACAGCAGTGGTGGGTCGAGCGCGTCGGATACCGCCGCTACCTGGGCGCCAGCCTTCTGCTGTTTGCCGTCGGCTCGGTGGGGGCCGCACTCTCCGAATCATCGATGGAACTGGCGATGGCAAGAGGCATGCAAGGCTTCTTCATCGGCCCGGTGATGAGCGCTTGCCGTATCCAGCTGCAGGCTGGCTTCACGCCGCAGGAACGTCCGGCAGCCACGCGGGCGTTCCTGCTCATGATTCTGCTGGCGAGCGCGCTGGCGCCACTGTCTGGTGGCTACCTGATTGCGCAATTCGGCTGGCGTGCGTTGTTCGCCGGCACGGCGGTCGCTGGCCTTGCACTGGCGGTGTTTGCCTGGCTTGCGGTGCCGCAATCCGGCCAGATGCCTGACGCCGACCGTGGTGACGTGCATTTTTGGCCCTACGTTTTGTTCGCTGCCGGCCTGGGAGCGTTGATGATCGTGATGCAGCAGGTGCGCTTCGAATTATTCAGTGCATCACCTGCACTCATGTTTCTGACCCTTGGCGGCCTGCTCGCGCTGGCGTGGTTCGTGTGGCACCAATGGCACCACCCACGGCCGCTGGTGCGCCTGCATGCGCTGCGCGAGAAGACCTTCCAGATGGGGATCGCGTTATACGTGCTCTTCTACTACCTGAGCCATTCGCTTGGCTACCTCGTTTCTCGCTTCCTGGAGGGCGGGCTAGGGTATCCGGTCGAGAATGCGGGACAGCTGGTGGGCTTTACGGCGTTGGCGTCGATGATCGGTGCACTTGCGTATTTCCGGTATGCATCGCTCGTCCAGCGAAAGAAGTGGCTGATCGTTCCGGGCTTCCTGCTTGCCGCGCTGGCCGGCAGCTGGATGCGGCACATGCCATTCGGTGTCAGCAGCTCCTGGCTGGTGCCGCCACTGGTGTTGCGCGGTCTGTTGCTGTTGTTCGTGGCGCTGCCGGTGGCGAACATCACGTTCCGGACTTTTGCAGTCGAGGAATTCAGCCATGGCTATCGCTTCAAGAACATTGTCAAGCAACTGACGTACTCCTTTGCGACGGCGACCATGATTATCCTGGACCAGCACCGATACGCCGTGCACGAGGCTCGCCTTGCCGAGTTCGTGACCCCGTCGAACCCCGCCTACCAGGCTACGCTCGAACGGATGATGCATGCCTTTGAGAGCGTCGGGCAGACAAGCAATGAGGCTGCCAGCTTGGCGCTGCATGAAATCAGTCGGATGGTCGCGCAGCAGTCGAGCTTCCTTAGCACGCTGGACGGCTTTCAGTTTGTCACCTGGATCGCTGTTTGCGGCGCGATGCTTGCAATGTGGCAACGACGTATTGAATAAGGTCCATCAGACTTCGCATGGCCAAAGTTGCTGCAATTAGTGATGAGCGCGTTGTGTTGGGGGATAATCCGGTACGCCGCTTGGGATGGATGTGATGCGCTTTGACCTGGTAGACCTGAAACTATTCACACATATCGCTGAAGCCCAGAGCCTGACCGGCGGTGCCCAACGGTCACACCTGTCGCTGGCCGCTGCCAGTACCCGGATCAAGAACCTGGAGGAGCACGTCGGCGTCAAGCTGCTGAGCCGAAGTAGCCAGGGGGTGAAGGTGACGGGAGCGGGGGAGACGCTGCTGGCTCACGCCCGCCGGGTTATCCGCCAGCTGGAGCAGTTGAGCGGTGATCTGCAAGAATACGCGTCGGGCGTAAGGGGCCATGTGCGCGTCTTCGCCAACACGACGGCGATGAGCGAGTTCCTGCCTGCGGTACTGCGCACTTATCTCGTCAACCATCCTGACGTGACCATCGACATGCAGGAACGACTGAGCCCGGACATCGTGCGCGCGGTGCAGGAGGGCATGGTAGACATCGGGATCATTGCCGGGAATGTGCGTACCGAAGGGCTGGAAGTCATGCCATACCGGAGCGACCGCCTCGTGCTGGCCACCGCGCTGAGCCATCCTCTTGCCGAGCGAAGAAGCATCGATTTCATCGATACGCTGGACTATGAGTTCATCGGCCTGCCGGAGGCGAGCGCGCTCCACACCTTCCTCAACCGCGCCGCTACGGACTTGCAACGGGAGCTGCGTTGGCGTGTCCAGGTCAGCAACTTCGAGACGGCCTGCCGCATGATCGAGGCCAATGTCGGCGTTGGCGTGCTGCCGGAAAGTACCGCGGCACGCCATGCGGGCACGATGGCGCTGCGGATCGTCCAGCTCAACGACGAATGGGCCGAGCGCAAGCTGCAGATATGCGTCGCCGACCCCGAGGCCTTGCCGCTGTTTGCGCGCAAGCTGGTCGATCTTTTGGTCGAGGACGGGCTCGGTCGCCAGGACTGATTCAGCCCCCGGCCGTTCCTGCTATGTCTTGTCCGCGACCATCTGCTTGAGCTGGTGCTTGAGCAGCTTGCCGCTGGCTGTGGTGGGGATCGTGCTCACGCGCAGGATCTTCTCCGGGCGCTTGTAGGGTGACAGCCGGTCGACCAGGTATTCCTGCAACGCGGCCGCATCGAACTTTTCGCCGTCCTTGATTTCGACGAAGGCGATCACCTCCTCGTTGCCGTCCGCGGCAGGCTGTCCGACCACGGCCGAGAGACGCACCGACGGATGGGTATTGATCACGGATTCGACCTCGATCGGGTAGACGTTGAAACCCGAGCGGATGATGAGGTCCTTGGTGCGGCCCACGATGAACAGTGCCCCATCGGGCCCGAGCCGGCCGATGTCGCCGGTATTGAGCCAGCCGTCGGGGCGCAGGGCTTCGGCGGTCAGCTCCGGCGCACGGTAGTAGCCGCGCATGACACCCGGCCCTCTGACCCACAGCTCGCCCGGTTCGCCTTCCGGCACCGGTTTGCTGTCGGGTCCCACTACCTGCAGTTCGGCGCCTTCGACGATCTCACCCGCCGAGCAGTCGCTGCGCGGGCGTTCCATGCGGGTCACGAACAGGGAGCCCGTATATTCAGTCATGCCGTAGCCATGGTGCAGCGGTTGGCCGAACATCGCCTCGACCTCCTGTTTGAGCGTCGGGTCGAGCGGGCCGCCGCCCGTATAGAGATAGCGCAGCCGAGGCGACGGTGCCAGCGGCGTGCCGCTGGCCCGCACGTGCGAGAGGATGCGGCTGAACATGGTCGGCACGCCCTGCAGCAGGGTAATCGTCCCCTGGCGGATCGCTGCGGCGATGTCGGCGGCGTTGAAGCGGGCGCTCAGGTACAGGGTGGCCCCGGCCTGCAAGGTCGACAACAACAGCGTGCCCAGGCCGAACACATGCGACATCGGCATGACCGCGTAGGCGCAGTCCTCGGCGTGCATGCGGCGGGATTCCACGGTGACACGTGCGAAATGCAGTAAGCCGCGGTGCGTGACCATCACGCCCTTGGGATGCCCTGTGGTGCCCGACGTATAGATCAACGCGGCTACCTCGTGTGCCAGCGCTTCGGGCTCGCGCTCGCTGGTCTCGTCGATGGCGCTCGCCATGAGCGGACCCAGGCCGGCCGGAGCGACCTCTCGGGCTCGGTAGCGAATGCCGTGCCGCAGCGCATCTGGCGAGGCGGCATGGGTGAACAGCATCAGCCGCGGGTGGCAGTGACCCCGAATCTCCTCGATCTCGCGTGCCGACAGGCGGGCGTTGACCACCACCGGCCAGGCGCCCAGTTCCGACAATGCGAAGACGAGCGTGATCACCGCCAGGCAGTTTTCCGCGGCGATCAGCACGCGGTCGCCGGGCCCGACGCCCTGTGCCTGCAGGTAGCCCTCTGCGGCCTCGATGCGCTCCCACAGCTGTGCAAAAGTGACCGTGCGGCCATCCTCGAAGACGGCAATGTGCCCAGGGGTCTGGGCGGCCCAGTGGCGTGGGATGTCGCTAATCCGTTGTGTCGTATCTCGGTCCGGGGCCATCTCGTCGGGATTCCTGGTACTGGGTAAAAAGGCCGTCAGAAGCCGTTCTGCAGGGCGAACGATGCCAGTGTATGTGGGCCGCCAGTGCGCTGCAATCGCGAATCGGCAAAGGTGGATTTCCTTGTTTCCGAATGCGCTTGGGCCACCCTGGTGCCGCGATCAGGCCAGTTGCCGCTCCGGCCAATGTGGCACGAATGTCGCGGTGCGCGGGGTGGCAATGGCCGCGCGCCCCGTGCCGAGCCGGCCGACTGCGTGCAGCGACAGGCCGAACCAGTCGTAGAAGGCCGCTTCCAGGTCGTTGCGTGGCGACCAGCCGGTGCGCCGTCTCAGCTCTGCGGATCCGGCAGCGTCGGCAAGGACCTCGAACAGTGCCCGCATCAAGCGCTGGGTGCGGCATAGCTCGGTCAGCGCGGCGCCTTCCGAGAACAGTGTCCGTCGCACCTGCGCCGGCGAGCCGCGCAGCAAGTCAGCGATGAACGCCGCGCTCCAGGCATGCTGCGGCTGTACGAACACACGACGCGAGATGCGGTGGTGAAGCGACATGCCAGCCGTACTGCCGGATTGCAGCTGGAGTTCCAGGCTGCAGCACGCCGGCTGGATCGCACCGCCATCCAGGCACATGTCGATGGCCTCAAACGGTGCAATCACCAGGGGGTGCCCGGGAACGACCACGCGCTCGAAGCCGCGCCGCCGCACCAGTGTCCGGCCCTGCGTTGCCGTGATGACCAGCGGGAACGCCGGCAACAGGCGGGACAGGTGGACGGGTGAGGCAGCCTGTAGTTGGACGCGCATATTGGGAGCACCCGTGTGGCGGCAATCGGCTTACACCACGCCCTTGGCGCGCAACGCTTCCAGTTGCTGCGGTTCGAGCTTCAGGTAGTCGCGCAGCACCTCGTCGGTGTGCTGCCCGAGTGCCGGCGGGGCGTAGCGCAGCGTGGGCGGCGTGTCGGACAGGCGCAGCGGGCTGGCCGCGGTGACCACCTGGTTCACGCTCTGCCCGGCGGGCGGCGTCGCACCCGGATAGCGTTCCTGTTCGATGCGCAGTCCGCGCGACTGCACGTGGGCGTCGGCATATGCCTCGGCGATATTGTTGATCGGGCCGCAAGGCACTGAGTTGGCTTCGAGCAGCGTCACCCATTCGGCCGTCGTGCGGGTGCGCGCCAGCTCCGTCAGCATTGCGATCAGCGCCTTGCGGTTGTTGACGCGGCCGGTATTGGTCGCATAGCGCTCGTCACGCGCCCAGTCCACGCCGGCGGCTTCGCAGAAGCGGGCGAACTGCCCGTCGTTGCCGATGGCCAGCAGCATGTTGCCATCGGCGGTGGGGAAGTCCTGGTAGGGCACCACGCTCGGGTGGATATTGCCCTGGCGCCGCGGCACATCGTTGGCGTTGAGGAAGCCCGCGCCCTGGTTGGCCAGTACTGCCATGGCGACGTCCAGCAACGCAATGTCGATATGCTGGCCGCGGCCGGTGAAGTGGCGCGCCTCGAGCGCTCCGAGAATCGCGGTAGTCGCGTACATACCAGTGAACAGGTCGATCACCGCGACACCCACCTTCATCGGGCCGCCGCCGGGCTCGGCGTCGGCATGACCGGTGATGCTCATCAGGCCGCTCATGGCCTGGATCAGCAGATCGTAGCCGGGGCGCGCCGCATAAGGGCCGGTATGGCCGAAGCCAGTCACCGAGCAGTAGATCAGGCGCGGGTTGATCGCGGCGAGGCACTCATAGTCCAGCCCGTAGCGCTTGAGCCCGCCGGTCTTGAAGTTCTCCACCACCACGTCGCTGTGCCGCGCCAGCTCGCGAATCAATTCCTGGCCCTCGGGCGTGGACATGTCCACGGTGACCGAGCGCTTGTTGCGGTTGGCCGCGGTGAAATAGCTGGCCTGCCGCGTGGGCTTGCCATCCTCGCCAGTCAGGAACGGAGGGCCCCAGTGCCGCGTGTCGTCGCCTTCGCCGGGCTTCTCGATCTTGATCACGTCGGCGCCCATATCCGCCAGGTTCTGGGTGGACCAGGGACCGGCGAGCACGCGTGAAAGGTCGAGCACACGCAAGTGGCTCAGCGCGCCGGTGCGGGGCGAGGGGGATGGCAATTCTGGAAAGGCTGTGGAGGCGGAAACTGTCATGGTGGCGCTTGGGAGTAACTTCGGACTGCCGCGCCTTGCGGACGGGCAGCGGTACGGCAATGGTACCGGGCGCGGAACTCAGGCGCCTCGCGCCTCGCGGATCATGTTGCGCGCAATGATGACCTGCTGGATCTGCGTGGTGCCCTCGTACAGCCGGAACAGGCGCACATCGCGATAGAAACGTTCGATCCCGTACTCGGAGATATAGCCCGCGCCGCCGAGGATCTGCACGGCGCGATCGCACACCCGGCCTACCATTTCCGTGGCGAACATCTTGCAGCAGGACGCCTCGGTCGACACGTTCTTGCCCTCGTCGCGGCGGCGCGCGGCATCGATCACCATGCATTCGGCCGCATAGAGCTCGGCCTGGCTGTCGGCCAGCATGGCCTGGATCAGCTGGAACTCGGCGATCGGCTGGCCGAACTGCTCGCGTTCCAGCGCGTAGTTCAGCGCGTCGCGCAGTACGCGCTTGGCCACACCCACGCTCACGGCCGAGATATGCAGACGGCCCTTGTCCAGCACCTTCATCGCGGTCTTGAAACCCTGGCCTTCCTTCAGGCCGATCAGATTGGCCGCCGGTACGCGTACGTTCTCGAAGATCACGTCGCAGGTATGCGCGCCTTTCTGGCCCATCTTCACGTCGCGCTTGCCGAAGCTGATGCCCGGCGTTGTGGCATCGACGATAAAGGCCGACACGCCGGCCGATCCCTTGATGTCGGGGTTCGTGCGCGCCATCAGCGTGAACATGCCGGCCTGCGGCGCATTGGTGATGAAGCGCTTGGTGCCGTTGACCACGTAATGGTCACCGTCCTTGATCGCCGTGGTGCGCAGCGAGCCGGCATCGGAACCGGCATCCGGCTCGGTCAGTGCGAACGATGCAAGGATCTCGCCCGTAGCCAGCCGCGGCAGCCAGGCGGCCTGCTGTTCCGGCGTGCCGTCCATCAGGATGCCCTGCGAGCCGATGCCCACGGTGGTGCCCAGCAGCGAGCGGAATGCCGGCGAGGTCTGGCACAGCTCCATGACCACGCGCGCTTCCTCTTCCATGGTCAGCTCCAGCCCGCCAAAGCGCTCGGGGATGGTCATGCCGAACAGGCCCATCTCGCGCATGTCCTGCACGATGTCCTGCGGGATTTCATCGGTCTCGGCGACCAGGGCCTCGGCGGGCACGAGGCGCTCGCGCACAAAGCGGCGCACGCTGTCGAGCAGGGCTTCCAGGGTTTCGTTGTCGCGGATCATGTCAGGTCTACCTGCGTTAAGTGTTGGTGCAGATGCGCCCGCCTTGCTCCCTTTCCCGTAAGCGGGAGAAGGGAGCAAAGCTGGCTGCCAGCCAATCAGTGGCGTTCAAATACCGCAGCAATGCCCTGACCACCGCCGATACACATGGTTTCCAGGCCATAGCGGCCGCCGCGGCGCTGCAGTTCATGCAGCAGCGTTGCCAGGATGCGCCCGCCGGTGGCGCCGATCGGGTGGCCCAGCGAGATGCCCGAGCCGTTCACGTTGAGCTTCTGCTCGATGGCGTCCTGGTCGTTCCATTCCCAGCCCTTGAGCACAGCCAGGACCTGGCACGCGAAGGCTTCGTTCAGTTCCACCAGGTCCATCTGGTCCAGCGTCAGGTTCAGGCGTGCCAGCAGCTTCTTGACTGCGGGAACCGGGCCGATGCCCATGTGCGAGGGCTCGCAGCCGGCCGCGGCCCAGCCCACCAGCGTGGCCATCGGGGTCAGGCCCAGTTCGGCCAGCTTGTCTTCGGCGACGATCAGGCAGGCGGACGACGCGTCGTTCTGCTGGCTGGCGTTACCGGCGGTCACCGTGCCGTTGGGCATCAGCGCGCGCAGCTTGCTCAGGCTTTCCGTCGTCGTGCCGGGGCGGAAGCCCTCGTCGCGCGCGAAGGTCACGGGGTCGCCCTTGCGTTGCGGCACCTGCACCGGCACGATCTCCGCGTCGAAGCGGCCGGCTTCCCACGCGGCCGCTGCGCGCTCATGGCTGCGCGCGGCGAAGGCATCGGCCTGCTCGCGGGTGATGCCGTAGTCGCGTGCCAGGTTCTCGGCGGTTTCGATCATCCCGGAGATCTTGCCGAAGCGATCGACCGGCTGCGAACGCTCGCGGCCGCGGTCGAGGCGGTCGTAAAACTTTACGTTGCCCGAACGCGAGCCCCAGCGCATGTCGGTGGTGTAGTACTCGATGTTGCTCATGCTCTCGACACCGCCCGCGATCACCACGTCGGCCGCACCGCTTTGCACCATCATCGATGCGGTGACGATGGCCTGCAGGCCGCCGCCGCAACGGCGGTCCAGCTGCATGCCCGGGACTTCGACGGGCAGGCCGGCCTGCAACGCGGCCCAGCGGCCCACGCACGGCACTTCGCTGTTGGCGTAGGACTGCGCAAACACCACGTCATCGATGCGTGCGGGATCGATGCCACTACGCTCGACGACGGCACGCACGGTCGTGGCGGCCAGCTCCTCGACGGAAACCGGGCGCAGGCTGCCCCCGAAGGTGCCGACGGCGGTACGGAGGGGAGTGACGATAGCGGCTCGACGCATGAAAGTCTCCTTGGGAATTCTGTTAGGTACGCGAAAAAGGCGGTGGGTCAGGCAGTACCTGCCTGTGCAACGAAAACGGCGCCGCATTGGTGCAGCAGCGTGTGGGCCTGGCGCTCCAGGTCCTCGCGGTGTTCGGGGGCGGCAATGTCCAGCATGCGGCGTACGCGCTGCGACAGGGTCTTGCCGCGCAGATCGGCGACGCCGTGCTCGGTCACGATCAGGCCTGCGTCGGAACGCGCCGTGCTGACCGGGCCGGACAGCTGCGCCACGATGCGGCTTGCGCCCTTGGCTGTGGCCGGCAGGGCAACAATGGGCAGGCCGCCGCGGCTGCGCGCGGCCCCGCGCAGGAAGTCCGGGGCACCGCCAACGGCGCCCACGTAGACGCCCGCGGCGACTTCGGCATTGACCTGGCCGGTCAGGTCGACCTCGATGGCCGAATTGATCGCGGCCAGCTTGTCGATGCTGGCGAGCACTTCGGGATGATGGGTATAGCTGGTCTCGCGCAACTGCAGCTGCGGATTGCGGTGCGCCCAGCGCCGCAGCCGTTCGCTGCCCATCAGGACGCCGGCGATGCCGATGCCGGTATCAATGGTCTTGCGCGCGTTGGTCAGCACGCCGGCTTCGGCCAGCGCGGCAATGCCGTCGCCGATCGCGCCACTGTGCAGGCCCAGGTCGCGGCGGTCGCCCAGCGCCGCCACGATGGCCTCGGGCAGATTGCCGATACCCATCTGCAGCGTGGCACCGTCCTCGACCCAGCCGGCGATGTGGCGGGCAATGGCCTGCTCGGCCGGACCGGGCGCGCTGCGCTCCAGGCTGATCGGCGCATGCGCGGCATCCACCAGCAGGTCGATATCGTCCGCGGTCAGGTGGCGGCTGCCGTAGGTCCATGGCACCTCCGGATTGACTTCCGCGATGATGACGCGGGCGCAGTCGAGCGCGGCGGGGATGTATTCATGCACCAGGCCCAGGCTGTAGCGGCCTGCCTCGTCGGGGGGCGATACCTGCACCAGCACGACGTCCGCGCGCAGCGTGCGCTCGCGAATCAGCCCGGGCAGGTGCGAGTAGTGGCTTGGCACGATGTCCAGGACACCGGCCTTGGCCAACTGCCGGTGGGGACCACTGGCGGCATAGCCGAAGAAATCGATCACGTCGGCCTGGGCCGGCTGGAGCGTCTCGGATTGGCCGATCCCGACAAAGACGCCGAGCCGGCCGCCCTGCGCGATGGCGTGGCGGTGCTCAACCAGCGCGCGCGTCAGCGTCAGCGGTTCGGCCGTGGCCTGCCCCCACCAGATGTGATCTCCGGGGCGGATCAGGGCGCTCAGGTCCGTGGCAATGCGTGCCGTGTCCAACGTCGTTGCGTTCATGGCGTGCGCTCTGGCTCAAGCGATTTCGGCCCAGCCATGGCTGAGCACGACCTTGTCGCGCTCCAGTACCTTGGCGCGCAGCTGGTAGTGGTTTGGGTTCTCCGTTGTGCGCCAGATTTCCGTCACCAGGGTCTCGCCGGGGAACACCGGGGCGGTGAAGCGGATATCGAGCGCGCGCAGGCGGGACGGATCGTGCTCCGCGCACTGGCGCACCAGCGCATGCGCCACCAGCCCGTAGCTGGCCAGGCCGTGCAGGATGGGGCGCTCGAAGCCAGCTGCCTTTGCTACGGCCGGATCCGCGTGCAGCGGGTTGAAGTCGCCCATCAGGCGGTACAGCAGCGCAGCCTCGGGGCGGATGGCCTGGGTGTCGGTGAAGTGCGGCGCCTGGTCTTCCGGCGTGGGGCGTAGCGCGGGCAGCGGCGTATCACTGGGCTGACCGCCATCGAGCTCGCTATAGCCGCCGTCGCCGCGCAGGAAGCTCACTTGCTGCACGGTCGCGAGCAATTCGCCTTCGGCGGTTTCCAGCCGGCGTTCCGTGACCATGATGGCGCCTTTGCCTGCGCCCTTGTCAGTCAGGTGGGTGATGCGGTTGTGGCCGACGATGTCGGCGCTGGCGGGCAATGGGCGGTGAAGGCGCATGCGCTGCTCGCCGTGCAGCAGCTTGACCCAGTCGATGCCCGTATCGGCTTCGCGCGCCCAGAAACCCGGATAACCCAGCACGACCGCTTGTGACGGCAGCGTGCGCAGGCCGCCAGCAGCCCCCTCGTACACAAAGGGCAGCGCAGCCGCGTCCAGCGGGTCGTTGCCGAGCCCCAGGGCGAGCGCATACAGCATCGTGTCGCGCTCGGTATAGCGCTGGCGGACAGGGGCGAATGGACGCTGCTTGAGGTGTTGGTAGCTGACTGCCATGTGCTTGTTCCTATGTCATCGTCAGGAAATTGCGCAAAGCATGTCGTCAAAGCCGGATTTTCGCTATTTGACAATGCCAATGGTCGTCTTCGGCGTTTGCGAAAACCGGGCCTTCGCCGAAGTGGAAGGCGCGCTTTCACAAAGGCTGATTGTCTGGCTCGCCGAAGGCAGCGACCATTGCGGCCATGACAAGGGTGGACGTCCGCATGGAGAGAGCAAATGTCGGCAGGCCCGCCCTGTGTCCCTTGCACCGCAATTCCATTCTCCGGAATCGCGATTGCTGCTCGTGCCAGCAAACGCTGACGACAATGAACACCAGAGACGTGCCATGATCGAACAGACCCAATCGAACAACTTCCAGGAAATTCGCGATGCCGTCCGCGCACTATGCGCGGAGTTTCCGGACGAATACTTCCGCAAGGTGGATGAGCAGCGCGCCTATCCGGAGGCCTTCGTCAATGCACTGACCGAGGCAGGATGGCTGGCAGCCCTGATCCCGCAGGAGTACGGCGGTTCCGGCCTGGGGCTGACGGAAGCGTCGGTGATCATGGAAGAGATCAACCGCTGCGGCGGCAATTCCGGTGCCTGCCACGGTCAGATGTACAACATGGGAACGCTGCTGAGGCATGGTTCCAAGGCGCAGAAAGAAAAGTACCTGCCGAAGATTGCTTCGGGGGAATGGCGCCTGCAATCCATGGGGGTGACCGAGCCGACCACGGGCACCGATACCACCAAGATCAAGACCTCGGCAGTCAAGAAGGACGGGCGCTACGTCGTCAACGGTCAGAAGGTCTGGATCAGCCGCGTGCAGCACAGCGACTTCATGATCCTGCTGGCGCGTACCACGCCGCTGGCAGAGGTGACGAAGAAGAGCGAAGGGATGTCCATCTTCATGGTCGATCTGCACGAGGCGCAGAAGAAAGGCCTGACCGTGCGTCCCATTGCCAACATGGTCAACCACGAGACCAATGAACTCTTCTTCGAAGACCTGGAGATCCCAGAGGAAAACCTGATCGGTGAAGAAGGCAAGGGCTTCAAGTACATCCTGGACGGCCTGAACGCCGAGCGCACGCTGATCGCAGCGGAGTGCATTGGCGATGGCTACTGGTTCATGGATCGCGTGACCAAGTACGTCAAGGAGCGGCAGGTTTTCGGTCGCCCCATCGGTCAGAACCAGGGTGTCCAGTTCCCGATCGCCGAGTCCTTTATGGAGATCGAGGCGGCAAACCTGATGCGCTGGAAGGCTTGCGAACTGTACGACGCGCACGAGCCGATGGGAGCCCAGGCCAACATGGCCAAGTACCTGGCAGCCAAGGCAAGCTGGGAGGCCGGCAACGCGTGCCTGCAGTATCACGGCGGCTTCGGCTTTGCCTGCGAATACGATGTGGAGCGCAAGTTCCGCGAGACCCGTCTCTATCAAGTGGCACCGATCTCGACGAACCTGATCTATTCCTTCGTCGCGGAGCACATCCTCGGCTTGCCGCGGTCGTTCTGACCGGTACTGCGGCCGCGCCTGGTTGAAGGGGCAGAGGCGCGGAAAGCCTCTGCCGATGCGGCCACGCCATTCATTGTCTGTCGCGACGGGTCCTGCCGACGCGGTTCATCGAAAAAAGGAAGGAAAATGGATCTGCGGATCAAAGACCGAGTTGCCATTGTTACCGGGTCTGCACGCGGGCTCGGCGCGGCAACGGCTCGCCGTCTGGCGGAAGAGGGTGCGCGCGTGGTTGTGACGGACGTGCTCAGGGACCGCGCCGAAGAGACTGCCGCGGCGATGCGTGCCGATGGCCTGCAAGCTCACTGCGTGATCGCTGATATCACCAAAGGCGAAGAAGTGCGCCAACTGGTGGAAGAAACGGTCTCACATTTTGGCGGGGTGCATATCCTCGTCAACAATGCCGGATTTCCGCGAGACAAGTATCTCGTGAAAATGAGCGAGGAAGACTGGGACCTCGTCATGGAAGTCATGCTGAAGGGCGCCTTCCTGGCGACCAGGGCCGTGATGCCGCATTTCATTGAACAGGGTTGGGGCCGCGTGATCAACATCAGCTCGCGTGCGCACTTCGGAAATCCTACGCAGGCAAACTATTCCGCTGCCAAAGCAGGACTGATCGGCATGGCAAAGGCGCTGGCGATCGAGGAAGGGCGCTATGGCGTCACGGTGAACTGCGTGGCACCGGGTTTCATCGAGACCGAGATGGTGCAGGCGTTGCCGACGTACGAAACGATCAAGGAGCGTGCCGTGCAGATGCAGCCCGTCAAACGCGTCGGCCGGCCGGCGGATATTGCCGACGCGGTGGCCTTTCTGGCTTCCGAGTGCGCCGGCTTCATTTCCGGTGAAGTGCTGCATGTGAGCGGGGGCCGTTTTGGCTAAGTAGGCGTAAGGCCTGACACGAATGCTGAACAGGAGTGCATGGTGGCGTACGGAAGACGAAGCGGAACATGCGAGGACCGCGAGCCGTTTGATGATTCGGGGAGTATCTGTGCCGCACAGGCGCGGCATGATGGAGGCAATCAGGTTCAACTGACTCCAAAGCGTTCACATTGGGCGTGGGCCAATGCAATAGGACACCATGACTGGATGGATTCGCATACCCCTTTTGCCTACCACGATCAGTGATTCGTTTGCATTGTCGGCCAGCGGCGGTCCGCCGGATTCCGCGGTCTGATCGCCGGCTGACAATCGCCGCTCTTTCGGCAGCAATGCTGCCGCCTCGCTGTTTGCCTTCCACTACCTGAGACCCGAATTGGCCATGTGCGGCGAGAAGGGTTCCTCAAGCTAATCCTTTGCGCCATTGACCATGCCCAGCCTCAAGAGGCGTGGCCGATTGCATTCTTCGCGCCCATGAACTACACACCCATCAAATCCCTGCTGATTGCCAACCGATCCGAGATCGCGATTCGCGTGATGCGGGCTGCCGCCGAGATGAACATCCGGACGGTCGCCATCTATTCGAAGGAAGACCGGCTCGCGCTCCATCGCTTCAAGGCGGATGAAAGCTACCTGGTCGGCGAGGGCAAGAAGCCGCTGGCGGCCTACCTCGATATCGACGACATCCTGCGCATCGCACGGCAGGCCAAGGTCGATGCCATCCACCCGGGCTATGGCTTTCTCTCGGAGAACCCGGATTTCGCGCAGGCCGTGATGGATGCCGGCATCCGCTGGATCGGCCCGTCGCCGGATGTGATGCGCAAGCTCGGCAACAAGGTCGCGGCGCGCAATGCCGCGATCGAGGCGGGCGTGCCGGTGATGCCGGCCACCGACCCGCTGCCGCAAGATCTGGACGCGTGCAAGCGCCTGGCAGCCGGCATCGGCTATCCGCTGATGCTCAAGGCGAGCTGGGGCGGTGGCGGACGCGGCATGCGTATGCTGGAGAATGAACAGGACCTTGAAACGTTGCTGCCGGCCGCAAGGCGCGAGGCGCTGGCCGCGTTTGGCAACGATGAGGTCTATGTCGAGAAACTGGTACGCAATGCGCGCCACGTGGAAGTGCAGGCGCTCGGCGATACGCATGGCAACCTCGTGCACCTGTACGAGCGCGACTGTACCGTGCAGCGGCGCAACCAGAAGGTGGTGGAGCGCGCGCCCGCGCCCTACCTCGACGACGCCGGCCGCGCGGCGCTGTGTGACGCGGCGATGCGCCTGATGCGCGCGGTCGGCTACACGCACGCCGGCACGATCGAATTCCTGATGGATGCCGACTCCGGCCAGTTCTACTTCATCGAAGTCAATCCGCGCATCCAGGTCGAGCACACGGTCACCGAGATGGTCACCGGCGTCGATATCGTCAAGGCGCAGATCCGCATCACCGAGGGCGGCCATATCGGCATGACCGAGAACACGAGCGACGCCGACGGCAAGATCGTGGTGCGTGCCGCGGGCGTGCCAGAACAGGCAGGGATCTCGCTGAACGGGCATGCGCTGCAATGCCGGATCACGACCGAGGATCCCGAGAACGGCTTCCTGCCCGACTATGGCCGGCTGTCCGCCTACCGCAGCGCGGCAGGCTTCGGCGTGCGCCTTGATGCCGGCACTGCCTATGGCGGCGCGGTAATCACGCCGTACTACGATTCGCTGCTGGTCAAGGTCACGACCTGGGCACCAACCGCGCCCGAGTCGATCCGGCGCATGGACCGCGCGCTGCGCGAGTTCCGCATCCGCGGCGTGGCGTCCAACCTGCAGTTCCTCGAAAACGTCATCAACCATCCGTCGTTCAAGGCCGGCGACGTCACCACGCGCTTTATCGACAAGACGCCAGAACTGCTCGCCTTCACCAAGCGGCAGGATCGCGCGACCAAGCTGCTGCACTATCTCGGCGATGTCTGCGTCAATGGCCATCCCGAAATGACCGGCCGCTCGCTGCCATCGTTGCCGCTGCCCGCGCCGGTCCTCCCGGCGGTGGACGCAACGAGCCCGCTGCCGACCGGCACGCGCGATCTGCTGCGCGAGCTTGGTGCGGAAAAGTTCTCGCAATGGATGCTCGAGCAGAAGCGGGTGCTGCTAACCGACACGACGATGCGCGATGCGCACCAGTCCCTGTTCGCCACGCGCATGCGCACCGCCGACATGCTGCCGATCGCGCCGTTCTACGCGCGCGAACTGCCGCAGCTGTTCTCGATGGAGTGCTGGGGTGGTGCGACGTTCGATGTGGCCCTGCGCTTCCTCAAGGAAGACCCGTGGCAGCGTCTTGAGCAATTGCGCGAGCGGGTGCCGAACATCCTGTTCCAGATGCTGCTGCGCGGCTCGAATGCGGTCGGCTACACCAACTACGCGGACAACGTGGTGAAGTTCTTCGTGCGCCAGGCCGCCAGCGCCGGCGTGGACGTGTTCCGTGTGTTCGATTCCCTGAACTGGGTGCGCAATATGCGCGTGGCCATCGATGCCGTGGGCGAAAGCGGCGCGCTGTGCGAAGGCGCGATCTGCTACACCGGCGACATCTTCGACGGCTCCCGTCCCAAGTACGACCTGAGGTACTACGTCGGCATCGCGCGCGAGCTGAAGCAGGCCGGCGTGCATGTGCTGGGCATCAAGGACATGGCCGGCATCTGCCGCCCGCAGGCGGCGGCTGCGCTGGTCAAGGCGCTCAAGGAAGAGACCGGGTTGCCCGTGCATTTCCATACGCACGACACCAGCGGCATCTCGGCCGCGTCCGCGCTGGCCGCCATCGAGGCGGGCTGCGATGCGGTGGATGGTGCGCTCGATGCCATGAGCGGACTCACGTCGCAACCGAACCTGTCGAGCATCGCCGCGGCGCTGGCCGGCAGCGAGCGCGACCCCGGACTGAGCCTGGAGCGGCTGCACGAGGCGTCGATGTACTGGGAAGGCGTGCGTCGCTACTACGCGCCGTTCGAGTCGGAAATCCGCGCCGGTACGGCCGATGTCTATCGCCACGAAATGCCTGGTGGCCAGTACACCCACCTGCGCGAGCAGGCGCGTTCGCTTGGCATCGAGCATCGCTGGACCGAGGTGTCGCGCGCTTACGCCGATGTCAACAAGATGTTCGGCGATATCGTGAAGGTGACGCCGACTTCCAAGGTGGTCGGCGACATGGCGCTGATGATGGTCGCCAATGACATGAGCGCGGCCGATGTTTGCGATCCGGCGAAGGACATTGCGTTTCCTGAATCGGTGGTCTCGCTGTTCAAGGGCGAACTGGGCTTCCCGCCGGACGGATTCCCGGAAGCCCTGTCGCGCAAGGTGCTGCGCGGCGAGCCGCCTGCGCCTTACCGCCCGGGCGACCAGATTCCGGCGGTCGATCTGGAGGCAGTGCGCGTTGCCGCCGAAGCGGCCTGCGAGCAGCCGCTCGACGACCGCCAGCTTGCTTCGTACCTGATGTATCCGAAGCAAGCGGCTGATTACCACGCACATGTGCGCACCTACAGCGATACCTCGGTGGTGCCAACGCCTGCCTATCTGTATGGCCTGCAACCCCAGGAAGAGGTGGGCATCGATATCGCGCCGGGCAAGACGCTGCTGGTATCGCTGCAGGGCATGCATGCCGACGCCGAAGAGGGCAACATCAAGGTCCAGTTCGAACTGAACGGGCAGTCGCGCACGGCGGTGATCGAGCAGCGCAGCACCGTGCAGGCCGGCACGTCACGCCACAGCCGTCCGGTTGCCGATCCCGAGAATCCGCTGCATATCGCCGCGCCGATGCCGGGCTCGATCGTGACCGTGGCGGTCCAGCCGGGACAACGCGTGACCGCGGGCACAACGCTGCTGGCGCTGGAGGCGATGAAGATGGAAACCCATATTGCCGCCGAGCGTGACTGCGAGATTGCGGCCGTGCATGTGAAACAGGGTGACCGTGTCGCCGCCAAGGAATTGCTGATCGAACTGAAACCTGCGGATTGATAGCGCTTCGGCGTCCTATTCCTTGAAGGCCGCAGGAAGGCGCAAGTCAGCCTGCCGATCCGGCGCATCTGCGCCGGATCGGGCTTCTTACGCGGCCTCGCTTCCCTGTTGTACCCGGAGTGTGGTCAATCCGCGGTAGAGGGGGTTGCCATTCCAGTCCGGTTCGGCATCGACGAGCGAAAGCGTGGGCCATTGGCGCAGAAGCGCGCGGAAGACGATTTCCGCTTCCATCAGCGTCAGCGCGGCGCCGATGCAGACATGCGGGCCATGCCCAAACGAAAGGTGCGAACCATCACGCCGTGTGACATCCAGCCGATCGGGATTGGGATAGCGCGCCGGATCGCGATTGGCCGCGCCGATCAGGCCAATGACCAGGTCTCCGCGCCGCAGCTGTCGCCCATGGAGGAGCATGTCTGTGGCAACCCGACGGCCGGTGTATTGGACCGGGCTCTCGTAGCGCAGCAACTCGCGCAGGGCATTGGGTAGCAGTTCCGGTTCCTGCCGCAGGCGCTGCCACTGTTCGGGATGGCTCAGCAACGCATGCAGCCCGTTGCCGAGCAGATTGCGCGTCGTTTCGTGACCGGCGAACAGCAGCATGGCGCATTGCGCCAGGAGTTCAGCCCCGCCCTCGATCCTGCCTTCCGCTTCCGCATACAGCAGGTGCCCGATCAAATCCCTCTGCTCCGGCTGCGACTCGCCCGCGTCCTGTGCCTTGCGGCGTGCCAGCATCGCTTCAAAGGCAGCGGCCATTTTGAGCAGGCTGACCTGGGCGCGCCGTTTCAGCGACGCGTCGGGGTCCGGTGCGCCGATGAAGGCGGCCAGGTCTTCGGACCAGGCCAGGAAGTCGGATTGGTTCTCGCCGTCCATACCGAGCAGCCGGGCAATCACCATCGCTGGCAGTGGCCTGGCGATCAATTCCATGAAGTCGAAGGTCCCGGTGCCTGCCTGCTGCGCCATCAGCCCGGCGACCATCTGTTCGATGGTGCCGGCAAAGGCGCGCAGGGCAGCGGGGCGGAACCCGGCATTGAGTATCTGTCGCAACCTCGAATGATCGGGCGCATCCACAAACAGCATGGCCCGGCTGAACAGGCGCTGGAAAGGACAAAGCGCCTGTCGCTCGTCATCGCTGCCGCGCATCACCCAGCCGCCAGTCCGTCGGGCGGAATACCTCGGGTCGCGCAGCACGGCTTCCACATCTTCATGGCTGGAAAGCAGCCAGGCACCACCGAAGAACTCTTCGCTCCAATGGATAGGGCCACGCGTACGTAGCGTGTGGTAGGCAGGATAGGGGTCGCGCAGGAACGCAGTGTCGACCAGTCGGTCGCAGGATATCAACGCCCTGTCCGTCACTTCCCCGCCGCGAGGCTGGCGTGGTGATCCGGGGGGGAGCGCTCGATGGTAGGCGGTGGTGCTGCCGGCAATGCTGGACATGAGGGCTGTTGTGTTGGCTGGCGGATGATGCCTGGTATCCGCCTGGCAGCCGCCGGGCATGTCTGCGTCCTTCTACCGTCTCGAACGGTGAAAGCACCAGGACCAGGATTCGGAGACCAGATGGTACTCAGGTCCGGATTCGCACCGCAACTTTGCTCGCGGAGGCAAGTTGCGGGCTGGTAGCGGAGGAAAGCCGGGAGAAGCCGACAAGTTGTCGATCAATGAAGTGAATGCGACTTATGGGAGGCTTCACGACCACGCGTCAGTGGAACTCGACAGGGCCGAAGGGATGGCCCCGGGGGAATGCGCGTAGGTGCGGGAACCGTCCCGTCGATGCACGCTAGCCGTGGCGCGGGCGCTTGGCGCGAAGATGAGGCGCGCCAAGGAGGAAGCTCTGCATGCCGACGCAACTGACGATCTGCATGACCTGCAGCACTTGCGAGGGTGTGGCGCCATGGCGCAGGGCGTTGCGGGTGTGGATGCGAACGCCGGCTTCGAACAAGTGGGTGGTTGAAACGTCGATTGCCACGTACAGCAATTCTTTGACGAACGGAGGCAGAGGGCCGGATTTCCAGGGTGTCGACGAGAATGCGGTGTAGCCCTCGAAGAAGGCAGGAGAGCTCCTGACCATGGACTGTAGCTCGTCGCTCCAGTAGCCGCGCTTCTCGGTGAATTGCGCCTTGACCCTGTCGAACTTCTCATCGAGCGGGAACGCCGTGTCGAGCGATTCGCCGGCGGAGGCCAGCTCCTCCAGCAGGATGGGCACACCCACCATATATCCGTGAATGCCCAGAACCGAAGCGATCTGCAGGACTTCCCGAAGCTCCTCGCGGGTCGCGCCGTGATTCAGTGCGCCCTGAATGTGATAGCCGACGGCTTCTGAATTCAGATGCGTCACGCTCGCGCTCGCCGCGATCAGGATGAAGTCGCAGATCTTTGGCTCGAGATGCCCTGAACCCAGCGCGACGCCGGCCATCTGAAGATAGTCGCCGAAGAACGCGGGATCTTCCTCCATCGCAAGCGCCATCGCCTCGTTCCAGTAGCCGTGGAGTTCTTCGAATCTTGCCTTGAGGGCTGCCGTGTCCGCCACGATGCCTCCTTATGAATGTGTGTGCTGCGGTGATGAGCCTTGTGCAGGACGCGGGATGCGGCGCCACGATGCCACCTGGATTCCGGCATCGGATCTGTCAGGTCGGAGTCGCGCTGCCCCGGACTGCTCCGTCTGGATCCTAGGGACCTGGAACGCGGCAGGCAATATGGCGGCCGGCATGTTCCGTACTCTGGAATCTTTGCCAGGTTGCAACGGTTGCGAGAGATCGCACCGCTCCAGGCCGCTGAATTCGTCTCCACGCTGAAGGGCGAGTCACTGCCGCCTTTCTATTTCAAAGTACGGAAAGCCGGCCAGGGTAGCGATTGCTGAATGCCCGTTCCCACCGTCCAATAGCGTGCAGGCCTTCGCCGTCGACGATGACATGGCGAGGGGGCGGCAGCCTGGCACCAGGAGGCTGTCCGTACGACCATCGGAGTATCACGAGCATGCCCCTCGATTCCCAGATTGCCGACGTATTGCGTGCGCTCGAAGGCGTGCCGCCAATGGAGACCATGCCACTGGACCCCTTGCGCGCCAGCATGGTCTATCCGCCGCCGGACAAGCGTACGCCCGTCGGTGAGGTCACAGAACTGACCATCCCTTGCGCCACGCACACAATCGCCGCCCGGCTGTATCGGCCCGTCGCAGCGCACGGGGGCGGGTTGACTGTCTTCTTCCATGGCGGGGGCTTTGTCATCGGCAGTCTCGAAACCCATGACCATGTGTGTCGCGACTTGTGCGTACACAGCGGCGCGGCGGTGTTGTCGGTCGACTATCGGCTGGCGCCGGAACACAAGTTCCCTGCCGCCACCGACGACTGCCTGCAGGCAGTCCGATGGGCGGCCGAGCATGCCCACGATCTCGGGTTGGATAGCAACCGGCTGGTTCTGGCCGGAGATAGCGCAGGCGGCACACTGGCGGCCGTCACCTCGCTACGGCTGAGCAATGAGGGCGGACCGTCCGTTCGCGGCCAGGTATTGATCTATCCCGTCACGGATTACCACACGCCCCCGACGGTCTCCTACATCGAGAACCAGTCAGGCTATTCGCTGACGCGTGCAGCCATGATCCGGTTCTGGGCCGACTACCTGGAGAGCGAACAGGACGCGGCGCACCCCTACGCATCTCCGCTGCGCGCGGCCGATCTGAAAGGGTTGCCACCGGCGCTGGTACTCAGTGCGGAATATGACCCGTTGCGTGACGAAGGAGAGGCCTATGCCCATCGCCTGCTCGACGCGGGTGTGCCGGTCACCCTGTGGCGCCATCAAGGCCTGATTCATGGCTTTATCCGCATGGCAGCCCTTTCGGAACGGGCACACGCAGCCCTTGCGCAGACGGGCGCGTGGATCAGGCAGGTAATGGGCTGAGGGCCGCTGGGGTCTCTCATTGAATGGCATGACGAAATGCAAAGCAGCAGAATTTCCCTGAGCGCATTGGTCGAACGATGGCTTGGACTCTCCGCCTCGACGCCGAAGCGCATCACGCGCATACGCCAATCGGAAGCCCACAAGGGCTGTGTGCAAGTCAGGGTCATCCGGGACGCCGATGAACTTTCGCTGTTCTGCTTTCGCCATGCGGACGGCTCATGGCGGGTGTTCCCGCCGCACCAGGCCGTCTAGCGCAAGCCGGTAAGGCGTACCGCCGCACCAGTTCCTATCCGACCGGAGTATTCAAAATGACCTATCCCCCACATGTCGGCTTTCTCGGCCTCGGCCAGATGGGTGGCGCCATCGCCGAGCGCCTGCTTGGGCAGCCGTTTCAGCTGCACGTGTACGATCCCGCGCCGGGCGCCATGGACAGGTTTGTCGCCGCTGGCGCGGTCGCGCACGATTCGGCGCGTTCTGTCGGCGATATCGCTCCGGTCGTCTTCGCCTGCTTGCCGAACCGTGAGGTGTCGCACGCCGCGGCGCTGGGCGCGAACGGTGTCGTTCACGGAGAGGCGATCGAACTCTATGCCGACATGTCGACGATCGGGCGCGAAGCCATCGAAGCGCTTGCCGACGGCCTGCACGCGCATGACATCAGGACACTTGACGCACCCGTGACGGGCGGCCCGCCTGTGGCACGCGCCGGGCGGCTGACGATGATCGTGTCCGGTGCGCCGCAAGTCGTCGAGCGGGCGCGCCCGCTGCTTGCGCTGATGGGGCGCGAGATCCATGTGCTGGGTGACCGGCCAGGCATGGCGCAGGTCATGAAGGTCGTGAACAACATCATCATGGGGGCCAACCTCGTCGTCGCGGCCGAGGCCCTGAGCTTCGGCGCGCGGGCGGGACTGGATGCCGACGCCATGCTCGGCGTCCTGCGTGGCGGTACCGGCCAGAGCTTTGCGGCATGCGAGATCCTGCAGCGCGGCATTGCCGGCACCTTCGATTATGGCGCCGCATTGACGATACTGGACAAGGATATGACGCTCGGCCTGGCGGAAGCCCGTTCGCTCGAAGCCGTGATGCCCGCCATTGCGTCGGCGCAGGAATCCTGGCATGCCGCTTACGAAGCCGGATTCGGCAGGGAGGACTTCACAGCGATCCTGAAGTATGTCGAGCAGCGGAACCGGACCCTGGTACGTGCGCGGGCAGGCTGCGCCGATGCCACGCCATGCGAGCAGACTGAAGTCTGATTTCCAAAGGCTACAACGGAGGGGGAGGCCACCATGTCCCAATCCTCGCAGGTCGTCATGACGCTGGAACGCGGGCTTCAGGTATTGCGCGCGTTCCGTGCCGAGCGCGCACCGCTGAGCAACGGCGAATTGGCACGCCGCACGGGGTTGTCCAGGGCCACCGTGTCGCGCCTTACTACCACGCTGCTTCGGCTGGGCTTCATCCGCCGGGTCGCGCAAGGTACGCAGTTTGAACTGGCGCCGGGTGCTCTGGGCATCGGTCATGCCTATCTTGAGACCAATCCCGTCACGCGGCTGGTGCATCCCTACATGCAGCAGGTTGCCGACCGGCTCGACGTTTCCATGGCGCTTGCCGTTCCCAACGACCTCGACATGCTCTACATCGCCTGTCGCACCAGCGCGCGTATCTCGACGCTGCGCCTCGGCGTCGGTTCGCTGCTGCCCATGGGCTCGACTGCGATCGGCCGTGCATACCTATGGGGCCTTCCCCCTGGCCCGCAGGCGCAGTATCTCGCCGCGCTCATGGAGGCGGCGGGGCCGAAGGCGGCTGAGGCCAAGGCCAGCATTGAGGCCGCATTCGAGGACCTGAAGCGGAGCGGAACATGTCTGTCGATGGGGGAGTACCAGCGGAACGCATGGGGTGTGGCGCTGCCCATCCGCGTCGGCCGTGAGGCGACCCTCATGGCGTTGAATTTCGGCGCGGTCGGCCTGAACGTTGACCCGGACAGCATCCGACAAAACCTCGCACCGGCACTGAAAAATGCGGCGACGGAACTGACGGCGCTTCTTCAGGATGTCGATGTCGAGCCGCTGCCGAGCCGCTTTGGGCGAGAGGCGTGACCGCACGCCATCAGATAGCCAGGGGTTTGTGAAACCGGGCAGGCTCTTCCCTCATCCTGCCCGGTCCCTCGCCGATTCGGCAAGAACGCCGTTCCCACACGCCAGAAAGCTGACGTCCTAAGTTCGCGCCGAAGCTAGCGCGGGAGCGCGAGACCGAGGCGCAGCCGCCGGTCCAGCGCCAGCCTGTCCATCCCCTTGCTCCACCGCCTTCGCGGGCGGCAATCACAGCCGCCGCTTGTGATGCCATGCGCGCATTTCATCCGGGCGAGTGGCGTTCAGACAATAGCGTTCACTGTACGGAATGGCCGTCCGGCAACCATTGAAGGGCCTTGCACCGGGACCGTTTAATGGATCTCAGAACGACACCAGACCGGAGACGCCCAACATGACCGTCGATGCCGAGACCCAGGCTTTCATGGCGAAGCTTAGCGCTGCCGCTACCAAGCCCCGCCACCTGATGACGCCGGCGGAAGCCCGCGAGGCGTTCGGGCGGCTGCGCGGCATCCTCGCGCCGGGACCGGAACTGCGCGAGGTGCGCGACCTTGCAATTCCCGTCGAAGGCGGCGCCTTGCCTGTGCGGCTCTACGTGCCGGAAGGGCAACCGCCCGCGCTGCTGGTCTACTTTCACGGCGGCGGCTGGGTGGTCGGCGGCATCGAGGAATTCGATCCGCTGTGCCGCGAACTCGCCTCCGGCGCCGGCATCGCCGTGGCGCTGGTCGAGTATCGCAAGGCGCCCGAACATCCGTTCCCGGGCCCGGTCGAGGACGCCTGGCAGGCTGCGTGCTGGCTGTCGGCCATGCGCAGGGAATTGCTCGGGGCGGAGTTGCCGCTGCTGGTTGGCGGCGACAGCGCCGGGGCCAACCTCGCCATTGCCACCACGCTGCGCGCCCGCGAAAAAGCGGGACCTGCCCTTGCCGGCCAATTGCTGGTGTACCCAGTCACGGATTGCCGTTTCGATCGTGCCTCTTACGTCGATCCCGCCAACCAGCTTCTCACTAACCGCGAGACGATGCAGTGGTACTGGACGCAGTACGCGCATGACGAAGGTTCGCGCGCATCCATGCTGGCATCGCCTTGCCGCGCGCCCGACCTGTCCGGGTTGCCCGAAGCCATCGTGCTGACGGCAGAGCACGACGTGCTCCGCGACGAAGGCGAGGAGTACGCGGGCCGGCTGCGCGACGCCGGCGTGGCCGTCCATCACTGGCGCGCGCCGTCTCAGATGCATGGCTTCCTGATGATGCTCGGCATCCTGCCGGGCAGCAGGGAAGGCTTGCGTTTCGTTTGCGAGCGCCTGCGCGCCGTCGCCGCTGCCGCCTCAGCGGCAGCCTGATTTCCCACCCATTTCGCACTTTTCAAGGAGACAGCCTCATGGGCCAAGACTCGACTATTCTCGACGCCGTGATCGTCGGATCCGGTTTCGCCGGGCTATATGCCATCAAGCGCCTGAGAGACGCAGGCTTTTCCATCCAGGCGTTCGAGGCCGGTGATGGCATCGGCGGCACCTGGTACTGGAACCGTTATCCCGGTGCCCGGGTGGACCTCGAGTGCTGGGACTACTCGTACTCGTTCTCGCCCGAACTGCAGGACGAATGGGACTGGCCGGAGCGCTACCCGACCTCATCGGAACTGATGCGCTACCTGAACCACGTGGCCGACCGCTTCCATCTGCGTGAGTCGATCCAGTTCAATACGAAGGTGACCTCGGCCGTGTTCGACGAGCAGGCCAATCTCTGGAACGTCACGACGTCCTACGGCAAGACGGTGAAGGCGCGCTTCTTCGTGCCCGCAACCGGTGTCCTGTCGGTGCCGAAGCCGCCCGAGATCCCGGGCATCGAGACGTTTGGCGGCCAGACCTACCACACCGGCCGCTGGCCGCACCACGAAGTCGATTTCACCAACAAGCGCGTCGGCGTGATCGGTACAGGCTCGTCCGGTATCCAGGTGATCCAGGCGCTGGCCGGCAAGTGCAAGCACCTCACGGTATTCCAGCGTACCGCGGTCTTCGTGGTGCCGGCCAAGAACCACCCCCTGACTCCGGCGATGCGCGCACGGGTGCGCGCCACTTACGGCGAGCGCCGCGCCATCAGCCGACTCACGCGCTTTGGCATCGCGGTGCCGATGTCATCGGAATCGGCGGTCGAGGCCACTGTCGAGGAACGCCAGAAGAAGTACGAAAACGCCTGGGAGAACAGCCAGCTTCTCGGTTTCCGCATGTGCTACGGCGACATTCTCGCCGACGAGGCCGCCAACGAAACGGTGGCGGAGTTCATCCGCGGCAAGATCCGCGAGATCGTCAAGAAGCCGGATGTTGCGGAGAAGCTGCTGCCGCGCGGTTTCCCGTTCGGCACCAAGCGTCCGTGCCTGGGCGACACCTACTACAGCGTCTACAACCGCGACGATGTCGAGCTGGTTGACCTGCGTGCCACGCCGATCGAGCGCATCGTGCCTGAAGGCGTGGTGACCAGCGACGGGCTGCACGAGTTGGACGTGCTGATCTGCGCAACGGGCTACGACGCGCTGACCGGTGCGCTGACGCAGATCGACGTGCGCGGCCTGGGCGGACGCAAGCTGACCGACAAGTGGTCGGAGGGTGCCAAGACCTATCTCGGCCTGATGACTGCCGGCTTTCCGAACCTGTTCACCGTGACCGGTCCGGGCAGTCCTGGTCCGTTGGCCAATATGTCGATGAGCATTGAGCAGCATGTGGACTGGATTACGCACTGTATGGAACATCTGCGCGATCACAACATCGACCGCATCGAGGCAGGCCAACACGCCGAAGAGGCATGGATGCAGCACGTGCAGGAGATCGTCAGCCGCACGCTGTACCTGAAGGCGAATTCCTGGTACCTGGGCGCCAACGTACCGGGCAAGCCGCAGGTATTCCTGCCATACCTTGGTGGCCATGGAACCTACCGCAAGAAGTGTGACGATGTGGCTGCGGCCGGCTACGAGGGCTTTGTCCTGCGTCATCGGGCGGAGAGCGAGGCTGCCAATGAACCTGTCAACGCAGGCCACGGTGAAGCGGCGCGGTCCGCGGCTGCCGGCATGCTGGGAGGTGGGGCATGAACGGGGCCGCAAGCATGAACGATCGGAAGGGACGACTGGCGGGCAAGGTCGCCTATATCACGGGCGCCGGTGCCGGCATCGGACGCGCGGCGGCCGAACTGTTCGCGAGCGAAGGCGCGACCGTGATTGTCGCGGAGTTCAACGCGGCAGCCGGACGCGCGGTCGTGGAAGCCATCGTGGGCGCCGGCGGCAGCGCGCACTTTGTGCAGACCGATGTGACGAGCGAGGAAAGCGTGCGCGAGTCCATCGCGGCGGCGGTAGAACTAGGCGGCCGCATCGACGTGCTCTACAACAATGCAGGCGGCTCCAGCGGTGCCGACGCGCAGGTGACCGACTGCCCGGCCGACGAATTCTGGCGCGCCGTCAAGGTCGACCTGTTCGGCACGTGGGTGACCTGCAAATATGGCATCGCCGCGATGATGAAGACCGGCGGCGGCTCGGTGATCAACAGCAGTTCCGTTTTCGCGCTGGTGGGTACGCGCAGCAAGGATGCCTATACGGCCGCGAAGGGCGGGGTGTCCGCCATCACGCGGTCCATGGCCGTCGAGTACGCACCGCACGGCATTCGCGTCAACGCCATTGCGCCGGCGGTAACCGTGACCGAGCGGGTGCAGGGCCTGATCGCCTCGCAGCCCGAGGTGATCCGTAACACCAGCGAACGCCAGTTGCTTGGTCTGGTCAAGCCGGCCGAGGTCGCGCGCGCGGCGCTGTATTTCGCATCGGATGACTCCGTGACCACGACGGGACAGATTCTGCCTATCGACGGCGGATTCTCGATTTCCTGACCCGGAAACGGTCGCCAAAACCTACATATCCGGAGGAGACACATGAGAACCATAATGACCGCGGCCCTGTGCGGCCTGTTTGCCACGGCAGTTGCAGCCCAGACCCCCGTGGCCGGCCAGCCCATCCGCATCGCCGGCGCACTCGATCTCAGCGGTGCGGCAGCCGACGTGGGCAAGGACGCGCTCGCCGGCGCCCAGTACGCCGTCGATGAACTCAACAGCAAAGGTGGCGTGCAGGGACGCAAGCTCGAACTCGTGTTTCGTGACAGCGCTAGCAATCCGCAAAAGGGCGTCAGCCAGGCCACGGCGCTGCTGCAGGAAGGCGCCGCAATGCTCCTGTCGCCGCAGTCGTCCGCCGGTGCGCTGGCAGTCAGCAAGGTGGTCGCCGCGAAGATGAAGGTGCCGACCTGCGTGGGTACGTCGATCGCCGACGACATCACGATGAAGGACTTCAACCCCTACGTCTATTCGGTCACCCCGACTTCCTACATGGAAGGCCGTGCACAGGCGGCGCGGTTTGCCAAGCTGCCGTACAAGCGCTATGCGCTGCTGAGCGCCGACTACGCCGGGGGGCGGGCGGGGGTGAACCGGTTCAAGGAGTTCCTGAAGGAACTGAACCCGCAAGTGGAATTCGTGGTCGAGGAGTACCCGAAGTTCGGCGCCACCGATTACACCGCTTCGATCAACAAGATCCTCGCGGCCAAGCCGGATTACGTCTTCTCGATCCTGTTCGGCTCGGATCTGCTCACATTCTCGCGTCAGGCAGGCTCGCTGGGCTTTTTCAAGCAGATCAACAACCGCTTTATCTCGCTCTATGACTTCAACACGCTGAAGGCAATGGGGGGTAGCGCCCCGATCGGAACCGAAGGATGGCAACGCGCCCCGGCCAATCAGTTTCGCAAGGGCGATCCCGAGGCCAAGGCGTTCGTCGATGGTTACAAGGCGAAGACCGGCAGCTACCCGTCGGACTGGACCGTGATGACATACGATTGCGTCACGACGTGGGCGCAGGCCGCGAACCTTGCAAAGTCCACCGATGCGGCGTCGGTGATGCGGGCCATTGAAAGCGGTGAGTTCAACTCGCCGCGTGGCAAGTACCGCTTCGCGAAGTACGACCACCAGGCCGACGTGCCCGTGTACTTCGGCAAAGTGGCGCAGGACAAGGACCTTGGCCAGCCCGTGCTGGCGATCGAAGACACCATCGCCGGCTCGGTGTCGCGGCCGAGCGAGGCCGCGGTGCAAAAGACCCGGCGCACCGAGTGAGTCAGACATGGATCTTGGACTGAAGGGGCGGAAGGTCCTGGTGACCGGCGCCTCCCAGGGTATCGGCGAGGGTCTTGCACGGGCCTTTGCCGAGGAGGGCTGCGATCTGCTGCTGGTGGCGCGCTCGGGCGCGCGCCTGGAAGGCCTGGCCGGTGCCCTGAGGGAACAGCATGGTGTGGCGGTCGATGTGTTCGCCATCGACATGACGGCGCCGGGCGCTATCTCCGAGGTGGCCGCGTTCGGTGCTGATGCCGATGTGCTGGTCAACAACGCCGGCAGCATTCCGGGCGGCAATCTCTGGCAGGTGGACGAGAGCGCGTGGCGCAACGGCTGGGAGCTGAAGGTATTCGGCTACATCCACCTGACGCGGTTGATGTACACGGCGATGAAAGCGCGCGGCGCAGGTGTGATCCTCAACAACATCGGCAACGGCGGCGAGAACTTCGATTTCGACTATATCGCCGGTACCACCGGCAACGCGGCGCTGATGGCCTTCACGCGCGCACTCGGGGGCCGCAGCCTCGACGATGGCATCCGCGTGCTGGGCATCAATCCCGGGCCGGTCGACACGGAGCGCATTCGCAAGGTGCTGAGTGCCCGCGCCGGGGAGACGGGCGATGGCGTCCAGGCCGCGCTGGATCGCATGCCGCTGCGGCGTCCGGCGACGGTCGCCGAGGTCGCTGACCTGTTCGTCTATCTCGCATCCGACCGGTCGCGCTATACCAGCGGGACGATCATCACGGTAGACGGCGGACTTACCTCGCGGCGGACGATCGCATAGGTCCGCCTGGCGAGCAGGGTGGCAAGGGCTGCGGGCTAATCCCCATGTCCCTTGCCAACGCGCATGTCAAAATGGATGGCAAGTCGGCCCGCTGACGGGCACCTGCCGCGACGGTTGCGAGCAGAGAAGAAAACGGAGACTGCCATGCTGCACCCCTTTTCCGTGAGGCCCAAGGGTCACCGCTATCAGTTTCAGGCCAGCAAGACGGGCCCGCGTCCGCCGCGCGAGGACCGCGTGGAAAGCGACGTGATGGTGACGCCGCTCGCACGCGGCCTGGCCGTGCTTGCGGCCTTCAGCAGCAAGCGGGATTGGCTCGGCAATAAGGAGATTGCACTGGAAGCCGGCATTCCCGGTCCGACCGTGTCGCGCCTGCTCCACTCGCTGGTCGAACTCGGCTATGTGCACTATGACGCGGGACGCCGCAAGTACCGGCTGGCGGCACCGGCCCTGACACTTGGATACGCCGCGGTGGCCGAGGGCGAAATACAGGTCGCGGCCCGCACCGACATGCAGAAGTTCGCTGATGCCACCGATTCCTACTTCATGCTCGGCACGCGCGACCGCCTCGACGTGGTCGTGATCGATACCCGCGTGGGCCGCGATGCGAAACTCGCGATCGATATGAGCCCCGGCACGCGCCTGAGCCTCGCCGGTTCGGTAGCGGGCGCTGCGCTGCTGTCGGCGTTGCCCGAACTGGAACGCTGCTACCTGGAGGGCGTGCTGGCGCACAAGGGCGGGGCAGAGTGGCCATCGCAGCGTCGGCGCATGGCCGAGAAGATTTCGCAGATCCGCGACACGGGCTTCGCCACTTCGCTTGGGGAGTGGGTGCCGGAGATATCGTCGGTATCGGTCCCGCTGTGCCTGCCGGAACATCCTCCCTGGGTGCTGTCCTGCATCGGGCTGACTACCCAGTTGACGAGGCCGCGCGTGGAGCGCGAGATCGGTCCGCGCCTGGTGGCGATGGCGCAATCGCTGCGCGAGCGACTGCTGGCCGACTGAAAGCATCGGAACAACAAGAGACTGGCAAGAGGCGGAACACAAGATGGCGGGGCACGGCGGCAGCTGTGTCCCGCCATCTCGTTAACGACCACCGTAGTTCACCGCGCGTGCGGTCGAGCAGGTCGACGCCGCCCGCCGCCGGGCATCCCCGCATGTCTGCCACGCTTGCGCCGATCCGGCTGGAATGCGGATGGCGAGACCGCCGACACAATGCCTGTTCCAAAGTACGGAAGGTCCGCGCCCCACGCATTGTCGGCGCGATGGCCCCGCTCCTACCCTGCCTTCACAACATCCACGCCCGCGCGGGCAAGTGGAGACGAACGTGCGGCAATCAGGCCCGACGCAAGCGTTGGGCAAGGAGGAGACGGATGGACTGGCAACTTGTGGGTGCCCAGGTGCTGGCGGGGATCGCCAACGGCGGGCTGTATTTTCTTGTCGCGTCAGGGCTCACGCTGTTGTGGGGCGCCCTGGGCGTGATCAACCTTGCGCACGGCTCGTACTTCATGCTTGCGGCGTTCGGCACTGCCGCATGCATCCAGCAGTGGGGTGCCGAAGCCGGCTTCCTGGCCGCGTGTGTTGCCATTCCGGCGTTGACGGCCGCAGCAGGCGCCGGGCTGGAGATATCGCTTTTTCGGCGCGTCTACCATTCGGGCATGTGGGGCCAGTTGCTGCTGTCTTTCGGACTGCTGCTGGCGCTGAACAACATCACCCGCCTGGTGTTCGGCACGCAGCCCATGTCCATGGCGCCGCCGCGCCAGCTCGCCGGCTTCGTCGAGCTGGGCGCCTTCAGAATGGCCAGCTACCAGATCGCCGTGCTGGCGGTGACGGCGGCAGTGGCCTGCTACCTGCGGCTGCTGCTTGGCCGCAGCCGCACCGGCCGGCTTATCCGTGCCGCGGTGGACGATCCGCAAATGCTGGAAGCGGTAGGCGTGGACGTGCGGCGCCTGCGCACCACCGTGATGGCCATTGCCGCGCTGCTCGCCGGGATTGCCGGCGCCATTGCCGTGCCGCGCGGAGCGATCAACACCGGAATCGATGTGCAGATCGTGCTGATCGGCTTCGCCGTGGTGGTGGTGGGCGGCCTCGGCTCGGTCTGGGGCGGCCTGGCTGCCGCCATGCTGATCGGCGTGGCCGAGACGGTTTCCACGCTGTTCGTTGACCAGGGCGGCGAGGTCGTTATCTTCGCCGTCATGGTGCTCGTACTGCTGTTCAAGCCCACGGGCTTCCGCACTATCGCGGGGAGGGAGTAGCCATGCAGGATTTCGATTGGAAAAGGGTTCGGGCGTTGCTGGCCGTCGGCGCGGTGTTCTGCGCGCTCCCGTTCGCCATGCCCGCAGCGATGCTGCCCGAACTGACGCGCATCGTGGTGCTGGCCGGGGCGGCGATGACGCTCAACGTGCTGGTGGGCGCGACAGGCCTGATTTCGATGGGCCAGGGGTTGTTCTATGGGCTGGGCGCTTACGCGGTGGCCATCGGCACGATCAAGCTCGGCATGCCCTACTGGCAGTCCGCCCTGATCGCGCTGGTTATTGCCGTGCCGCTGTCGGTACTGGTCGGCTACATCTCGTTGCGGGCGAAGCACCTGTTCTTCGGGCTGCTCACGCTTGCCATCGGCCAGGTCGCCTTCGTGATCGTGGCGCGCAGCTACAGCCTCACCGGCGGAGACGACGGGCTCGTCGGCGTCACCATCCCGGTATGGCTGGAGTCCGGCCTCGCGCGCCATGTCTTCGCGGTTGCCGTGTTGGTGGTGGCCGGCCTGTTCCTGCTGCGAATGCTGGCGTCGCCGTTCGGCGCCATGCTGGGCGCTGTGCGCGACAACGCCGACCGGGTTGCCTCGCTCGGGGGGAATCCCCGGTTGTTCGAAATCGCGGCCATGGTGATCGCCGGCACGCTCGGCACGGTCTTCGGCATCCTGTCGGCGACCACCGAAGGCAATGTCGATCCGGGGATGTTCTCGTGGAGCATGAGCGCGATGCTGCTGATGATGGTGGCGCTGGGCGGACGATCGCTGTTCCTCGGCCCCATCCTTGGCACCGTGGTGCTCGAACTGTCGCGCTCGCTCATCCAGATCTACTCGCCGGATGCGGATCTCATGGTCGGGGTGCTGGTCATCGCCTGCGCCGTGCTGTTTCCCGAAGGGCTCGCGCCGCCCGTCGCCGCGCGTCTGAGCCGGCTGGCGCGCCGTCGCGGCGGCTCAGCCGTACCCGGCTCAGCCGTACCCCTTACCACCCGTGACACGAGCGAGGGCCACCAATGAACGCCATCCGACAACCCGTCGTGAGTACTTCCAACGTCGCGAAGTCCTTCGGCGGCTTCACCGCAGTCGGTGGCGTCTCGCTCGACATCTACGACTCCGAGGCCGTTGCCATCATTGGTCCGAATGGCGCCGGCAAGAGCACGTTCTTCGACCTGCTGACGGGCCGCAAGATTCCCGACAGCGGCGAAGTGCGGCTGTTTGGCGAGCCGGTGACCGACTTGCCTCCGTGGCAGCGCGTCAGGCGCGGTCTCGGTCGCTCATTCCAGATCAGCAGCGTGTTCCGCAATGCGACGGTGCTGGAGAACGTGCAGATCGGGCTGATGCTGGCCCGCGGGCGCGCGTGGAACATGTTCGGCCGCGCGTCGGCCATGCTGAGGCAGGAGGCTGGCGCGGCGCTGGAGCAGGTCGGCCTGCAGGCCAAGCGTGACATGCTGGCTGGCGACCTGTCATACGGCGACCAGCGCACGCTGGAACTCGCCGTGGCGCTGTCGACGAAACCGCGCGTGCTGCTGTTGGACGAACCCACGGCGGGCATGGGCCGCGAGGAGTCCCGTAAATGCCTGGAGCTGATCCGCGCGATCGCTGCCAGCGAGCGCATCCCCATCGTGTTCGTCGAGCACGACATGGACGTGGTCTTCTCGTTCGCGACACGCGTGGTCGTGCTGGCGGCGGGCAAGGTGCTGATCGACGCAGAGCCGCAGGCCGTGCGCTCGGATTCCCGTGTGAAGGAGGCCTATTTTGGCGAAGACATCTGACGAAGTGCTGGCGGTCATGGCAATGGACGCGGGCTACGGCCACGTCAAGGTAATCCGCGATGCGAACCTGTCCGTGCGCGCCGGCGAAGTGGTGGGACTGGTGGGCCGCAATGGCGCCGGCAAGACCACTTTTATCAATGCGGTCTCGGGCCTGGTGAAGGCGAGCGCCGGCGCCGTTGTGGTGAACGGCCACGACGTGGCGGGTATGGCTGCCCACAAGCGCGTGGCGGCTGGGCTCGCCATCGTGCCGAGCGGCGGCCGCCTGTTCCGGTCGCTGACTGTCGAGGAAAACCTGTCCATTGGCGTCAAGGGCGCTACCGCATCGCAACTGGAATCGGTCTACGCGCTGTTCCCCGAGATGCGCGCGTTCCGGGCGCGCTACGCCGGCAAGCTGTCGGGCGGCGAGCGGCAGATGGTAGCGATCAGCCGGGCGCTGCTGCTGCAACCGCGCCTGCTGCTGCTCGATGAACCGAGCGAAGGCCTCGCGCCCATCGTGGTGCTGCGACTGGCGGAGGTAATCAAATCACTCTGCTTGCGCGGCATCGGCATCCTGCTGGCAGAACAGAACGTGAAGTTCACGGACCTCGTATGCGACCGCTGGTACGGCATCGAGAAAGGCGACATCGCGCCCGTGGATGCCGCGCTGGGCCAGGGCGGCGGACGGGTGGTGCGGGTGGCGGCGGCACACTGAACGATGATCGTGCATCCGAAGCGCTTCGCCCGGACATGCCGCGCAGCATCCCTTTACGGGAGACTTTGATGATGCAATCCATGCCAGTCCCCGAGAGGCCGCAGCCGGGCGCGGACCTGAATTGCCCGCCGGCCAGCCGCGATGGCAATGCGAGCCGTGCGATGGTCGTCCCGCTGGCTCGCGGCCTGGCGGTGCTCGCTGCGTTCGACAGCCAGTGCACGTGGCTGCGCAACCACGACGTTGCGCGCAGGACGGGACTGGCGCCGGCCACCGTATCGCGGCTGGTCCATTCGTTGGTGATCCTCGGCTATCTGCGGCAGGACACGGAGCGCCGCCGTTACCGGCTGACCGCGGCGACGCTGTCGCTGGGCTACGCGGCAATTGCCGATGCGGCTGTACAGTCAGCCGCGCACGGCCACATGCAAAGACTGGCCGATACCTATGACGCCTGCGTCGTGCTCGGTACGCGTGACCGCCTCGACGTGGTCATTCTGGAAACGCGCGCCGCTCGCCAGATTCCGTTCGATTTGCGACTGGCAGCGGGCATGCGCCAGCGCATCGCCTGCTCGGCGATGGGCTGGGCGCTGCTTGCGACGTTGCCGGAACGGGAGCGGACCTACCTGCAGGGCAGCATGGAGAGCAAGGCCGACCGGCACTGGCCCGCGCTGCGACGCGGCATGGCCGAGGGCATCTCGCAGGTCAGCGGGCCTGGTTACTGCGTGGGGCGGTGCGAGTGGAATCCCGGGTTGGTGTCCGTGGCCGTGCCGGTCCGCGCGGTCGGCCGTCCGGCCCTGGCATTGGCCTGCATCGGGCCGGCGACGCAACTGGGCCGGGCCCGTATCGAGCGGGAAGTCGGACCCAGGCTTGTCAATGTCGCGCTCGCGCTGCAGGAGCGGCTGTAGGGTGCGCGTGAGCCCGCAGCCGGACGTGAAACCGTCTACGAAACGCCGGCTTCCTTGCGGACGACGTACACCGTATCGCTCGCGCCGCGCGTGCCAAGCGTCCACGCGTCATTCAGGCTGCCGGGGTCGACGAGCTGCGATTGAATGGCGTCGAACACAGTGCGGCGTCGCGCGATGCGCCATTCGCCGCCCCGCTGTTCGAAGCGGTCCACGTATCGGCCAAGGATTTCCATGCGGATGTTCTGCTGGCTGTCGGCATGTGTGGCGTCGAGCATCGCACGGTGGCCACCCGCGCCGGGCCCGAGTTCCAGCTTCGCGATGAAGTAGGTCTCCACCGCGGCCACGCCAGTCATCCCGAATTCGATCAGGCAGTTGGCGAGCACGTGCGTTGACTGCACGAAGTCTGGCACGTCGTGCCGTTCCCGCAACCACGCAATGAAGTCATCGCGCTTCCCCTTGAAGTCGGCGTGGTCGTCATGGGCATCCTCGAAGAAGGCCGATCGGACAAGGTGCCAGTCGCGCCGGTCCACGCCACGCGCGTAGCGCAGCAGGATGTCACGGATTGCCTCCTTGTCGGCCAGGCGTTGCAGCGTGTCGGTCATGTTGCCCCTCCGGTTCCGTTGGTGTGAGGGCATGTTCTCCCGGCTGCATTCGTATCGGCAACGCCAGCGCTATCGCCATTCCGTGCGTTGGAACAGATCACAGTCAAGCAGCCGTGTGCCGAGGTACGGAACGATGCACGGCGCCGCTTCCGCGATACACCGCCGCAAGTTAAGCTCGGATGGAACGACTCAAGGAGCCGCCCTGTGTTACGGGACACCAGCGCAAGCCAGTCAGTGCTTCAGCATGGCGCCAGCCCTGCGCCATTGCGGCGAGGGCGCGCCGAGCACGCCGAAGGTGGCGCGATGGTCATGCCGCTGGCGCGCGGCCTGAGGGTGCTGACGGCATTCCGGCCAGGTTGCACCTGGATGGGTACGAGGGAACTGGCGGACGATACGGGTCTGCCCCGGCCCACCGTCACCCGGCTGCTCCAGTCGCTGGTGGCGCTTGGGTACGTGCATCACGACCCGGCTCGCCGCAAATACGGGCTCGCCGCTGCGGCCCTGTCTCTTGGCTACGCGGCGGTTGCCGATGCCGCCATCCACGACATTGCCGGCGCGGAAATGGCGAAGCTGGCCGACGCGACCGATACGTGCGTTCTGCTGGGCACGCGCAATCGTCTGGACATGATTGTGCTGGAAACGCGTGTCAGTACCCAGGCCGTGCTCGATATCAAATTTCCCCCCGGTGCGCGTATGTCGATGGCTACGTCATTGATGGGATGGGCGCTCCTCGCCGGGCTGCCACCGGCGGAGCGCATCTACCTCGAACGACACATGGAGCGCGAGGCCGGGCCAAAGTGGTCAGTGGTGCGTCGCCAGATGACGGAGAAGGTCGCGCAAGTGCATGAACTGGGGTTCTGCATGTTGCATGGTGAATGGAAGCCCGCGCTAGCCTGCGTTGCCGCGCCGATGAGGGTTTGCGGTCGGCCACCGATGGTGCTTGCCTGTGTCGGCCGTACCGCGCGCATGGCGCGCGCCCGTGTCGAGCTGACATTGGGGCCACAGCTTGTCACCGCCGCGAAGATGCTGGCTGACCGGCTCGCACGGGCGGCGTGAGTTCGCTGTCCGCCATCAATCGGCCAAATGTCGCAGCGGATGGTCTCCGGCAGACCACGGACTCGCAAACAGGCGTGCGACATCGGCTGTACGGACGTCCTCGCTGTCTGCAATCCGCCATGCGGGGCGGTTGTCCTTGTCGATCAGGCGCGCGCGTACGCCCTCGACTGCGTCGCCATCCGCGAAGCTGTTGAGCGCCAGTACGAAGTCGCGCCGCAGGCTGTCTGCCATCGACGATGGGGGCCGCACGAGGACTTCCAGTGCTACCGCCATGGACAGAGGCGAGCGCTGCCGCATCACGGCGAGCGTTGCCGCAGCCCATTCGCGGGCGCCGGGGCGCATCTCCGATGCCAGTGAGGCCATGATGCGCGCAACGCTGTCATGCCGGAAATGGTGGTCGATCCATGGCTGCGTATCGGCCACGGGAGTCGGCAGGCAGTGCGGCCGTGCCGCCTCGCGAATACATGCGACGACAGCGTTGCCATCGCGCAAGGTCTCGCGCTCCAGCCTGGCGAGCAAGGACGGCCGATCGGCATCGTCCATGTAGATGTCCGCCAGTCCGGCGTGGAGCGCGTCTCCCGGCCCGATGGTCGTCCCGGTCACGGCGAGGTAGCGCCCGAGTGCGCCCGGAGTGCGGGACAGGAACCACGCGGCGCCCACGTCGGGGAAAAATCCGATGCGTGTCTCGGGCATCGCCATCTGGGTGGTGCCGGTCACTACGCGCAGGCCGCCGGTGCGACGCGCACCCTGCGCGAGGCCCATGCCGCCGCCCATGACCACGCCTGCCATCAGTGCGATACAGGGCTTGGGATACGTGAAGATCGCGTGATCGAGGGAGTACTCTTCCTTGAAATAGCGGTGGCACCCCCGTACGTCACCGCGTCGGGACAGCTCATGCAGATAACGAACGTCCGCACCGGCGCAAAACGCGGCCGCAGACGGCGATACCACCACGGCATGCACGTCGGCCCGTTCTCGCCACGCGTCGATCGCCTTTTGCATGGCCTGGATCATCGGCAGCGACAGCGCGTTAAGCGCCTGCGGCCGATCCAGCACGATGAAGCCGATGCCGTTCCTGACGTGTGTCCGGACTGGCGCTGCGGCGTCGGGTAGCGTGGGTGCCGGGGAGTATGCGAGGGATGTCATGGTCGATCACGCGTCGAGAACGCCGAGCATGTCCGCGTAGAAGGGCTGATGCGCACTCATGCCGCCGTCTACGACGAGCAGGTGCCCGGTGACGAAGCGTGACGCATCACTGGCGAGAAACGCTACGGCCTCGGCGATATCGTCGGCGCGGCCAGGCCAGGGCAGTAGTTGATGGCGGGCCAGGGTCTCGCGCAGGGAAGGCGGCAGGCCACGGCCCGCAGGTCGATCGCCGTCGAACTGGATCAGGCCCGGCAGCACGGCATTGACGCGGATACCGCGGCGGCCATACTGGGTGGCGACGGCACGGGTAAGCTGGTTGATCGCTGCCTTCGAAGCGCCATAGGCCGTCGACGTCAGTTCGCCAGCGATGCCAGACAGCGACGACGTATTGATGATGCTTCCGCCGCCACTGGCCAGCATCGGCCCGATGGCGTGCTTGCAGGCCAGCATCTGGCCGCGCACGTTGATCTGCAGGGTTTGGTCCCAGAGCTCGGCAGTGAGGGAAAGCACGTCCCTGTCGCTGGCGACGAGATGGGTGGCGGCCGCATTGTTGTGCAGCACGTCGAGGCGGCCGAAGCGGTCGACGGCGAGGGCAATGGCCGCCGCAACCTGCGCTTCGTCGCGGACATCGCAGGCGGCCGGCAGGGCTTGTCCTCCAGCATCGGCGATCTGCGTGGCCACGTAGGTCACGCGTTCGAAGTCGATATCTGCGAGAACCACGCTGGCGCCGCGTTCGGCCAGGCGTCGCGCACACGCGGCACCGATACCCGTAGCGCAGCCGATGACCACCGCGACGCGTTCTTTCAGGCTGGAACTCAGGTTGGACGGCTTGTTCATGGCGGTTTCCCCGTTGCGGTTCATCGGTTTCGTGACAAGGCCTGCGACTGCTCGCGCGGCCAATTGGACGGCCGGCACGCCGGGAGCGCGCGGCCGACGATACCCTCGGGGCGAATCGCCATCAGCAAGATTGCCACCGCACCGAACAGCACCAGCCGCCACGTACTGGCGAAGCGCAGCAATTCAGGAAGCAGTGTCCAGATCACGGCACCAAGAACCGGTCCGCGCCAAGAGCGCGTGCCGCCGATGACAACCATCAGCAGCAGCGACAGGCTCACCTCGAAGCTGCCGTCGCGCGGCGTGACGATGGTCGTGCTGCCGGCATAGAGCGCACCGGCGACGCCAACGATGCCGGCGCCGAGCGCGAACGTCGCGCGACGCAGTTGCCTCACGTCGACGCCCAGCACCAGTGCCACCTCCTGGTCGAGCCGTGTAACGGCCGCGAGCTGGTAGTTCAGCGAGTGGTCCCAGCGCCAGACCACGAGGGTCGTCACGGCCAGCACGCCGAGCGCCAGGGGTAGCGAGGTGAACATGGCAATGCCGCCGAGGCCGAAGTGGCCGTTGAACACGTCCATGTGGCCAATCAGTTCTACCAGCGCGCCTCCGAAGCCGAACGTCGCCACGGCGAAGTAGAGATCGCGCAGGCGCAGCGTGACCAGGGCCAGCAGATACCCCGGGACCGCTGCGGCGATGAAGCCGGCGGCGAGGTAGAAGATGGCCGGGAGATCGGCGTTGAGTGTTGCTACACCGGCGCAGTAGCCGCCCAGCGCCAGGAGCGCGCCATGCCCGATGGAGAGCTGTCCGCTGGACAGCGTGACATAGTAGCCGAGCGCGGCGACGCAGTTGATGGCGATCAGCGTGAGCAGATGAATCCAGTCGATGGTGAGGAACATGTCAGCCGGCCCTGCGGTAGGTACGTCGGAAGATCCCCTCGGGCATCGCCAGGAGGACCACGAAGAAAAGCGAGAATTGCACCAGCAGCGTGAAGTCGGCGCCGAGATAGGTCGTGGTCAGCGTCTCGGCGATGCCGAGCACGAACGAGACGAGTACGGCCCCTTCGACCCGGCTGGCGCCGCCGATCACGGCGGCAGTCAGTGCGGTCAGGCTGAAGCTGGCCCCCAGGTTCGGTGTCAGGTTGCCGTACTTCAGGCCTAGCAGCACTGCCGCCATGCCGGCCAGCACGCAACCGGCGGCGAACGTCGCCGCCCGTACCCGTCGCACGTTCACGCCCATCGCCGCCGCCGTTTCGCTGTCTTCGGCCACGGCGCGCACCAATGCTCCGGTACGGGTCCGCTCCGTCATGAACTTCAGGGCGCCGAAGCCCAGCGCCAGCGCCAGCACCGAGGCCAGTGCGATGCGGGTGACATCAACGCCGGCCACGCGGAACAGGGCCACCGTGGCGGCGTCGTTCGGAATCGGCTGGGCATCGGGACCGGCAAGGATCTGAATGCCGTTCGAGAGGATCAGCCCGACTCCCACTGAGGTGATCAGGGTGGCGCGGTGGCCGCCGTGCAGCGCGGGCCGGATCGCGAGCCGCTCGGTGACGAGGCCGATGGCCAGCGACGTGACGATGACAAACGCCGAGCAAAGCACCAGGTCCGGCGAAACATGCCGGTAGAACCAGACGAAGCCGGCATAGGCCGACGCGATGAAGATTTCGCCCTGCGCCACGCTCAGGACGTCGAGCACCGAGAAGATCAGCACGATTCCGAGCGCCACCAGCGCGTAGGTCGAGCCGATGGTGAGGCCGTTGATCAACTGCGCGACAAGGAGTTCCAAGGCAATTCTCCGGTTGGTCAGGCATGCGCCGCGCCGAGATAGGCATCGGCAATGGCGGGCGCATGCCTCAGTTCGCTGGCGGTGCCGCTGGCGACGACCTTGCCGGTCTGCAGTACGTAGGCGCGATCCGCAATCTCCAGCGCCATCGCCGCGTTCTGTTCGACCAGCAGGATCGTCACGCCGAGCTCGCGCAGATCCGCGATCACGCGGAAGACTGCATCGATCATCAGCGGTGCGAGGCCCAGGGAGGGCTCATCCATCAGCAGCACCTTCGGCCCGGTCATCAACGCGCGACCGAGGGCGACCATCTGCTGCTCGCCACCGCTCAGGAGGGCGCCGGAATCGTTCAGGCGCGCCCGCAGAGCCGGAAACCGCTGCAGCACATGCTCGAGCCGGTCCGCCTCCGACGCTTGCGTGCCGCCCAGGCGGCTGCCCATCAGCAGGTTTTCGCGCACACTGAGGCGCCCGTACACCTTGCGGCCCTCGGGCACCACGCCAACGCCTGCACGAGCGACAAGATGCGGCGCCATGCCATCGAGCCGGCTTCCGTCCAGATGGACTTCGCCGGCCGCCAGGCCGACCAGGCCCGTGACGGCACGCATGATGGTGGTCTTGCCCGCGCCGTTGGCGCCGAGAATGGTGACGGTCTCGCCGCGCCGCACGTCGATGGAGGCACCGTCGAGGGCCGTCACGGCGCCATAGCGCACGGTGACACCTGACAGGCGCAGGTAGGGCGTAGTGAGGCTCATCGGCTTGCCACTCCTTTCGGGCGGACCTGATCTTGTCGCGCACCGCTCTGTTGTCCGTGATGGCCCGGGTCGGCCCGCTTGCCGAGGTAGGCCTCGATGACCGCGGGATCGTTGCGGACTTCCGCCGTCGTGCCGCAGGCAATCCGCGCGCCTCGATGGATCACGGTGATGCGCTGGACCATGCGCATGACCAGTTCCATGTTGTGCTCGATCAACACGACTGCCACCCCGAGTTGCCGGTTCGCCGCCACCAGAAGACTCGCCAGTTCGGACACCTCTGCCGGATTCATGCCGGCGGCGGGCTCGTCGAGCAGCACCAGCTTGGGGGAAGCCGCGAGCGCGCGCGCAATCTCCGTGCGGCGCTGGATCGAGAAGGGCGCCTGCTTCGGCAGCCGGGAACGAGCCGCAGCCGGAACCTTCATCAGGTCAAGGGCCTTATCGGCCGCGTCAAGCGCGGTCTGGCGCGACGCGCCGAGATCGAGCCACATTCGGGTCAATGCCCCGAAGCCGCGCTGGTGCCGGAACATGGCGCCGGTCGCCGCGTTCTCGCGCAGCGTCAGTTCGTCGTTCAGGCGCAGCCGCTGGAACGTCCGCCCAATCCCTGCGTCCGCAATGCGATGGGGCGGCAAACGGGTGATGTCCGTGCCGTCGAGCATCACGCTGCCGGACTCGGCATCGATCATGCGGGTAATGACATTGACCAGCGTGCTCTTGCCCGAGCCATTGGGGCCGAGCAGCCCCACCAGTTCGCCGGCGTTGACCTCGAAATCCACGCCACTGAGTGCCCTCACGCCGCCGAAACTGCGGTGGACCTGTTCCACGCGCAGCATCGGCGGCGCGGGCGCGTGACGCATTTCTGTGTACGCATGCATGGCTGGGCTCACTTGAGTGCGATATCGGCGACCTTCTTCAACTCCCCGCCATCCGACACCTGTACCAGTGGTACGGAGTCGCGGATGGCATCCCCGCTGTTGTGGTAGGTGATCACCCCGGTCACGCCGCGATAGGCGTTCGTGTTGCCGAGCCCGTCGCGCACGGCCTGGCGGCTGACGGTGCTCTTCGTCTGCAAGGCGCTTGCGATCAGCTTGACGGCGTCATAGCCGTACGAGGCAATTGCACTGGGTTCGGCACCGTGTACCTTCCTGAAGGCCGAGACGAACTCCGCCGTACCGTTGCCGGAACCGTTGATGTAGCTGCTGTAGGAGTAGGTGCCCTTGCTCGCACCCTGTGAGACGGTATAGACCGACGAGGAGACGATACTGGCATCGCCGACGATCTGTGCCGTCAGCCCCGCCTGCCGGATGGCCCGGACCAGCGGGCCATCGGTGGCGGACAGTGCGCCGATCACGATCAGGTCGGACGACTTCCGGATCTGCGTCACGATGGCCGAGTAATCCTGCGTCGATGACGGAAACTGTACGCGCTGGACGGTCAGGCCGCCCGCTTCGGCGGCCTTCTGCCAGAGGTTGCCGGCGTCCGCAAAGGCGGCGTTGTCGCTGTAGTTCAGGATGGTCACCGACCTCGCACCGGTCAGCTTGACTACCGCGTGGAGCAGCGGCCCCAGTACGCTGGGCTGCGACTGGTTGAGGCGGAATGTCCAGTCGTTGAACCTTAGGTTTGGCACGCCAGGCACGGTGCCGGCAGATGCGGGCGCATAGGCCACCAGCTTGTGACTGGCGGCAAGGTTTGTCACCGCGCCGACTTCTGCCGCGTTGATCGGTCCGAGGACAGCGACGACGTCCGGATTGCGCGCATAGCTGCTGAATAGCTGGACGGCCTGTGCGGGAGCGCCGGTAGTGTCCTGCACGTCGAGCTTCAGCTTGCGGCCGAGCACGCCGCCAGCCGCATTGATTTCATCGACGGCGACCTGCGCGCCATTGCGGATGTCGACACCGATGCCACCCGCCGGTCCGGTCAGGGAAAGGGGGCTGCCAATGACGATGTCCGCAGCGATGGCATTCGCCGGGAAAGGGCCCGCTGCCACCGCGGCTGCAAACGCCACGGTCGACATGGTGCGCCGGACCGGACGGTCTGTCTGGATAATCCTGAACATGCGTGTCTCCGTTTATATTGCGCGGACGCCTCTGTCGGGTGGGCGCCGTGTCGCGGGTCCGTCGGCGCGCGCTAGCGCGCGTGGTTCAATCTCAATCCCCGCCTGGCCCAGGGAACGGCCACGACCTTGCCCAGGGATGACAGCACGACGTAGGCCGTGCGCATGTCCGGGCCGCCGAACGCGAGATTGGTCGTGAACGGATCCGGCATGGCGACATGCTCGACCTGCTTTCCATCGGGCGAGATTGCCGTGATGCCGCCGTTGAACAGTGTCGCCACGCAGATCCAGCCCTCGGCGTCGACCTTGAGTGAATCGAGCCACTGCCAGCCTCCCAGGCCGCACAGCAGATGCCCGCGGCTGCCGAGCACGGCGTCGGGCGAGCGGGCGATTTCGTCGGGCGCGGCGAGGTCGAAGCGCCACGCCCGGGCCGTCGGCGTCTCCGCGACATACACATGGTTGCCGTCAGGCGATAAGCCGACGCCGTTCGGGCCAAGCAGCGGCGTTACCATGCGTTTGATGCCGGAGCCATCGGTCTTCGCGTAGTACAGGGCGCCGTGGTCGCGGTCATCCCGGCGTACCTTCCCGTGGTCGGTGAACCAGATGCCGCCGTGCGCGTCGATGACCAGGTCGTTCGGCGCAATCAGCGGCTTCCCGTCACAGTGGGTGTACAAGGTTTCGAACTTGCCGGTTTCCACATCGAGCCGCTGGATACTGCCGCTGGGCGCGACGTCCGGCGCGAAGTGTGGCGCAAGCCGCCCGTTGCGCTCATGGAAGTCGCCGATGCCGCCGTTGCAGACATAGCAGTAGCCGTCCGGTCCGAAGGCGAGTCCGCTAGGCGCGCCACCGGTACGCGCCAGCAGGGACATCCGCCCGTCGCGGCCAATGCGGCGGATGGTGCCACCAGCCACTTCGCAGATCAGCAGGTCGCCGTTCTCTAATGCGAGCGGGCCCTCGGGGAACTGCAGTCCGCTTGCAATCTCTCTCATTTCCATGTGTCTTCTCCAGATTCCGGTTCGCACTCAGCGCTCAGCGCCTGACCACGTAGCCGGCCCGTTCGCGGTCCCAGGTCGCCGTGGTGGGGCCGCGCGACTTGAGCGCAAGCAACTGGACCTTCTGCGTGCTGGTCTTCGGCAATGCATCCACCAGATCGATGAAGCGCGGCATGGCGTAGTACGCGAGGCGGCCCTGGCAGAAGTCCATGATTTCCTCCGGTATCAGCCTCTCGTCGTCGACAGCCACCACAGTGACCATGACTTCCTCCTCGCCGAGTTCGGAGGGCACGCCGAATACAGCGCTCTCCTTGACCTTGGGGTGCTGGTCGATCACGCTGGCGACCTCCCATGCGGAGATGTTCTCGCCGCGCCGGCGGATCGCTTCCTTGATGCGGCCGTAGAAATACAGGTAGCCATCGGCGTCGAACTTGCCGAGATCGCCGGTGTGAAACCAGCCGCCGCGATAGGCGTGGGCAGTCACCTCGGGAAGGTTGTGGTAGTGCGTCAGTTGGCCCTCGGGGTGGCGAAACACGATTTCGCCCATCTCGCCCGGGGGCACCTCGCGGTCGTGCGCGTCGACGATGCGGAACTCGACACCGGCCGCGGGCAGGCCGGCCGAGCCGGGCCTTCCCTCCAGGTTGACTGTCATGCCGATCGCGTCAGACATGCCGTAGAACTCGACGATGCGCACTCGGAATCGTGACTCGAACGCTTCCCAGTTCGACGGGGGACAGCCAACTGACAGCACGGTACGCACCGGGTTGTCGCCGTCTGCCGGGGAGGGCGGCTGCTTCAGCAGGATCGGGAACATCGAGCTGAACAGGTGCGTCGCCACCGCGCCGTGGCGCCGGCATTCGTCCCAGAACTGGCTCGCGCTGAAGGCCTCGCCCAGCGCAAAGACCGCATCGAGACGGATCGAGCCAACCGCCCCGACGAACAGGCCGCTGCCATGAAACAGCGGCATGCAGGTATAGAGCGTTTCGCCGGGACGCACGCCGAGCGCCTCGCGCAACGGCGCCAGGTGGGTTTCGTAGGCGGTCGACGCCACGCCTTTCGGCGTGCCGGTGGTGCCCGAGGTGTAGAGAATGTCGACGGCGTTGCTGGGGTGAGCCACATGCACGTCGGGTTCGGCGTCGTGCGCGTCCATCAAGGCGGCGAAGCCGATCTCGTTCGCGGCAGGGGTGCCATAGGCAATAAAGGTCGTCAGCGCAGGACACACCGGCCGCAGCGCATTGACCGTGTCGCGCAGGTCTTCGTCGTAGGCGATCATCCGGATGCCTGAGTCGTTGACCATGTGCTCCAGCGCGCCGCCGCGCTGCCACCGGTTCAGCGGCACGAAGCCGGCACCGATGAACAGGCTGCCGAAGTAGGTCCACAGGAACTCGGGCCGGTTGCGGGCCATGATCGCCACCCGGTCGCCGGGCCGGATTCCCGCGCGCAGCAGGCCGTTTGCCGCACGCTGGATCAGCGAAAGCACTTCGCGCCAGGTGTACTGCTGGTCCCTGAACTTGAGCCATACCGCGTCAGGGTGCGCCTGCACCCGTTTGCGGATGAGTTGCTCGATCTCGCACTGCACACGCATCTGTATCTCCTCCAGAAGCGGCCATCGGCCGTGCCCGATAGCCGCCGATATCTCGAACGCAGTCTCCCTGTGCCCGGCTTCAGGTCATCAGGTCATCGACAGGGTGAACTTCTGGGTGGCGGCGCGGGCGGAGGCGTCGGTCCTGATGTTGACCACGGCCGTAATGCCCTGATCGACCTTCGCCTGTGCGCGCTGCAACGCCGGCGCGATGTCCTCGACGCGTTCGACGTACTCGCCATGACAACCCAGCGATTGCGCGAGGAGGTCGAAGCGGGTGTAGCCCAGTTCACGCCCCGGCTTGCCCTGCGGCACGTCGGCCGACCATCCGCCATTGAGACTGATGACCACCAGCACGGGGATGCCGAGACGCACGGCGGTGTCCAGCTCCATGCCGTTCATGCCGAACGCGCCATCCCCGTGGACGATGATCACTTGCTTGTCCGGCCTGGCGACTTTCGCTCCAAGGCCGAACGGCAAGCCGACACCCATCGTGCCGAAAGGTCCGGAGTTGAGGCGATGCCCCGGCAGAAAGGTCGGCATCACCTGGCGGCCGTAGTTGAGGATTTCCTGGCCATCGACAACCAGGATGGCATCGCGCCGCGCCATGGCGTTGATCTCGCGCAGCAGGCGGATCGGATGGATTGGTTCGCTCGTGTAGCGTTCTTCGGCGTTGGTCGCCTTGCGCTCGGTGTCGAGCTTTGCCAGTCGGTCGCGCCAGCCCGCATACTGGCTTGCAGCGAGCCGTCCCGCGGTCGCGGACAGCAATTGCTGAAGCACCGAACGGCAATCTCCCACGATGCCGATATCGATCCGACGCGTGGAGGTCGCGATCTCATCGGCATCGATGTCGATGCGGGCGAATACCGCGTCCGGCGAAAAGCGCGGCGCCATGCCGTGGCCGATGATGTAGTTCATGCGAGTGCCGACCACGATCACCAGATCGGCTTCGGCAAAGGCTTGCGAGCGCGCACCGGCGTAGGCATAGGCATGGTCGTCGGGGATCACGCCGCGGCCTTGCGGGGTGGGGAAGAACGGAATGCCCGCGCGCTCGACCAGGGTCTGCAGTTCACCCCATGCCTTGGACCAGATCACCCCACTGCCCGACACAATGATGGGTCGCTTGCTCGACTGCAGGCGCTCGGCCAATTCCGCGATCCTGTCCGGATCACCCGCCGGCCGCGCATCGAGCAGCGGCCGGCCGGCGAAGCTCCAGTCGACCTTGTCTTCATCGATGGTCTCGAACAACAAGTCGGCGGGAAAATCGAGATAGACGGGCCCCGGCTTGCCGCTCATGGCCTTCTGGAATGCCGTGTTGATTTTTTCGGGTATGCGGTCGAGATGTTCGATCCGTTCCGCCCACTTGGTGATGGGCCTCATGATGGCGACCTGGTCGATCTCCTGGAAGGCTTGCCGCCCGACGAGATTGGCCGGACTGGATCCGCCGATCGCCACCACGGGAGCGCAATCCACCAGCGCATGGGCGATGCCCGTCGACAGGTTGATGACGCCCGGGCCGCTGGCGGCCATGCAGACCCCCGGCTTTTGCAACAGGCGCGCATAGGCGTTGGCCATCATCGCCGCAGCCTGCTCGTGACGCACGTCAATGGCGCGGATACCTTCACGCATGCAGGAATTCTCGGCCTTCAGCATGGGGCCGCCCATCAAATAGAAAAGATGCTCGGTCCCTTCCGCGCGCAGTGCCTTCGCAAGGATTTCCGATCCGGTGAGTGCAGCCATGTTGTCTCCTCTGATATGGGTCTGGGGTCGAGCGATGCCGGGGTGAGCTTTTCCCGAGTCGCTGGGTTCCGGATGAGGTTACGAACGCCGGATTGATGAGGCAAAGTTTGCACAGAGGGATTTCCGTACTTTGGACATCGTGCGCATTGCGGCGGCGACCAGGCAATGGATGCCGTTGCGCCATCAGGAAGGAGGGCAAGGCGGCTCGCCGGATTTCCCGCACGTTGGAATGTCTGGCCGGATGGTTCGATGTACGGAAGAACAGGATCGCAATGCTTGAGCCTGCGTAACGGGCCGCTATCCAATCAGGAATTCGATGCCGGCAAAGGAGCAGCGTATGAGGCAAGGGAGTGGCAGGGTCGTATTCAGTCGGATGCGGGAAGTCATCTACGGACGCCCGGCGGCATCAGCCGTCGCGGAACTGGCGGAGCAAGCCGCCGCCCGGCGCGTGCTGGTCATTGCGAGCGGCACGTTGAGCCGGCATACCGATGCAGTCGCGCAGATGTGTGCCGCGCTCGGGTCGCGCTTCGCCGCGTTGTTCGACCGCGTGCCGCCCCATTCGCCTCGGCAGGCAGTGATCGACGCCGCCGCACTGGCCAGGGAAGTCCGAGCCGACCTGATCGTGACGATAGGTGGTGGATCGGTGACCGACGCCGGCAAGGCCGTGCCGCTATGTCTTGCCAACGACATCCGGGATGCGGCGGCGCTGGATACTTTGCTGCCCATGCGGTCTGCGGACGGCAATGTCGTGCTGCCCGCCTGCGCACCGCCAGGGATTGCGCAGATCGCCGTACCGACGACGCTGTCGGCGGGAGAGTTCTCCGCGATCTCCGGACTGACCGACGAGAGGCGCAGCACCAAGGACCTGTTCCGGCATCCGGATCTGGTGCCAGCTGCCGTCGTGCTGGACCCGGCAATCACCCTGCATACCCCCGAGGCGTTGTTCCTGTCTACGGGTGTGCGGGCGATCGACCACTGCGTCGAGGGGCTATGTTCGGATGCCGCTCATCCTTACTCCGACGCTCAGGCGCTGCGCGGGCTGGCGCTGCTCGCGAGCGGCCTGCGACGCGTCAGGTCCGATCCCTCCGACCTGGACGCGCGCCTGGACTGCCTGGTCGGCGCGTGGCTTTCCATGGCGCCCGTCACCACGGGCGTACCGATGGGCGCCAGCCACGGAATCGGCTATGTGCTCGGTGCGGCGTTCGGTGTTTCGCATGGCGTGACCTCGTGCATCCTGCTGCCGGCGGTGATGCGCTGGAACCGGACAGCGATCCACGAGCGCCAGGCGCTGGTGGCGGCGACCCTGGGAGACAAGAATGAAGCGGCAGATGTGGTGCTGGCCCGCCTGATCGCCGACCTCGGCTTGGGGCACCGGCTGGCCGACGTTGGGATCGGACGCGAGCAGTTTGGGCGGATCGCGGAGCTGTCGATGGCGACGGCGTGGGTGCCACAGAATCCGCGGCGCATTCGCGGTCCGGCGGATGTGATGGAGATTCTGGCGCTGGCGGCGTGATCGAAACGATGTCGGGTGCCGTGCGACCATCCTGGAAGTGCGGAGTGACCGGGAGCGCAGGGTGCCGCGACGGTCCTCCGTTCCCGGGGTGCCAGAAGGTCAGCCCTTGGGCGCCAGCGATTTCGTCCAGAACCTGGATGCTTCATCCACTTCGCGGCCCGCTTCCTCCAGCGTTGTCGGCGCCGGCTCCAGCGACATCTGCCGGATTTTGTCGAGCACCGCCGGATCGCCGAGCGTCTTGCGCAAGGCTGCATTGAAGGCCTGCGCCATCGCGGGCGGCAGCCCCTTGGGCGCGAAAAAGCCGAGGAAGGTGTGGAATTCCAGGCCCCCTACGCCAAGTTCGCCGAAGGTGGGAACCTCGGGCAGCAATGGAGAACGGGCGTTACCAGAGATGGCGATCACCTTTGCCTTGCCCGAGCGATACACAGCCATCGCCTCGGGCAATCCGGTGAGGCCGACAGGCACCTGGCCGCCCATGACTGCCTGGATGACGGGGCCCGAGCCACTATAGGGGACTGGTACCGTCTGCACGCCGGCATGTTTCCCGATGGCTTGTCCGATCACATCCGTCGCGCCACCTGCCAAAGGTACCCCGTAGGTTCGCGCCAGCGGGTCCCGCTTGAGCGCAGTGACGTACTCGCGGAAATCCTTGTATGGGGCGGAGGCCGGCACGCTCAATGCCCAATACGTACGGACGGCTTGGCCAAGCGGTACAAAGTCCTTCTCTACGTTGTAGCGCACGCCGGGTGTGGTCAACGGAACAATGATCAGCGAGTGATCGACCGCGAATAGGATGGTGAAGCCGTCGGCTGGCGAACTTTTGACCTGCTGCGTGCCGATCTGGCCACTGGCACCTGGCTTGTTTTCCACGACGACCGTCTGGCCGAGTTCCCTGGACAGCCCTGGCGCCAGCAATCTGGCGACGATGTCGGTGCCGCCGCCTGCCGCCTGTGGCACCACGACCCGAATTGGCTGCCTGAATGACTGCGCTGCGCCAGGTCCGGGCAGCATGGTGCAAATGCCGGCCGCGGCAAGCAGCCATGCGCTGAATCGATTCATCTATGTCTCCTCTCGTTATGTGTGTTTCCTGTACTTGCTTCAGCACCTCGGTCCCGGCTGGTGAAGGGCAGGCAAGTGCTGCAGGACCAGTTCTCGCGAAGCGCCGCAGGCATGGCAGCTGTCGATCTGACGCACAGCGGGTACGTGCTGGCTTGATCCCGAGCGTAGGCCCTGGCGTTTTGCGCAACAACTGGCGATTTCCGAAGTGCCGGTTCGCGTGTTTCGAACCTGGCAGACGGGACGCTCCTGCCGCCACCGTGGCCGAGGTTTCCACAGTACGGAATATTCCGACCGACAACTACGGTTGGCGAGCGCGGCTCGGTAATAGTGACAACGAGTGACAGCGCCATTGCACAGTCACGCGGGCGGCACTCATAGAAAGAGAGGAGACTATTCCATGCGTCAGATCGATTTGCGCGCGTTCACTGATGACGCGCGGCTCGGGCGATTCCACGCCGTGCTGCTGTTCTGGTGTGCATTCGTCACCATCGTGGATGGCTATGACCTGGCCCTTACCGGTGTTGCGTTACCGTCCATCATGAAGGACATGGGCGTGTCGCCCACCAGTGCTGGCTTTATGGTCAGCTCGGCCTTCTTCGGCATGATGTTCGGCGCAATCTCCCTCGGCACTCTCGCTGACCGCATCGGACGTCGCAAGGCCTTCGCACTTTGCATTCTGCTCTTTAGCGGTTTTACCGCCGCGGCCGGACTCGCCAGCGATCCGCTGACGTTCAGCGCGATGCGATTCCTGGCCGGTGTGGGGATCGGCGGTGTGACGCCGGTTGTGGCCGCGCATGTTACCGAGTTCTCGCCGCGACGGCTCCGCACTACGCTTGTCACCCTGATGTTCACCGGATTCTCGATCGGCGGCATGGTCGCGGCATTGACCGGAAAGGGCTTGCTGGAGCGCCATGGCTGGCAGTCTGTCTACTTCGCCGCTTGCCTGCCACTGCTTTCGATTCCGTTCATTCTGCGCTGGCTGCCGGAATCGATGCCGTTCCTGCTCCGTCGCGGGGATACTGGCGCCATCAGGGATATGGTCATGCGGATTCAACCCGGTCTTGATCTAAGGCCGGATGACAAGTTTGTCGTGGGGACGGCGGAAACCGGATCCGGAGCGCACCTGAGCAAGCTGTTCAGCGAAGGGCGCAGCTATAGCACCCTGATGTTCTGGGTCTCGTCGTTCATGTGCCTGTTCATGGTCTATGGCCTCAGCTCCTGGCTGACCAAGCTGATGGCATCGGCAGGCCATAGCCTTGGCTCAGCCCTGACCTTCGTACTGGTGCTCAATCTTGGCGCACTGATCGGCGCAATCCTTGGCGGCTGGCTGGCGGACCGCTGGCATATCAAGCATGTGCTCATGGGCATGTATCTGGTTGCCGGCGCTTCGATCGTGCTGCTGGGTTACCTGCCATCGAGCGCACTGGCCTACGTGCTCGTTGCCATTGCCGGAGGCTCCACCATTGGCACCCAGATCGTGGGCTATGCCTACGCGGGCCAGTTCTACCCGATGAGCGTCCGCTCTACCGGGATAGGATGGGCGTCCGGCGTGGGTCGGGGCGGCGCCATCCTGGCTCCGATCGTCATCGGTACGCTGGTGAGCATGGCATTGCCGTTGGAACACAACTTCATCGCCATGGCGATACCCGCGGTGATTGCAACCATTGCCGTTGCGACGATCAATCACCGACGTGCCGCCTCTGTGCTTCACGCATAGAACTGGCGGGTTTGATCCGGACCAGGTGATATGACTTTGCTCTCGTCAAAGCCGACCGACGCTTCGCGCGTTGGCGCATGGGCGCCGCTGGGCAACCGACGCTTCTCGGTACTGTGGGGCGTGTGGGTCGCGGCCAATCTATCCATGTGGATGTGCGATGTCGCTGCCGCCTGGCTGATGACCACCCTGACGGACAGCAAGACGCTCGTTGCCCTGGTGCAAACGGCCACGGCATTGCCAGCATTCCTGCTGGCCCTTCCGGGCGGGGCGCTGGCAGATCAGATCGATCGACGCAGATGGTTCCTCTTTACGCTGATCTGGACAGGTTGCACGGCTGCTGGGCTGGCAACGGCAACGATTGCGGGCGCGCTGAACACGTCGGTACTTCTTGCACTGGCATTTGCCGGCGGCGTTGGCGCGGCATTGCGCTGGCCTGCCTTCTCGGCCCTGCTGCCGGAGGTCGTCGCGCGCGGGCAACTGTCGCAGGCAATGGCCCTGCATGGCCTGGCGGTGCACGGCGGGCGCGTAGGCGGGCCGCTGGTCGCGGGCGCGCTGTTGGCCCTCTGGGGCGGGAGTTCGGTATTCGTCGTCGGGGCAGTCGTATCGCTCGTATCGGCGATGGTGATCTTGAGGTGGGACTATGCACCGCTGTCGCGCAAGCGGCGCACGATGAGCATGGCGCAGTCCATCCGGTCCGGCGCGCGCTATGCCTGGCGCAGCCAGCGCCTGCGGGCTTCCAACGTGCGGATCTGCGCGCTCTTCACCGCGATCTCCGCGATGATGGCATTGCTGCCGCTGCTTGCCCGGACGTACGGTCAGACCGGGCCGCAGACCTATACAGCGCTGCTTGCATGCGTGGGCGCCGGTGCCATGGCGGGAGTGATCCTGCTGCCGCGACTGCGGGCGCGCTTTGGCTCTCAGGCGATCGTCACCTGGGGGTCGCTGTTTCTTGGCATCGTCATAGCGGGTATTGCGCTTGCGCCGCACGCGGGCTGGGCAGCTCCCGTCCTTTTTGCCAGCGGAACAGTGTGGCTGGCAATCGGCAACACGCTGAACGTCACGGCCCAGCTGGCATTGCCTGACCGCTTGCGAGCGAGGGGGATGGCGGTGTTCTTCATGGCCGCCATGGGCGGCGGGGCAGGCGGGGCGGCCGTGTTCGGCGCACTGGCCGATCACGTTGGTGTCCGCGGCGCGTTGCTGGCCGTGGCAATCATGACGATCGGATTGTGGTGCGCGATGCGTCGGCGATGGCCTGTCGTCCTTGCCGAAGCGGAAGCGGAAGCGGGAGGCGGCCGGGCTTGAGACGCTGCTGGCGAACGTCGAGGCGGAATCCGGATCGCGCGGCATCGGGCACCAGCTTGCAGGGATGACGCCAGCGCCGGCACGCCGTCGCCGCATCGCGCCCGCGAGCCAACTACAGTATCAAAGTGCCTGGACGGGGTTCTTCGCAGCACCTGGGATCGCGGTGTCCTCGCCCCGTGCGCGCCACTTGGCGAGATCGTGGCTGCGCGAGGCGACCGCGCCTTCCCATAGCTGGTAGGCATCCTCACCCAGCATCAGGCGCACAGGTGCACTATCGCTTTCCACCATATCGATGATGACCTGCACACCTTTGACCGGATCGCCCATCTGCCGACCGTTCTGCGTGGCGTAGTACTCGTCCATGCCGGCATCCAGCGGTGCGTAGTCGGCGATCTTGCGTTCGGCCTTCATGGCCGCGCTGCTTGCAAAGGCGGTGCGGAATGCGCCCGGCTCGATCAGCGTCACGCGAATGCCGAAGGGCTTGACCTCATGGTGCAGCGCCTCGGTAAAGCCCTCGAGGGCGAACTTTGACGCGTTGTACAGCCCGCTCCCGGGAAACGCCACCAGGCCGGCGATGCTTGTCAGATTGAGGATGTGGCCGGACTTCTGCGCGCGCAGCTTCGGCAGCACCTCGCGCGACAGCTCCGCAGCCGCGAAGAAATTCAGTTCCATCTGCGCACGAATCTGCGCGGAGGAGAATTCCTCCAGGGCACCATAGGAGCCGGCACCAGCGATGTTGGCCAGCACATCGATGTGGCCGAACTTGTCGTACCCGGCCTTCAGCGCGGCGGCGCGCGAGGCGGCGTCGGTCACATCCAGCTTCAGCGCGAGAGCACGCTCGCCGTGGCCGCTCGCGATTTCCCGCAGCGATTCCAGGCGACGCGCGGTAAGAACGGCACTGTCGCCCTTGGCCAGAACGGCTTCGGCGAGTGCCTTGCCAAAGCCGGACGATGCGCCGGTGATGAACCAGATCTTGCTCATGCAAAAATTCCCCGTTTGACTCGTATTACAACTGGATTTCCACGACTTCTGCATCGTCGAAGGCGGTGTCCTCACCCCGTTCGCGCCAGCTGTTCAGATCTTCCTGGCGCTTGGCGATGGTGGCGTCCCAGATCGAGTACGCATCGCGGCCAAGCATCAGACGTACCGGCGGCGCAGCGCTGGCCACGACTTCCAGCATGCGTCGGGCGGCCTTGTCCGGGTCTCCCATCTGCTTGCCGGCCGAGGTGTCCAGATAGGTCTCGAAAGGCTCGACCATTGGCCGGTAGGCTTCGATGCTCTGCACCGGACGCATGTTGACGTCGCCGGCGAACTCTGTGCGGAACGCGCCGGGCTCGACCAGCGTAACGTGGATGCCCAGCGGCCTGGCCTCGATGGCCAGCGATTCGGTCCAGCCTTCAATGGCGAACTTGGCCGCGCAGTAGGGGCCAGCCGCATTCATCGCCACCAGCCCGGCGATGCTGCTCACTGTAAGGATGTTGCCCGACCCCTGCTTGCGCATCTGCGGCAGCACGGCACGGGTCATTTCGGCGGCAGCGAAGAAGTTGAGCTCCATCTGCTCGCGAAGTTGTTCCAGGCTGAACTCCTCGCAGGCGCCGGCGACGCCGCGCCCGGCCACGTTGGCCAGCACGTCGATGCGCCCGAAGCGCGCCAGCGTATCGGCCACGGCCTTGTCGCGCGCGGCAGCGGCGGTCACGTCCACGGCCAGCGGCAGCACGCGGTCTTCATGGCCGCGGGCGATGGCTTGCAGGCGATCCAGGCGCCGGGCAGTGACAACGGCAATATCGCCATTGGCGATAACGGCCTCGGCCAGTGATTTGCCGAAGCCGGACGATGCGCCGGTGATCAACCAGACTTTCTGGTCTTTCTTGTGGGCGTTGCTCACGATCTTGACTCCTTCGTTGTTGCACGTAATCAGGCGGCGTCGATACTGGGCAAGACCTGGTGCCGCCGCATACGGTTGTTGAGAGGTTCAGCCGCCGATGGGCCTGGTGTCGACGCCATCGAACGCGGTGTTTGTGCCCCGTTCACGCCACGCATCGATGTCTTCGATGCGTTTGGCGATGGTCTGATCCCACAAGGCGTAGGCGTCTGCGCCGAGCATCAGGCGCGTCGGTGCGGCATCGCTGTTGACCGCGGCGACGATGACAGCGGCCGCCTTGGCAGGATCGCCCATCTCCTGGCCGGCCGAGCCTTCCAGGAAGTCCTCGACCGGTCCGACGACAGGGCGGTAGCTTTCGATACGCCCGGCAGGACGCAGGTTGACGTCGCCGGCGAAGCCGGTTCGGAACGATCCCGGCTCCACGATGGTGACGCGGATGCCCAGGGGCGCTGCCTCCATGGCCAGCGTTTCGCTCCAGCATTCCAAGGCGAACTTGCTCGCACAGTAAGGCCCGGCGCCGGGAATTGCGGCCAGGCCGCCGACGCTGGTCACAGTGACGATGTGTCCGGCTCCCTGCTGACGCATTTGCGGCAGCACGGCGCGGGTCATTTCCGCCGTGGCGAAGAAGTTCAGCTCGAACTGCGAGCGCAACTCGGCCTCGGAGAACTCTTCCACCGCTCCCATCGAGCCGCGCCCGGCCACATTGGCCAGCACGTCGATGCGGCCGAATCGCGCCAGCGTATCGGCCACGGCCTTGCTGCGCGCGGCGGCATCGGTCATGTCCACGGCGAGCGGCAGCACACGGTCTTCATGGCCGCGGGCGATGGCCATCAGGTGCTCCAGGCGGCGCGCGGCAATGACCACATGATCGCCGTGGGCGATGACCGCCTTGGCCAGTGCTTTGCCGAAGCCCGACGAGGCGCCGGTGATCAGCCATACTTTCTTCTCGTTGCTCATATCGAACCCTTCCTTTGCCGATGCGAGCAACGATATCCGTTGATCCGCGAACGAACCATGCCTTAAAGTACGTTTTTCCTTTTCAATCGTACGGATTCAAGGATGGACCCCCTGTCGGACGTACTCTCGCTGCTCCGGCCTCGAAGCCAGTACTACGCGGGCTTCGACGCCGCCGGAGACTGGTCTTTTGACTTCCCTGCGCACGAGGGAATCAAGTTCACAGCTGTGATGCGGGGCACCTGCTGGGGTGTCACCGATGAGCTGGAGCAACCGGTTCGTTTTGACGAGGGGGACTGCTTTCTCCTGAACAGCGGGCGCCGCTTAGTGCTTTCGTCCGATCCGACGCTGCCTGCGCAGAGTGGCGAACACATCCTGGGGGCCGTCGGCCGTGACGGGATCGCCACGCACAACGGCGGTGGAGACGTGTTTCTGATCAGCGGCCGTTTCTCCTTTGCGGATCGCCATGCCGCCGTTCTGTTTGATGCACTTCCGCCTGTGATGAACATTCCCAAGGCGTCGAGCCAGGCCGAAGTCTTGCGATGGTCTCTCGATCAATGGGCTTCCGAACTGCGCCATCCACGACCTGGGGGCGTGCTGATGTCGACCCACCTTGCGCACTTGATGCTGGTGCAGGTCCTGAGACTCTTTCTGGAAACGTCGAGTGACTTACCGAAGGGATGGTTTCTGGCGCTGACCGACCGGCAGATCAGCCCCGCGATCGCTTCCATGCATGCCGAGCCTGCCCGTCACTGGACGCTGGAAGAACTGGCGCGTATTGCAGGAATCTCGCGCACCGTTTTTGCACAACGATTCAAGGCGCTGGTAGGCAGTACGGCCATGGACTATCTCGCGCGCTGGCGCATGCTGTTGGCAGCGGATCGTCTGCGCTCCGGCAGCGAGAACATTGCCTCGATCGCCTTCTCGTTGGGGTACGAGTCGGAAAGCGCTTTCAGTACAGCCTTCAAGCGAATCATGTCTTGCTCGCCGACGCAGTATCGGCGTTTGCCATCGGGCGGTCCCGTCGATGATTCGGGTCGCGATGATCCGGGCTGTTGACGCTTCGGCGTTTCAGCTCCGAGCGGCGGCCAGACGCTTCAGAAAGGGGGGGAACGGAACTGCAAATCCAATTGCCGGCTGCGCATGAGCGAACCGGCGGCGCGGCTCCTGTATAGCGGCTTCACAGCCCGCAATGCCTGCCCGGCGATGATTCCATTTGCATGCGCTGATGCCTCTGATTCCCTGCGGACTCGTCTCGGAAAGGCCTTCTTGATTCAGTGTACGGAAAGACCTTCGCCGAGGCGTTGAGCGTATCGGCGCCCATTCCTATGATCGCAACGCAATGTTGGAGCGTGTGTATTCATCCCGGCGGCTAGGAGACAACCGATGCCGATCCAAAAAAACGAACGCGGGGAGTGGAACCATGAAACGACGTACGTTCGCGGCGGGCGCCGCGGCGCTTTTGCTGTCGCCTATGGCGCGCGCAACCTCGTCCCCGGACGCGGCCGTCCGGCTGATCGTCATGAACGCGCCGGGGACCGGCACCGACACGCTGGCGCGCCAGCTTGCCACCAGTATGGGAAGACAGTGGCAGGTTCCAGTCCTCGTCGAGAACAAGGTCGGCGCAGGCGGAACCATCGGCACCGATTTCGTGGCCAAGTCTCCACCAGATGGCAAGACGGTACTGATTACGAACGCCTCGCACTACGCCTTCCCCTGGCTGTACGACAAGCTGCCTTACGACGCCTTCACGGATTTCTCGGCAGTTGCGTGCGTCGCCACTTCCACGCTGCTCCTGATGGTCCGGGCAGATTCCCCATTCAGATCCGTGCACGACATCATTGCCGAGGCGAAGAAGCGGCCAGGAAAGCTGTCTTTCTCGTCTGGCGGCTCCGGGACACCCTCCCACCTTGCCGGCGCATTGCTATGTTCGATGGCGGGGATCGACATTGCCCACACCCCATACAAGATGGCCTCGCAGAGCCTGGTCGATCTGGCGAGCGGCCAGCTTGACATGGGCATCCTCGGCATCTCGCCATCGCTGCCGCTCCTGAAGGCAGGGAAGCTGCGCGTGGTGGCGATAACCAGCGCGAAGCGCACGGCATTGCTGCCAGCAGTGCCGACCATCGCGGAAGCGGGACTGCGCGGCTATGACGTGGCGTCACCCATCTTTGCCCTGGTGCGCGCAGGCACGCCAGCCCAGACAGTAAGCACGCTGGCCAGCGGGGTCATGCGGGCTGCCGCAAGCGCTGAATTCAAGGCGCTTTGCGCGGGGCAAGGACTGGACGCCGAGATCGAAGGAACTGCTGCGCTGGAGGCCGCGATGCCGAGGGAGTTCGCCAAATGGAAGCACCTGGTCGCAGTGGCCGGCGCGAAAGCCGACTGACAAGGAGAATCACATGACAACAGCCTATGACGTAGTCATTCGTGGCGGCAAAGTGGTTGACGGATCCGGCGAACCGGCCCGCATTGCAGATGTGGCGGTACTGGACGGCAAGATCGAGCGTATTGGGGAAGTGAAAGGAAAGGGGCGCGAAGAGATCGATGCTGCGGGCCAGATTGTCACGCCCGGATTCATCGATATCCACACGCATTACGATGGCCAGGTGACCTGGGAGAACCGCCTGATTCCGTCGTCCAACCACGGCGTGACCACGGTGGTGATGGGCAACTGCGGTGTAGGTTTTGCGCCATGCAAGGCCGAGGACCGCGAGACGCTGGTGCGCGTCATGGAGGGTGTGGAGGATATTCCCGAGATCGTCATGAGCGCTGGTATCCCATGGAACTGGGAGACCTTTCCGGAATACCTGGATGCGCTGCAGGCGGGACAGTACGACATCGATTTCGCAGCCCAGGTTCCGCATTCCGCGGTTCGCGTCTATGTGATGGGTGAGCGGGGAGAGCGGCGAGAGGTGGCCACCGCGGATGAGCTGCACCAGATGACGTCCATCGTGCGCGATGCCGTGCGGGCTGGGGCGGTCGGCGTCAGCAGCTCGCAGCATCTGGGCCATCGCACAGTCGAGGGCGAACTGGCTCCAAGCATCGGCGCTGCCCATGACGAAGTCCTGGCCCTGGCCCGCGGCTTGCGTGAAGCCGGCGGTGGAGTGTTCCAGATCATCACGGACGGCTTCTACGGCGGCTCGGATGCGGCAACCCAGATGCAGTTGCTGCGCGGCATTGCGGATACTTCAGGGCGGCCGGTCAGCTACTCGCTGGTGCAGAAGGCCCCCTACATCGACCTGCACGAGAGCCTGCTGGAACTGACCCGGCAGGCGCAGTCCGAAGGCTACCCCATCAAGGCACAAGTGTTTCCTCGCCCGGTCGGTCTGCTGTTTGGCCTGAGCCTTTCACTCCATCCGTTCCGGTTCCACCCCAGCTACCTGGAAGTTCACGACCGGCCCTTGCCCGAGCGGGTAGCCGCCCTGCGCGATCCGAGGCGGCGCGCGGCCATCCTGTCCGAGCAGCCTGTCCATACCAATCCGATCTATATCCTGCTGGTTTCCCAGTACGAAAACGCTTTCCTGTTGGGAGATCCGCCGAACTACGAGCCGCGTCCCGAAGCCTTCCTGGCAACCCAGGCCAGACAGCGCGGTATCACGCTCGCCGAGAGGGCATACGACCTGCTGATCGAGAACGGCGGCCACAACGTACTGCTCAATCCGGCGTCAAACTTTGCCGAAGGGAACCTGAAAGCCGTGCACAGGATGCTGGTCGATGACCACACCCTGGTGGCACTCGGAGATGGCGGGGCTCACTACGGGATGATCTGCGATTCGAGCTATCCCACCACGATGCTGTCGTACTGGACCCGCGATCGGAAAGAAGACCGCGTGCCGCTCGAATGGGCAGTCCATCGCCTGTCGCGCAACAACGCGCTGGCGCTGGGGATGACCGACCGCGGCCTGCTTGCCGAGGGGCTCAAGGCCGATATCAACGTCATCGACTACGACCGCCTGAGGCTGCACCCGCCAAAGCCCGTGTTCAATCTGCCGGGTGGCGCGCGGCGGCTGGAGCAGACCGCGGACGGCTACACCGCAACACTGGTCAGCGGACAGGTGACTTACCGCAACGGAGTGCCTACCGGCGCCCTGCCCGGCAGGCTGGTTCGGGGCAGGCCTACTGCCTGAGCAAAAGGGCGATTCTTATCGAAAGAAGGTCGCGATCATCACAGGCGCCGGCAAGGTGCGAGGGCAGTGTCGGCATCGGCCGGCATCCGTCAGTTGCGCCCCATACGGCGTCCCGTACATCGAAAGGGATGGCTCCAACCTGCTCCGGCGCGGGTGTCGCCTACGGTTTCCGGTACCGCAGCGCCTCCACCAGCAGCGAGAATGCCGACGAGGCATGGCGTCGGTCGGCGTAATACAGATGGTAGCCCTCGAATGTCTTGCGCCAGTCGCCCATGACCTCGACGAGATGTCCCGATGCGATTTGTGTGCTGACGTATGGCTGAGGCAGGAAGGCCAGCCCGAGACCGGCCACCGCGGCGTCGCGTATCGGCGCGATGCTGTTGAACACCATTGGCCCGCTGACCTTGACACGGTGCTCCTTGCCAGCCTTCAGGAACGTCCAGGGGAACTCCCCGTAAGTGGGCAGCCTCAGGTTGAGGCAGGCGTGCGCGAGCAGCTCGGGCGGCCGCTTCGGTGCTGCGCGCCTGGCGAAATAGGATGGCGCACCGACCACGGCCATGGGAACGTCCGGGCCGATGCGCACCGCGATCATGTCTTTTTCCACCAGGCGGCCGCGCCGTACGCCGGCGTCAAAGCGGCCGCTGACGATGTCCGTCAGGCCATAGTCCGTGGTGATCTCGACCCGGATATCGGGATAGTCCGGCAGGAAACGCGCGATGGCCGGTTGCAGCACACTCTGTACCGCATATTCGTCGGCCGTCAGCCGGATGGTTCCCGCGGGCTTCCCGGCCAGTTCGCCCATCTCCGCGAGGCCGGCATCGATCTCGCCCATCGCGGGACCGATCCGGTTCAGCAACCGTTCACCGGCTTCGGTCAGCGAAACACTGCGTGTCGTGCGCGAGAAGAGCCGCAGGCCCAGGCGCGCCTCCAGCCCGCGGATGGTCTGGCTGAGCGCCGACTGTGACACACCCAGCCGGGCCGCTGCCCGGGTGAAGCTGGAGACCTCGGCGACCATCAGGAAGGCGGACAGGTCCTTGAGGTTGCTGCTGTTCATTAAGAAGCCCTCCTTATAGCGGTAAGCGGATTCTGCTGGATTATCACTGGGCATTCCACCCTCTACCATGCTTCGCATGCCCTCATCTCATGCCTCTGGAGCGATGCCATGCCGAAAGCAGTGAAATTCAGCAACAAGTACTGGGCCGTCGCGGCCGACCTGTACCACCCCGCCGGTTTCGACGCAAAGAAGCAATACCCTGCGATCCTGTGCGCCCACCCGATCAGTAGTTGCAAGGAGCAGACCGCTGCGATCTACGCCGAACAGCTGGCCGCCCTGGGTTACGTTGTGCTGGCGTTCGACGCCTCGCATCAGGGCGCGAGTGGCGGCGAGCCGCGCTACCTCGAAGACCCGGCCACCCGCGTCGAGGATTTCCGCTGCGCGGTGGACTACCTGGTGACGCTGGACTATGTGGATGAAGCGCGCATCGGCGTGCTGGGGATCTGCGGCGGCGGTGGCTACGCCGTCAGTGCCGCGATGACCGAGCGCCGGATCAAGGCGGTGGGCACGGTGGTGGCGGCCAACTACGGCCGCATCATGCGCGAAGGCGACTTGTCCCCGGATGCGGCGCTGAAGACGCTGGAAGCGATTGGCAAGCAGCGCACCGCCGAGGCCCGCGGCGCCGAGCCGGCGATCGTCAACTATATCCCCGCCTCGGTGGCGGAAAGGGAGAAGGCCGGAATCACCGATATCGATATCGTGGAGGCCGTCGAGTACTACACCACGCCGCGCGGACAACAGCCCGGCTCTCCCAACCAGCTGCGCTTCTCCGGGCTGCAGGCGGCATTGGGTTTCGATGCCTTCCACCTGGCCGAACACCTGCTGACCCAGCCGCTGCAGATTGTGGTCGGCAACAAGCCCGGCGCGTTCGGCTCGCTCCGTGACGGCTACGAGCTGTTCCATCGCGCACGTTCCGAGCGGAAGAACCTGTTCGTGGTGGAAGGGGCCAGCCACTATGACCTGTACGACAAGCCGGGTTACGTTGAACAAGCCATGGCAAAGCTCGGACCGTTCTACAAGGAAAACCTTTGATGCGCCAGCTAGATGCGGCGGGAGCTTCTGGCCGGTTGCATTGAGGTGCACCGGTGCGCGCCCCCTGGCATCAGCTGGCCCAGTCGCAAGGAGAAAGCGAACATGCGTGATGGGATCGGTCGGCTTCGCATAACGGAAATTCAAAGATGAGCAAATTCACCATCAACGGCAAGACGACCGTGGTTGACGTCGATGCCGATACCCCGCTTCTGTGGGTGCTGCGCGACACGCTGAAGATGACTGGCACCAAGTTCGGCTGCGGGATGGCGCTGTGCGGGGCATGCACGGTTCACCTCGACAACCAGCCGATCCGCGCCTGCGTGACGCCGGTGTCGGCGGTGGAAGGCAAGGCGATCACCACCATCGAAGGTGCCGACGCCTCGCACGTGGGCAAGGCGGTGCAGGCAGCGTGGCAGAAACTGGACGTGGTGCAGTGCGGCTACTGCCAGTCCGGGCAGATCATGAGCGCGGTGGCGCTGCTGGAAAGCAACAAGGCACCGTCCGATGCCGAGATCGACGACGCCATGCAGGGCAACGTGTGCCGCTGTGCGACGTATGTGCGGATCCGGGCGGCCATCCACGAGGCGGCTAGAACCTTGGCCTGAACGCGGACCTGAAAGAACTGATCATGGATACGATTCGCATTGAGAACGAAGGCCGACGCCGCTTCCTGGCAGGCTTTGCCGGACTGTCGCTGGCGCTGTACCTGCCGCGGTCCGATGCCGCGGCAACCGCGACCCAAGCCGGCGGCCAGGGTGCGGGCACTACCGGCGCCACCACCGCAGAATTTGCGCCCGGCGCTTTCCTGCGGGTGGGGCAGGACGGCATGGTGACGGTGATCTCCAAGCATCTGGAAATGGGGCAGGGCGCCTACACCGGCCTGGCCACGCTGGTTGCCGAAGAACTTGGCGTGGCGTTGTCGAGCGTCCGCGTCGAAAGCGCCCCGGCCGATGCCAGCCGATACAAGAACGTGTTCTGGGGCGTGCAGGGAACGGGCGGCAGCAGCAGCATCGCGAACTCCTGGGACCAGCTGCGCCAGGCCGGCGCCGTGGCCCGCACCATGTTCGTGAACGCCGCAGCGCAGCGCTGGAGCGTCGCGCCTGCGGAGGTGACCATCTCCGAGGGCGTGGTCAGCCACCAGCCTTCCGGCCGCAAGGCGACGCTCGGCGCGCTTGCCGAGGCGGCCGGCCGCCAGGATGTGCCGAAGGACGCCAGACCCAAGGATGCCAGGGACTACGTACTGATCGGCCACAACTACGGCCGGCGTACCGACAGCATCGACAAGACCACGGGCAAGGCGGTCTTCACCCAGGACATTCATCTTCCCGGGATGCTGACGGCGATGGTCGCGCATCCGCCGCGCTTCGGTGCCAGGGTCAAGTCGTTTGACGCCACCAAGGCCAGGGCGGTCAAGGGCGTGGTCGAGGTGGTGCAGATCCCGTCTGGAGTTGCCGTGGTAGCCAGGGACACCTGGAGCGCCAAGAGGGGGCGTGAAGCGCTGACGGTGGAATGGGACGAGGGAGCCGCCTACAAGCAAGGCACCGCGCAACTGTCGGCAGCGTACCGCGAGATGGCCAAATCCGCCGGCGCCGTGGCGCTGCGCGAGGGCGACGCGGCGCATGCCATCGCTGGCGCGGCCAAGACGCTGGATGTGTCCTACGATTTCCCGTACCTGGCGCATGCAGCGATGGAGCCGCTGAACTGCGTGATCCAGTTCACACGCGAAGGTTGCGAGGCGTGGTTCGGCGCGCAGATGCAGACCCAGGACCAGATCTATCTGGCGAGGATCTTCGGCATCCCGGTGGACCGCGTGCGGATTCATACGCTGTACGCCGGGGGCAGCTTCGGGCGCCGTGCCGCCAAGCATTCGGACTATGTCGTGGAAGCGGCCCACATTGTCAAGGCGATCGGCAAGCCGGTCCCGGTCAAGCTGGTCTGGACGCGCGAGGATGACATGCGCGCCGGCTACTATCGGCCGATGTTCCATCATCGGCTGCGTGCAGGGCTGGATGCACAGGGAAAGCTGGTGGGATGGCATCACCGCCTCGTCGGCCAGTCGTTGCTGGCCGATGCAAATCCGCCGCTAAGCGGCGGCGTCAAGAACGGGATCGACCGGACCTCGCTGGAAGGGGCCACCAATCTGCCCTATGGCATTCCCAACCTCACGGTTGACCTGCACACGCCTGGCGATGTCGGCGTGCCGGTGCAGTGGTTGCGCTCGGTCGGCTCCACGCACACTGCCTACTCGACCGAGTGCTTTATCGACGAACTTGCGGCGATGGCGGGCAAGGATCCGGTGATATGGCGGCTGGCCATGCTCGGCAAGCATCCGCGGCACGCCGGCGTGCTCAGGCTTGCCGCCGACAAGGCTGGTTGGGGGCAACCCCTGGCGCCGGCGAAAGCCGGAGAGCGCCGCGGCCGCGGAGTAGCCGTGCACGAGTCGTTCAACACCTTCGTCGCGCAGGTGGCGGAAGTCACCGTGAAGCCGGATGGCGGCTATCGGGTGGACCGCGTCGTTTGCGCGGTGGATTGTGGCATCGTCGTCAATCCCGACGTGGTGCGCGCGCAGATCGAAGGCGGGATCGGCTATGCACTCTCATTGGCCATGCACGGCGCCATCACCCTGACCGAAGGGCGCGTGGACCAGTCGAACTTTCATGACTACCAGCCGTTGCGCATCCACGAGATGCCGAAAGTCGAGGTCCACATCGTTCCCTCCACGCAAAACCCGACGGGAATCGGGGAGCCTGGTGTACCGCCGCTTGCCCCGGCAGTGGCCAATGCACTCGCTGCCGCCACCGGTAAGCGGATCAGGAAGCTGCCGCTTGACGCTCAAGCGCTGAAGGCGTGATGCCAAAGCCAGACCCGCAACAATGCTCAAGCCATGGACGAAAAAATGAACCAGCACAACGCTGATATGGAGAAGGATCGTGCCGCAATGCTGCGGCGGATGGGCCTCATGCTGCTGCTGGCTGTGGTCGGCACCGCAGCCCAGGCCAACGAGGCGTTGGCGACGAAATCGGCCTGCATGGGCTGCCACCAGGCCGACAAGAAAGTGGTCGGGCCGTCGTGGAAGGACGTAGCGGCAAAGTACGCTGACGGCAGCAAGACGGCCGAGCAGCTTGCCAGCTCGATCAGGCAGGGGAGTTCGGGAAAGTGGGGAGCGATGCCGATGCCGGCGCAGCCTGCCTTGTCCGACGCCGATGCACTGATCCTGTCGAAATGGATCCTGGGTCAGCGCTAGCAGCCGGCTGATTCGCGCTCAGGGCGGCTTGCCATGAATACTGGTGGTAGTGGGGGCGGGGGAGACGACGGCCAGGTCTTCCACGCCAGTCAGGAGCAGAGGTAACGTTTCAAGGCCGTCCTGCTGTCAATGTCTGGCTGAGTTCTTGGACGCGCTGCTTGAGTCGACAAGGTGGCGGACCAGTTGATCCATCTCCTTGATAATGTCCGCGAGCACTTGCGTGATCACGGAGAACTCCCGACCGTACTCTCCCGCCCGTGCCGCGGAGACGCGCGCATTCATGGCGACGATGTTCGCCTGCATTGAAATACTGCTGAGGCGATCAACGAGATCGGTCTGGCGTTTGCGCACGGCCATCTCGCAATCCTGCATTTCCTTTTGGTAGGCCTCTGTGACGGCCTGCAGCAGATCCAGTATCGGCGTGGCCTGTGTCACGAGCGCATCGAGGGATGAGGCACGCGCGGTGGTGTCGGCCGGCGGCGCGTCGATTGCGGTTCGGGCCTGGGCGATGAATTCGCGGATCCGTGCATCGGCACGCGCATTGCCAAAGTACAGTTGTTGCAAGGCTACGGAGAACGCGCCCGGCAATCGCTCGTTGCCAGTCACGAGATCCGAATGGGCGGATTCAAGCGTTGACAGGCACTTGCGAGCAGTTTCGCGGGCAGTCGGATCTCCTCGGGAGGCGAGCAACATCTGGAGCATGATCCGCTGCGACAACATGCGCTGCCGGCCGGAAAGGTTGATCAACGCGCCAATGGTTTCAGCGGACACTTTGGCCTGGGGTGGCTGAGTCGAGGAGACATTCATGTATGGGCCTTGCGGGTGGCGTCGAGACAGACGCGCACCTGAGTTGACCCGGCAATCAAAAAAAAGCGCTCCGAAGCAAGAGGCCAGCAAACCGTGCTTCTGGTTCGCTGTCACCTTGTTTCGGAGCGCCATTGCCCCAGCCGCCCCTTGTCGAAGCGCGTCATCGCGACTTGTCTGTTTGTTTAAAGGCCGCCATTGGCCTATATTCCGTCATGCAATATGTGTGCCATATTTCAGGCATGCCGCGACGCGCCACAGTGCAGGGCGCACTGACAGGGCGGGAAAAAGCCGCCGCACCAATTTCATGCCAAATGCATCATCGCGATGCCAGGCGGTGCGAATTCAAGGGCCAGGCAGACAGAGTCTCTGATGGTGTGAGAGCTAGCGCCCGCCCGTACTCTGTACTTCATCCAGTAGCGCACGCGCCGCCAGCTTGCCAAGGTTGTTGCCTGCGAAGGGACTGTCACCCGTGAGGAGCTTCCGGTCGCGGAACGTGCTTCCATCAATCTTGGTGTTGACGATCTCGACTCCCATGGCAGCAAGCTTTTCGCCAAAGAACCAACGCAATGGGCCAGGCATATAGCCAATATCTGGCGTTTGCTTGTCCATGGCATCTGGAAATGCGCAGATGCGGTAGCCGCGGAAAAGATCTCCACCGTTGGGTTCGTCGACGCTGGCGGATAGCAAGGCGGCAGGCCCGTGACATAGCGTAATGATGTACCTGTCGTTTTGCATGGCCCACTGCAGGGTTGCCTTCATGTCCGCGCTGAACGGTAGCCCCATCAGGGCGCCATGTCCGCCAGGTACGAAGACGGCAATGTAGTTGGCATCCTTGTCCAGGGAGCTGACCACGTCGGCAAGCTTGAGGGGCTGCTGGAATTTTTGCTCGTACTTCGCGTAGAGGGCCTTTATCTCGGCGTCCTCAGAAGGGAACGCCCACCATTCAAACTTGCACGGATTGCCCGACAAGGTAGCAATGTCGAACTCGAATCCCGCGCGGTCAAGGTGATACATGGGCAGGAGCGTTTCGACGGGATGATTGCCAGTAGAAAAGAAGGTACCGTTTCCCGTCAGGAGATAGCGCTCGTCTGCAGCGACGAGAAGTACTTTCCACCGACCGCCCTGATAGGCGTCGGGATAGTCGGCGTCTGCAAGGTTAGATTTGGGCGACGTAAATTGCGAGAGTGAATAGGGGGACGGAAAGAATGCCTTGCGCTCGGCTGGGTCAGGCGTCGGCTGTTTGCTGTCTGTCTGGGACGTCATGATGGGCTTCCTTCTAAAGTATGAGCTTGAGGGCTTGGTTTTCACCGGCCCTTTACATCAGATGAGGGAACCCCTCATCACCAGCATGGGCTATGCATTCCGGCGCCTTGCTGTATCCACTGTCATTTGCCCGCTCGTATCAGCGTCTTTGTGCTCTTGCGGGTCACCCACGTCGTGACCGGAACTACACATGTCACGCTATGGCCTGCGATCCCGTTCGCGAGTCGTATGCAATGATCCCTGCATCGTTTCGGTGTTTGCAAGGAGCCTCCCTGAATGGGGGGTAGTCCAGTCGAGGTCTTCGGGAAGGCACGCGCAACGCCGAAGTCGGCGTTCCGCTTGGCCCACGAGGTTTCGGCACAGAAGCAAAGCCCGGCAACAGAAGATATGGCATCGTCGGGCAAGCCCCCCGCCTTCCCCCCCTTTGACGCTATCCCATGCCCTTGTGGCTTGACCTCCGTTTCGGCGATCATCAGCATGGCCCGCAGGAAGATGATTGATGCCATGATGGATGTCATCACCGTCGCGTCGCATGGCTATCGGACCGCTACGCTTGAGACCGCCGCCGAGATGGCGCGCCGGATTCAGGCGGACGAATGGAATGTGATCGTTTAGTGAGTTCTGCCCACCGTCAGGAAGAGTCCCGGATGACCCAATCATCGCCGGTCGTTGCCGCACAGTTGTCCCACTGGCGGCCAGCCTTGATCCTGACAAAGCTGGCGCCGCCGCGAACGCGCCACTATATCGAGCGTAAGCGCGCCATCCGGCACTTGCGTCCCGGCTTGGAGCGCAAGCTGACCGTGCTGGTAGCCCCCGCCGGCTTCGGCAAGACTTCGCTGTTGAGTGAATGGAAGGCGGTCATGGCGCAGGAAGGCTGTGCCGTTGGCTGGCTGAGCATTGACCGCGACGACGATGATCTCTTCCAGTTTGGCGCCTACCTGCTCGCAGCGGCGAGGGATGCATGCAGACAGGCCGGCGAGCCAGTTCCGAGCCGCCTGGAGCCAGACCCGCTGGCGCCGGCGGACGCGATGTTTGCCGAACTTCTCAATGCGGTGCTGGCGCTGCCGCGCAAGATGGTGCTCGTGCTCGATGATTTCGACCGGCTGACCTCGCCGGCCATTCACGAGGCAGTGTTCCGGCTACTGCGCTATGCGCCGGAGAACCTGCATTTGCTTGTCGCGGGTCGCAGCGAGCCAGCCTTTCCGCTGAGCTACTTCGAGGCCCGCGGCCAATTGCTGAAGCTGGATGCGGAAGCCCTGCGCTTTGACAGTGCGGAGACGCAGGCGTTTTTCTCTGCCGTTTCCGGCCATGATATGAGCCCTGCGCAGACCGAGGCGCTGCTGCAAGCGACGGAAGGCTGGGCGGCTGGTTTGCAACTGGCGTCGTTTGCGTTGAGTGCGAACGACCAGGCGGGCGTTGTCGCCGAGCACTTGCCTTTTGCCCGGCGCAGTGTCGAAGCGTATTTGAACGAGAACGTGTTCGTTCACGTCCCCGAGCCGCTGCAGGGTTTTCTCCTCCAGACCTCGGTGCTGGACCGGATGTCGGAGTCCTTGTGCGATGCGGTGACAGGCTCCAGCTCGGCGCATGCCAGCTTCGAGTGGCTGATGGCACGGAATATGTTCGTCAGACCCCTCGACGCCGACAGCCGGTGGTACCGATATCACGCCCTGTTTGCCGATTATTTGAGGAAGCGCCTGGTTCAGGAGCGTCCGCACGAAGTTGTCGGGCTGCATCGCCGCGCAAGTGAATGGTTTGCAGCGCAGTCGCTGTGGGCGGAGGCAGTCAGGCACGCTCTGGCAGCCGGCGATGTCGATCGCGCCGCCGGCTGGGTTGAGCAATGCGCGATGAATCTGGTGGAGGCCAGCGATGTGCGGACAGTCCTGAGCTGGGTCGCGAAGCTGCCCGCCGAGGCTGTGCGTGGCCGTCTTCGCTTACGCCTGGCGCATGCCTGGGCCCTTGCACTGACGATGCAATCCGTCGCGGCCAAGTGCGAACTGCAGGCGGTCGAGGATGACATCCGGCTCGGCAAGCTGCCCGTCACAGAGGTGGTCCGCGTCGAGTTGCAAGCGGTCAAGGCGTTGATCGCGGGCCTGTCCGACGAGAGTCAGCGTTCGCTGGATATGGGAAGGAAGGTCCTGGAACTCGGCCCCGCAGAAGGATCATGGGCGGAAGGAATCGGCCTGACGACGCTTATTTTCGGGCTTAGCTATGCGTCCGGGTTCGGGGAGATCGAGCGGCTACGGCGCACGCTGACATTCGGTACCGGGACCAACGCACCGATCTATGCAACGGTGTACCGGCAGAGCATGGTCGGGCTCAGCCTGTTCGTGGAAGGGCGGCTGGGTGAAGCTGTTCAGACCCTTGAGGACGTGCTGCGCGAATCCAGCGAGCGCGCTGGCCCCCAGTCTGCCGCGTCGGTACTGCCGGTCGGATACCTGGCCGTCATCCACTATGAATGGAATGACCTGGACCGGGTCGCCGAACTGCTGGAAGGGCGGCTTGAGATGGCGCTGCAATCCTGTTCGCTGGGCCCGCTGGTCGGCTTCTGCATGACGCTGGCGCGGCTGCGACTGCTGGCGGGAAAGCAGGACGAAGCCTATCGGGTCGTGGAAGAGGCGGAAGCTGTTGCCAGGAGCCGCCAATGGCTGCGCATGCAGGTCGCGTGCAAGGCCGAGGCGATTCGGATCAGCATCCAGTCCGGCGACCTGGGCCGCGCCACGCGCATCGGCCAGGAGTTGGAAGCGCTGGTCGGTCAGCGGCCTGCGAATCTGCAGGGTAGCTACCTGGAGACCTGGCAGCGCTTCCAGGTGGCGCATTGCCGTCTGCTGGTGGCCCGTGGCCGGGCAGCCGAAGCCGTCCCCGTCTTGCAGGGCGTTCATGCGGAACTGCGCGCCGCAGGCATGCAGTACCTGAGCGCCCAGATCGCGGTTGCGCTTGCTGTTGCCCTGCATAGTGCCGGGCATCGCATGAAGGCTATGCAGGCCATGCTGGCGGCAGTCGCATACGGCCAGAAGAACGAATTGCGGCGCGTTTTTCTTGATGCCGGGCCGGTGGCCCGGGACATCCTTGATGGACTGCGCCAGCAGCAAGCGCTGCTGGGTGAGGTCGAGCCTTGGTACGTGGACGAGCTATGCCGCGGATTCGATGCGCTGGCCGGGACAACGGATGCGCGCACAGCCTCGGGGAAATGCAAGGAGGAGGCGCGGGTTGAAGACCCGATCGAGCCCATGGCTGCCAGCCGGCTGAGTGCCCGAGAGGTGGAAATCCTGGACTACGTGGCCCGAGGACTGTCCAACAAGGAAATTGCCAGGGCCATTCGCGTGGCCCCGGAAACTGTGAAGTGGCACCTGAAGAATATCTTTGAGAAGCTGAAGGTGAATTCCCGTATCCAGGCTGTCCGCAGCGGTCTGGGTCGTGACCTGCCGAGGATTACGGAGCAGAGCGTGCGGAACTAGCTGTGGGAGCGAAGTCCGAAACGCCCTTGCAGCGCGGTGCCGTTATTGGCCCAGAGTGAGCACGATCTTGCCGATATGGGTGCCGGAGTCCATCAGTTCATGGGCCGCCCGTGCCTGCTCCAGCGCAAAGGTCTGGTAGATGAGCGGCTTGACTGCGCCAGATGCCATCAGCGGCCAGACATGTGTCTCGAGTTCGCGGATGATCTCGGCCTTTTCTTCAGGCGTGCGCGAGCGCAGGGTCGAGCCGAGATGAGTGAGGCGCTTGGTCAGCATCGGGAACAAGTCGACTTCCTTCGCGACGCCCTTGATCACACCGATCTGCACGATGCGCCCGTTAATGGCCGCGGCAGCGTAGTTGCGGGGGACATAGTCGCCCGCAATGATATCGACCACGACATCGACGCCCTTACCTTCGGTGACGCGCATGACGGCGTCGACGAAATCCTCTTCCAGGTAGTTGACTGCGTAATCGGCGCCAAGTGCGAGGCTGGCGTCGCGTTGCGCGTCCGAAGCCACGGTCGTAATAATCTTGGCAGCGCCAAACGCCTTGCTGAGCATCGTGGCTGTGGTGCCAATACCGGACGCGCCACCATGGATCAGGATGGTATCGCCCCGAGTGAATTTGCCGCGCTGGAACAGGTTGAGCCAGACGGTCATGAAGGTTTCCGGCATCGCGGCGGCTTCCACCAACTGCAGACCCTCGGGAAGGTGCAAGGTATTGTGCTCGCTGGCGACACTGTACTCGGCGTACCCGCCCCCCGGAATCAGGGCGCAGACGAGGTCGCCGACCTTGAATCCAGTGACGCCCTGGCCGAGAGCCACAACCTCGCCCGCGACTTCGAGACCCGGAATGTCGGAGGCGCCCGGAGGCGGATCGTACAGTCCCTTGCGCTGGAACACGTCGGGGCCGTTGACGCCTGCAGCATGGTGGCGAATCAGCAATTCGCCCGGGCCGGGCGCAGGCACTGGGCGCCGCGCGGGCACCAGCACTTCCGGGCCGCCGGCATGCGTGATTTCGATGGCCGTCATCGTATCGGGGATCTTGTTCAGAGGCGAGTGCATGGCTTTTCCTGGTTAGCTCGTGAAACTGGCGACGACGCTGTCATGGGTTTGCCGTCGCGGTTGAGTACGTTAGTGGCTGGGTGCCGCCGCGGCTCCATGGCCGGTCTGCGCCTGGACCAGCCGCGCCTCAAAGGCGTGGCGTTCCACCTGGGCTCTCGAACTGTTATCGAAACGAGAGCACAGGTATGTGACCAGGAACGCGAATGGGACGGTGAACAGCGCAGGGTGGTCGTAGGGGAAAATCGCTGCGGGATGGCCGAGCACGTTCTTCCACACGGCAGGGGAGAGGATCACAAGCGCCACCGACGACACCAGTCCCGAGGCCACGCCCCAAACCGCACCGCGGCTGGTCAAGCCACGCCAGTACATCGAGAGCACCAGCACCGGGAAATTTGCTGACGCCGCTACATTGAACGCAAGCGCAACGAGAAAGGCGAGGTTCTGCCCCTTGAAGGCGATGCCGAGCAATACCGCGACCACGCCGATGACCAATGTGGCCCGCTTGGTCACGGCGATTTCCGCCGCCTCGGTGGCGTTGCCGCGACGCAGTACATTGGCGTAGATGTCGTGCGAGATTGCCGAAGCGCCAGCCAGTGTCAGCCCAGAGACGACGGCCAGAATCGTGGCGAAGGCGACGGCTGCCAGGAACCCCAGGAAGAGGTCGCCACCGGTCGCTCTGGCGAGATGCATGGCGACCATGTTGCCGCCGCCGAGCAGCTTCCCGCCGACCTGCCCGGCCTCGAAGAAGCGGGCCTCCGTGCCGACAATCACGATGGCGGCGAGGCCGATGGCGAACATGGCGAGGAACATATAGCCAATACAGGTGCTGGCAACCAGTACGCTCTTGCGTGCCTCGGATGCGTTCGGCACCGTAAAGAAGCGCATGAGGATATGAGGGAGTCCAGACAGGCCGAGCACCGTGGCTAAACTTAGCGACAACGCCGAAACCGGATCGGCGAATAGCGTGCCTGGCGCAAGCAGGGCAGGCCCACTGCGGTGCGCCGAGACCGCCTTGGCGACCAGCGTTTCAATGCTGAAGCCAAAGTGGGCCAGGGACAGAAACATCAGCATTGAGCCGCCGAACATCAGTAGCACTGCCTTGATGATCTGGACCCACGTCGTGGCGAGCATTCCGCCAACGGTCACGTAGACCATCATCAGTGCACCGACCCCGATCACGGCATAGACGTAGTCGATGCCGAACAGCAACTGCACCAGTTCGCCGGCGCCCACCATCTGCACGATCAGGTAAAGCAGCACAACCACCAGGCTGCTGGCCGCAGCAACGCAGCGCGTGCTGACCGGATCAAGCCGGTCCGAAATAATGTCCACGAACGTAAACTTGCCGAGATTGCGCAGCCGTTCGGCCATCAGGAAGAGCATGACCGGCCAGCCGATAAAGAACCCGACGATATACAACAGCCCGTCAAAGCCGCGCGCATAGACCAGGCTGACAACGCCGAGCAGCGTGGCGGCCGACATGTAGTCGCCCGCCACGGCCAGGCCGTTCTGCACGCCAGTGATACCACCGCCGGCGGTAAAGAAATCGCTGGCCGTCCGCGTACGCGAGGAAGCCCAATACGTGATGCCCAACGTCAGCGCGACGAAGAGCAGGAACATCGAGATGGCCTGGATATTCATTGTCCGGCCTCCGTCAGGATCTGCCGCACGATGGTCTCAAGCTTTCCGTTGGCCTGGCGCACATAGAAGTACGTGCAGCTCCAACCGAGAACAATGACTCCGACGGCGAGAACGATGCCAATGTTGATGAGTGTGTTCGGTAGAAGAGGCTGGGCAAGGCTCTGAGGATGCGTTGCGACGACGAGCATCAGCGCAAGATAGGGAACGAGAACCGCGACAAGCAGGCCCAGAGACAGGCGTGTGCGTCGGCGGATAAGTTCGCGAAATCTGGGATGGTGCTTGATGCGCTCAGTACTGGTGGAACCAATCATGGTTTTGTCTCCTGAAGCGGTTTTTCTAGGGTATTAATGCGCTTTATGCACGACTCACGCCGGCACGGATCTCCTGTTCACAGAGGGTTGCCGGCATGCGGTGCGACCGCCTGGTACCTTTCTCGAAGCAGTCGTTTGTTGATCTTGCCCACGCTCGTCTTCTCGATGGCATCGACAAATAGCACTTGCTCGGGGACCGCGTATTTCGAGATCGCGCCGCGCCGGACGAAGTCGCGCAGATGCTCCTGGATATCAGTGGCTTCGGCAGATAGTCCCGCTCGGAGCACGATGAGCGCCATGGGGCGTTCGCCCCACCTCGCATCCTTGATGCCGATGACGGCTACTTCGTTGACGGCGGCGTGTCGCGAGATCAGGTCTTCGAGTTCCAGCGACGACACCCATTCGCCGCCGCTCTTGATGACATCCTTGATGCGGTCCGTGACCTGCAGATAGCCATCGCTGTCGATCGAGCCGATGTCGTTCGTATGGAGATAGCCACCGGCCCAAAGGTGTTCGGACTCCGCGGAATTGCCAAGATAGCCTTGCGTGAGCCACGGCGCGCGGACCACGATTTCGCCGCTGGCCTTGCCGTCGTGAGCGATGTCGCGCATATCGTCGTCGACGATGCGCAGATCGACGAGAGGAATGGGCAATCCGGTCTTGGTACGCACGTCGAGCTCGGTCGTAGCGTCGCCGAGTAGTGTCGTCTTGACCTGCGCCAGCGTGAGAATGGGGCAGGTTTCGGACATGCCGTAGCCAGTGAATACATCGATTCCGCGATTGACGGCGGCCTGGGCCAGGCCACGCGGCAGAGCAGAGCCGCCAACGATGATCTTGAGTCCGCTCAGATCGACACCGGCCGAGTCCGGGTGCGACAGGAGCATGTGCAGCAGGGTGGGGACGCCGTGGGAGAACGTGACGCGCTCGCTTTGCACCAGCCGAAGGAGCTGGTCCGCGGCATATCGCCCTGGATAGACTTGTTTCATGCCCAGTGCCGTGGCTACATAGGGCATCCCCCACGCATGCACATGGAACATCGGCGTGAGCGGCATGTAGACATCGTCGCGATGCACGCGACCTTGCCGGGGCGCACCGGTCAGGGCTGCCATGGTCGCCAGCGTATGAAGCACGATCTGCCGATGGCTGAAGTACACACCTTTCGGCAAGCCGGTGGTGCCGGTCGTATAGAACGTAGTTGCCCGTGCGTTTTCGTCGAAGTCGGGAAAGGGGTAGTCGGGCGGTGACGCAGCCAGCAGCGCTTCGTATTCCGCAGCAAAGCATTCGGGCAACGGTGAACTCTCGAGCGAAAGCGTATCCTCGCCGATCAGGATCAGACGCTCGACGGTTTCCAGCTGGTCGCGGATGGCCTCGACCAAGGGCAGGAAGTCGGCATGGACCATCAGCAGCCTGGCGCCTGCATGGTTCAGCGTGTAGACGATCTGCTCTGGCGAGAGCCGCACGTTGACCGTCATCAGCACCGCTCCCATCATCGGAATGCCGAAATAGGCTTCAAGGTAGCGATGGCTGTCCCAATCCATGACCGCAACCGTGTCACCCGCTTCGACGCCGAGTGAATGCAGGCCGCTGGCCAGTTGGCCGACGCGGTGCCGCATGGTCCAGTACGAGTGCTTCACCTGCTCGCGATAGACGATCTCCTGCTCCGGGTTGACCGCCAAGGGGGCATGCAGCAACTGCTTGATGAGCAGCGGGTAGGCGTACGCGGAAGGTGTACGGGGAATAGGGGTAGGGCGTGACACGAAGGGTCTCCTCAATCGTTGTGGCTGCAGAGGCTGCAGCACGCGCTGAACTTTTGGTGCGGGCGGAATGCCGCCGGATGTCTAGGAGCGTAGGCGCCGTGTTGCTGCACGCCAGCCCCCCAATCGGGGAGCAGCGCGGCCTTTATAAGGGGGGCTCTCCTATCGGGGGGGCTCCCCATTAAGGTGGCTGGCTGGTTGAACGCTGCGGCTTAGTCTCTGGCAGTCATTCAGGAGCGGCCGATATCTCCATGCCTTGGAAGAGCACCGCTCCGCCCACTGCTTCGAAGGAGACTGCAAATATGGCTTCCACACCTCGCCCGTTCCCTGTCTTTCCTGACCTGGAAGGTAAAGTGGCGCTTGTCACCGGCGCATTCGGCGGCCTTGGCCGCCACTTCGCGCTGACACTGGCAAACGCGGGATGCCGGGTGGTGCTTGCTGGCAGGCGCATGGCCGAAGGTGAGCGCTTGATCGATGAAGTTCTGGCGACGGGCGGAAACGGCTGCCTCGTGCGGCTCGACGTGTGTGATCCCGATTCCGTATCCGGCGCATTTTTCCAGGCCGAGCAGGCGTTGGGCACCGTGGACATCGTCGTCAACAGCGCTGGCATTGCAACTACTGGGCCCGCGCTTGAAACGAGCGAGCAGGATTGGGCACGGGTCATCGAGACCAACCTGACCGGTGCCTGGCGGGTGGCGCAGTACGCCGCCCAGCAGATGCGCGAGGCCGGACGGCAAGGCAGCATCATCAACATCGCTTCCATTCTGGGTTTGCGGGTGGCGCAGCAGGTTCCCGCATACACGGCCGCAAAGGCCGGGTTGATCCACCTGACGCAGTCGCTGGCACTTGAATGGGCACGCCATGGCATCCGGGTCAACGCGCTGGCGCCGGGTTACTTCGCTACTGACATCAATCGTGCCTACTTCGAGACGGAAGGCGGACAGGCGATGGTCCGGCGGATCCCACAGCGGCGCCTGGGACAGTCTTCCCAGCTTGACGGCGCCTTGCTGCTTCTGGCATCGGAGGCATCCGACTACATCACCGGCGCTGTATTGCCCGTCGACGGCGGGCATCTCGTCAGCACGCTGTGATGCGTCACGCGATTCCCCACATCAGCCAATGGACAAGCCAATGAACGATACGATTCACTGCAATTGGGATGCGCTGGCCCGGCTGCTCCACGCGCGCGGGCTGATTGACCAGGCGTCGCTGACTGCCACCCGGCTTACCGGTGGTCAGTCCAACCCGACTTTCCTGGTCTCTTCCGGTACACACCGTTACGTGCTGCGGATGAAGCCGGCCGGGCAGATCCAGGCCAAGGCGCATGCCATCGACCGCGAGTTTCGCGTCATGCGCGCGCTCCAGGGTAGTGAAGTTCCCGTCCCCGCCGTGTACCTGTACAGCGAAGACCTGTCCGTGGTCGGCAGCCCGTTCTACCTGATGGAGTACCTGGATGGCAGGGTGATGGTGGACCAGTCGCTGCCAGGCATGCAGCCCGCCGAGCGCGGCGCCATCTACGCGGAGATGAATCGCGTGATGGCGGCGCTGCATCGCATTGATGTCCAGGCGGCAGGGCTTGCCGACTACAGTCCTGACGGCAACTACCTTGTGCGCCAGATTGCCGGATGGACGCGCCAGAGCCGCGCCACGGGTGCGCTCGAGAGTTCAGCCATGCAAGCACTGACGAGCTGGCTCCCAAGGAACATTCCCGCGGTCGAGGAGACCCGTCTCGTCCATGGCGACTTCCGCCTGGACAATCTGGTCTTCCACCCGAGCGAGCCCAGGGTCATCGGGGTGCTGGACTGGGAGCTGTCGGCGCTGGGACATCCGCTCGTCGACTTTGCCTATCATTGCCTGAGCTGGCACATCCCTTCATCGCTGTGGCGCGGCATCGCCGATCTCGACTTCGCAAGCCTCGGCATCCCGAGTGAACAGACGTATTTGCAGTGGTATGCCGAATCCAACGGCACTGCGGGCATCGAACACTGGGACTTCTACATCGCCTACAACTTGTTCAGGCTGGCCGCCATCTTGTTCGGTATCGCGGAGAGGGCACGACAAGGCAACGCTGCCGCGGCGGACGCCGTGGAGACTGGCCGCAAAGCAGGACCCATAGCAGACTTGGGATGGCATTATGCGATGCGCTATGAAGCCACCCGGAATCGCAATGCGTATGCGCTGTCCTGTACGTTGCAATAACGTCGCGAGGTCTGAAGCCATTCCTGCGGCCAGACGTTGAGCCGGCGCGCTCAGACTTCACTGCAAGAGATTGCAGTCATCACCATTCATCATTTGCGGCGATTGATCGCCGAGCCTATCGTCCATCCACAACAAAGCGCAGCTCACGGCGGCCAGGCCATCGTGGGACTGATCAACCCTCATGGACGGAGGCTGCAAATGGAGACAACTGCACTAGCCGGGATTCGGAGCAATCCCTCTTTTACTTCGCTGGTAAAGCGGCGAAGCCGGTTTGTCGCACTGCTGACCGCGGGAACACTCGTTCCGTACTACACCTTCATTTTCATTGCGGGATTCAATCCGCAATGGCTTGCGGGGAAAGTTTTCAACGGCAGCATGGTGAATGTCGGCTGGCTCGCAGGCGTGGTGCTGATCGTTGGTGTCTGGTTGCTGACTGGGTTGTACGTTCTGCGAGCCAATCGCGAGTTCGATGACCTGACCGCGCAAATTCTGGCCGGAGTAAAGAAATGAGTCGCTCCCGCCATTTGTTCATGCTGTCCGGCCTGCTCGGGGCGTCAATGTCAGCGCTGGCTGCGCCGGGCACCATGTCTGGCATCGAGAAGCAGCCGCTCAACATCACGGCAATCATCATGTTTCTCGTGTTCGTGGTGGCGACCTTGGGGATTACCTATTGGGCGGCATCCAAGACCAAATCGATGCAGGATTTCTACACCGCCGGCGGTGGCATCACTGGCTTCCAGAATGGCTGGGCGCTGGCGGGAGACTACATGTCCGCCGCGGCCTTGCTTGGCGTTACCAGCATGTTCTTTTTCAATGGCTACGACGGCATGATCTACGCGATCAGCTTCTTCGTTGCCTGGCCGTTGCTGCTCTTCGTTTTTGCCGAGCGGATACGAAACCTGGGGCGCGTCACCATCGCTGACATTGCGTCCTATCGTCTGGATCAGAGCAGGATTCGCACCCTGATGGCTTTCGGCTCGCTCACCGTGGTTTGTTTCTACCTGGTGGTGCAAATGGTCGGCGCTGGTCAGTTGATCCAGCTCTTGTTCGGGTTGCCTTACAACTACGCGGTCGTTGTCGTTGGCCTGTTGATGGCGATCTACGTCACCTTCGGGGGCATGGTGGCAACAACATGGGTGCAGATCATCAAGGCCGTCTTGATGCTGCTCGGCGGCACGCTGCTTGCGGTTCTTGCCCTCAGCAAGTTCGGCTTCTCCCTGGATACCTTGTTCGCGAAGGCAGTCGCTACGCACAAGAGCGGAGCGGGTGTCCTGTTGCCAAGCAAGCTGGTGGCCGACCCCATTGCGATGATCTCGCTGTCCGTCGGATTGGTATTCGGCACCGCCGGGCTGCCCCATATCCTGATGCGCTTCTTCACTGTGCCCGACGCCAAGCAGGCGCGAAAGTCCGTGTTCGTGGCGACCGGCATCATCGGGTTCTTCTTTCTGATTGTCGCGGTGCTGGGCATGACTGCCATTGTGATCGTTGGCCAGAATCCAGCGTTCTATGAGGCAGGTCAGCTAGGCGGAAAGCTGATCGGGGGTGGCAACATGCCCGTTATGCACCTGGCCAGGGCGGTGGGGGGCGACCTGCTTCTAGGCTTTCTGTCAGCCGTGGCTTTTGCGACGATCCTGGCGGTGGTCGCTGGTCTGACGCTTGCGGGGACTTCGGCGATCTCGCATGACCTCTACGTCATGGTCCTGAAGAAGAACCATGCCGATCCGGCGAGCGAGAGGCGGGTATCGCGCATCGCATCCGTTTGGATCGGTGTGGCGGCGGTGAGCCTTGGCATCCTGTTCAAGGAGCAGAACATCGCCTTCCTGGTTGCGCTCACTTTTGGTGTCGCGGCCTCGGTGAATTTCCCGATCCTGATGCTTTCGATGTACTGGAAGGGGCTGACCACGCGTGGTGCGCTGATCGGCGGCGTCGCGGGGCTATTGAGTTCGGTTTCCCTGGTCATCCTCTCGCCCGCAGTCTGGGTCAAGGTGCTCGGCAATGCCAAACCGATCTTTCCCTACGACTATCCAGCCATCATCTCCATGAACACTGCGTTCCTGTTCACTTGGCTGGGGTCCATCACGGACCGAAGCTATCGCGCCCAGCGCGAGCGCGATGAGTTCGATGCCCAGTTCATCCGAGCGCAAACAGGGCTGGGCGCGTCCGGCGCGGTCAGCCATTAGCGGATCACGGGCGGCACCATCCTCGATGACTGTCCTTTGGGACAGTGGCAGGAGAGCGGTCGCCCAGAATGTATAACCCCATGCACGGAGGCAAGCATGCAACTACGAGACAACGGACTAGGTTTCTCCCTCATCACGATTGCGCTGCATTGGCTGGTAGCGGCGCTGCTGTTTTCAATGATCGGATTGAGCATTGCAATGTCCCTGGAGGTAAGCGAGGTTCAGAGAATGGACCTGGAACGCCTGCAGAATTTGCTTGGGACTGTACTGTTCCTGGTTTCACTCTATCGATTCTGGGCGAGGATCTCCTCCTATCATCCGCTGCCGGTGGGCACGCCCAACCCCATCGAGGTCATCGTGAGCCGGTCAGTGGCAGTGGCCCTTGCACTGGCAATGGTGCTGCTGCCGATCGCAGTGTGGCTGTCGAGGTCGGCTGCCGGGCAGGTCATTGCATTACCCGGAGGCTTTGCGATACCGGCGCTCATGGATCCGAACGCCCAGGTACAGCGGGTGGTGGATGTTCTCTTCAATATCGGGGCGACGGCCTTTCTTGCCGGACTGGCACTGCACATGTTCGGCGCGTGCAAGAACCACTTCGTCCTGAAGAACAATGCCCTCAAGCGCATGCTTGGCAAACACGTGGAGCTTTGAAACCATGAGTGACGTCAAATCAGATTTCGCTGGCAACCAGGTTACGCGACTGTGTGGTGTCCGGTATCCCATCTTCCTTGCCGGCATGGCAGCGATTTCCGGCCCGAAGCTCGTGGTGGCAGTGGCAAACGCGGGTGGCATGGGCACGGTCGGCGGATTGCGTCTACCCCCGCTGACTTTGCGCAGATGGATCCAGGAAACCAGGGAACTCACCGATCAGCCATTCGGTGTCAACCTTGTCCCGTCTTTTGGTGGCCCGGATGTCTTCGAGGCACAGTTCCAGGTCATCCTGCAGGAGCGGCCCAGGATGCTGTCGCTCTTCTATGCCGAGGACTACGCCGACATGATTCCGCGTGCCAAGGAAGCCGGCCTCGTCGTGATGGTACAGGTCGGTTCCGTGGAGCTTGCCCGGCTGGCAATTCGTCGCGGCGCGGATATCGTCGTTGCCCAAGGCAGTGAGAGTGGTGGTCACCTTAACCGGGGCACCATTGGGCTCATGTCGCTGTTACCGGCGATGTGCGAGGCGGCCCAAGGTCGTCCCGTGCTGGCGGCCGGGGGCATTGTCACTCGCGACGATGTTCGTGTCGCCATGGCACTGGGAGCCTCAGGCGTGCTGGTGGGAACCGCGTTTGTGGCTTGTGATGAGTCGAACGCGCATCCGCTCTACAAGCAGAAGATTGTCGACGCCACGGTGGACGATACAGAGTATCGGACCGGATACTCGTTTGGCTGGAAATACGGCACCCCGCACCGGGTGATTCCCAATCGCGACAAGTGGAATCTCTTGCGATTTATCGGCGGCGGCGCCCGAGCTATCGACAAGCCGCGGATGGCGCAGAAGCTCTCGCTCTATGCTGGCCAAGGGGTTGGAAAGATTCGCAGCGTGGTGCCTGCTGCCGAGCGAGTCGCAGAATTGCGTCGCGGTTTGCCTGCGGCATTCGTCGGTACTTCAGGGACGTTGGCCAACAACGCTGACCCTGCCACGGCTGGGCAACTGCGTCTGGCGGCGGCAAGTGAGGCAGCCTGACCACGGTGCATCTGTGTCCCGGTCCGGCGGTGAAGTCGCCTTCCTGCGCGTGCTGCTGGTCTGCGGGGTTTGCCTGTGGGTCGCCGGTGCATGGCACTCCGAGGCCGCTTCATTTCCTCTGATGATCACAGCGCTGACCGCGCACGCACGTCATCGGGATGATGCCATGCGTTCCGCAAGTCAACTGTGTTCTCATCTGATCAGCGCCGCAGGTGCCACCTTTGTCACGCTGCTGGCCGTTTGCGGTTTGGCTTGCGGAGAAAGCGCGGCGGCCGCGGTGCTGCCGGTCGGTTGCGTGCTGCTACTTGGGCTTCAGTTCACGCGTCTTCGACATCCACCGGCCATGGCGAGCGGTGGTGCCGTGCTGTGCGGCCTCGAACCGATTGCCGTGGTCTGCTGCGTGGCCATCACGGGATCCATACTCTTGGCAGAAGTGTCCGTACTTCGCTTCAGGCGCGGCGGTTAGGGCACGTCGCAACGGACATGCCATGATGGCCTGGGCGACTGACCGTTGCGTCGCTTCGGTGCGCTCCCACAAACGCGAGCAGGTCTATTCGCCTGACCTTGGGTGGAGGCGAGACGCGGCGCCGATGCTAGTGCACGCCGGGCGTTGCGTCGGCGGGCGGGGTGCCAGAGGAGTCTGCGTTCGATGTCCGGCCAATCTGGCAGAGGCGATCCCGGGCAAGACCGACAAATGCGGACATCGCCGGCGTAGCCAGGGCATCATTCCGGCGAATGAAGACGGTCTTGACGTTTGCAAATTCGGGCGGCAGTTGGTGATAGCAAAGCTCTTGCCGGGAGCCGTGGCTTTCCGCAACGGATCGCGGCAGCAGGGTAACACCCATGCCGGCAGCCACGCACGACAGGATGCCATCGAGCGTTCCCATCTCCAGTATCTGATTGGGGACCAGGCCGGCCTGATAGAACCAGTGTTCGAGCGTGGAGCGATAGAAGCAGCCAGTGCGGAAGACGAGCACCGTCTGTTGTGGCATGGCCTGGATAAGCGTACCAAGCGAGCCGAATTCCCGGCTGCTGACGAGCACGAGTTCTTCTTGAAACACTTCTTCCTGTGCGAGTGCCGGGTTCTGATGAAAGCCCCCGACAAAGGCGCCGTCGAGTCGGAGGGTCTCGACGGCCTTGATCAGTTCAACGGTCGTGCCCGTCAACAGCGACAGTTGGACTTGTGGAAATTGTTGCCGGTATTTCGCGAGCACTTGCGGCAACCGGATCGCGGCCGTCGTTTCCATCGAGCCAAGGCGAAGGTGCCCGGTGGGAGTCACAGTGTCCAGCAGGGCATTGCGGCTCTCTTCCGTGAGTTGAAGAATTCGCCGCGCATAGCCGAAAAAGGTCTGGCCCGCCGACGTGAGGACCACCCCACTTTTCTGCCGGACAAAGAGTTGCTGGCTCAACTCAGCTTCGAGCTCTTTGATCCGCATGGTGACATTGGATTGGACGGTATGCACTTTCTCGGCTGCACCGGTGAAACTGCCCTGTTCGGCCACCGCACAGAAGATTCTCATGTGACGCAATTCCATATGCCCACTCCAGCCATCTGATTCAGTGATGCTAATTATCTTCATCCATCACTGTACTGAATCGATGGCATCCGGCACAGTGGCGTATACACCTATCAGACGCAGATGTGTGCCATGACCGTGACTTCGACCATTGACCACCTGTTTGCCCGGTCCTCCACGCGAATTCGCCGTCGTCACACAAATTGCGGAAGTCGATCACCAAGGCCTTTGCCGCCGGTCGGGCTCCCGCAAGCTGCGTCACCATTCAGAACGAATGCATGATCCCGGTATACACGCCCTGTTGGGTGGCGCCCGCCATTGGCTTGGTGTCCGGGGTGACTTCCACGGAGAAGGCCGCGTTGCCGCGGTTCACCACGGTGCCGAGGGTGGCGTAGAGCAGGGTGCGCTTGGACAGGTTGTAGTTGGCGCCGAGCGCGAGCAGCGTGGCATTGCCGCCGTCGCGGTTCAGGCTCGCGTGGTAGCCGCCGGCCAGCAGTGTCAGCGCCGGCGTGGCCGACCATGCCGCGCCGAGCCAGGCCATCTGGTGCCGCGTCGCGGCGGTCGGGTTGCTCGCATCGGCCACCGTGGCGGAACCCGAACGGATCAGGCTGTAGCCCGCGAACATCTTGACGCTGCCTGCCTGGTAGGCGCCACCGACGGCATATTCGCGCGATGTGGCATACAGGTTGGTGAAGTCGCCGTTGGCGTCGCGGATTTCCTCGTACACGCCCTTGACCACGAGCGGTCCGCTTTCGTAGCTGATGCTGCCGCTGAGCTGGCGCTTGCCGCTCGGGCGGCCCGGCACCTCACCCAGTCCGGCCTGCGCGCGGAACGACAGGCCGCCCCACGACGGCGAGTTGTAGGTGATCGCGTTGTCGCGCGGCCCCCAGTTGCGGCCATAGGCGAGCGTGCCGACGCTGGTGAACTGCATCGCGAACGGGTCTACCGCCCATAGCTCGCCATCGGTGAGCGCCATGGCGCGGCCGAGCCAGACCGTGCCATAGCTGCGGCTGGCCAGCCCGACGACGGCATAACGGTTGAAGAAGCTGTCGCCGATGGTACGGCCGTCGTCGCTGGTGAACATGCTTTCCAGGTTGGCGACGGCGCTCAGGCCCTGGCCGAGGTCTTCGTTCACGCGGATCCCCCACCAGCTCGCGCCCCAGTCGCTGCCGTAGCGGACCAGACCGGCGCTGCCGCCGCTGGGGGTGGCAACCTTGTTCACATAGCCGATGCCGCCGATCACCCGGCCATACAGCGTGGTGCTGCTCTGCGCGGCGGCGCTGCCGGCACATAGCAGGCATGCCGCGGCGGCGGCTGCGGAGAAGCTGCGTACGGTCTTGCACGCAACCCGGGTTGAATACATGTCTCGCTCCCTGCAATCAGTGGTGTCGCAGCGTCCGGCAGGCAAAAGGCTGCCTCACGCGCGCGCCCGGGGGCGCAGCGCGGCATGGCCGGCGCCGCTTGTTCGGAGGAAAGGCATGAGCAGGCCCGGCCCCGCCAGCGAACTGGCGCGGATCGGGTGCTGCATGCCGTGTGGGTAATCAGGCCGGGGTGACCGGCCGGGATGACTGGCGGGGGACTAGCCGCCGGTGCGGGCGCGCTCCAGCACGAAGTCGTAACCGAGCTCAAGGCACGGGCCGCTGATGCCGTACTCGCCCACGCGCGCGCCGGCGGCAACAGGCTCGAACTTGCGGACCAGCGACTGCTTGACCGCGAACACCACATCGGAGTCGAGGTACGGGTCCTCGGCATCGAAGATGTGGGTGATCAGCGGCTTGCAGCCGGCGGCGGTGACCTTGGCGTGCAGATGGGCGGGACGCCACGGGTGGCGGTCGGTCGCGTTCAGCAGCTCGCCGACCGGTCCGTCCGTCGGGATCGGGTAGCGCACCGGCCGCACCGTGCGCACCAGGAACTCGCCGTTGTCATTGGCGCGGTACCAGCCGCGCAGGTTGTTGACGGGCTGTTCCGCGTCCTGGATGTCGTACATGCCGTTCGAGTTGGTCTGCCAGACCTCGATCTGCGCGCCGGCGACCGGTGCGCCAGACACGTCGACCACGCGGCCGCGCACGAACAGCGGCACGTCGTCGCACGGCAGCTGCTGGATCGATTCACCCCATTCGCGCGCCGGCGTGTCGGGCACGTAGAACGGGCCGACCACGGTGGACTCGGTGGCGGCCGGCGCGACGCCCGCGCTGACCATATTGACCAGCATCGACACGCCGAGGTTGTCGGACAGCAGGATCATCTCCTGCCGCTTGTCGTCGCAGATCTGGCCGACCGCGGTCAAGAACTGGATGCCATGCATCCATTCGTCTTCCGTGAGCCGTACGTCGCGCACGAACGCGTGCAGGTGCCGCACCAGTGATTGCAGGATCTCGCGCAGGCGCGGGTCCGGCGTGTTCTGGTAGCGCTGCAGCACGACCTCGGTCAGTTCCGCTTCTGTCATGTTTCGCATATCGGTCTCCGGTTCAGTGCGCGGCCTGGTACGGCGCGGGAATGAAGCGTCCGCCCGGCGCCACGCCGGCCAGCGCGAGCACGCGGTCGCGCGAGCGTTCGAGATCGCCGATCAGCCGTGCGACATCGACGTTGACGAGCTTGCCGTGGCGCTTGACCGCCTTGCCCGCGACCCACACGGAGTCGACCAGGCCCGGGTGGCCGGCCAGCACCACCGCGCCGACGGGGTTGTTCAGCGGCGCCATTTCGAGGTTGTCGGCGCGCAGCATGCAGATATCGGCATCCTTGCCCGGCGTGAGCGAGCCGATGCGGTCTTCCATGCCCAGCGCGCGCGCGCCGTTGATGGTGGCGAAGGCCAGCACGTCGCTGGTGTCGATCGGCAGGCGCTGCACGGTGGTGCCGGCAAGGTCGGCGTCGTGATGCGCCCATGCGCGTTCGAGCAGCAGCACCGTACGCATGACCTGGAACAGATGGCCGCTGTTGGAGGTCACGATATCCACGCCGAGCGTCGGAGCCAGGCCTTCCTTCAGCAGGCGGCCGGTCGCGGGCCAGCCGTGGCCCATCTGCAGTTCGATGTCGGGGGTCATCGATGCCCAGGCGCCGTGCTCGGCCATGATGCGGAACTCGTCATCGGCGAGCGAGTTGCAGTGCACGCAGACCACGCCTTCGAGCAGGCCCTGTTCGGCCAGCCATGCAACAGGACGGTTCTTGCCCCAGGCGCCGTCGCCGACATGCACCGAGATCAGCGCCTGGATATCGCGCGCCAGTGCCCAGTCGTCGAGCGTGACGGCTTCGGTGGCGTACTGCGGGCCGCGCAGCGCCATGCCCATCTGCACGAGGCTGTCGGCATCCGAAAAGTATTCCTGCTTGACGCGGTACGCATCGCGCGAGGTCGGCAGGTTGCTGACCGGCAGCCATTCGGCATTGGAGTTGCCGTAGCACATCACGAAGCGGCCGCCCGAGTCGCGCAAGCCGTTGACGGCGCCGTCCGTATGCGCGGGCGTGTTCATGTTGTGCGACCAGTCCAGCACCGTCGTGATACCGGCATTGAGCGCTTCGCACGCACCGGCCAGGTTGGAGGTGTACATGTCGTCCGCGCAGAAATGCTCGCCCAGCTGGCCGCGCACGCCGGCGAAGTACTGGTCGAGCGTCCAGTCGGCGGCGATATTGCGCAGCGTGGTCTGCCAGACATGGCGATGCGTATCGACCATGCCGGGCATGACGATGGTGCCGGTGCCGTCGATGATCTCGGCGCCGCCGGCTTCCAGGCCGGTGCCCACGGCTGCGATCTTGCTACCTTCGATCAGTACGTCGCCGTGGTCGATGTTGCCAAGCTTCGGATCGACGGTGATGACGCTGGCATTGCGGATCAGGGTGCGTTTCATGGGAGTCTCCTGTGGTTTTCTTGGGTTTGGGTTATCAGCGAATCAATTATTCCGAACGTTCGAATGTTTACGAATGCGGGCTTACCCTTGTGAAAGCGTTGTGATTCAGGCCAGCAGGTGATGGGCGATTTTTTCGGCCACCATGATGGTCGGCAGGTGCGTGTTCGCGCTCGGCACGGACGGCATGACCGAGGCGTCGGCGACGTACAGGCCTTGCATGCCGTGCACTTGTCCGGCGGGATCGACTACCGCGAGCGGGTCTTGCGCAGCGCCCATGCGACACGTGCCGCTGACATGGCCGGTGCCGCTGATGCTGCCGCGCGCGTAGTCGATCAGCGTGTCTTCGCTGCGCAGCACGTCGGCAGCGGGTTGCATCTTCGACAGATGCGCGATGGTCCGCCGGCCGAGTGCGGGGAGGGCATCGACCAGCCGAGCCGCCACCGCGGCGCGCCACGCATTGGCGCGCGTCGGTTCGTTGAAGCGCATGAGCCGGCTGAGGTTGCCGGCATCGCCCAACACATAAGGCGTGCCGCACACCGCGCCGAGGTCCGGAAACAGCGATGCGGTAAACCGGAACGCGTCCGTCATGCGCACAAGATCGCGTGGATCGGACAGCAGGTTGAACGCGACGACGGCCGCCGCCTGTGGGTCTTTCGGGCAGAGCGTCACGGTGCCGCGCGACCAGGGCTTGTTCAGCACCGGCGCGAGCGATGCCATGCGGTGGCCCAGCGCGTGCCACGACAGCCAGCTACGGACATACATGCCCATGTCGCCGGGCGTGCCGCCTTCGGTTGCTGAACTCCAGCGCAGCGTGGTGGCGCAGGCAGGGCGAATGGCGGGCTTTTCGCGGCCGCCGGGCTGCAGGAACGACACGACGTACAGGATGGCGTGGTTCTGCAGGTTGCGGCCTACGCCCTGGCGGTCCAGTACGGGCGCAACGCCTGCTTGCGCGAGATCCTGTCCCGGACCGATGCCGGAGCGCAGCAGCAGTGCCGGACTGCGCAGCGCCCCCGCGGCCAGCAGGACGTGGCGCGCGCGGATTTCGCGCGTCGTGCCTTGTGCGTCCGTCGCAGCCACGCCGACGCAGCGCAGGACGCCGTCGCGCCGCTCGGCCAGCAGGCGCGTGACCGTGATGCCGGTCTGCACGGACAGGTTGTGCCGCGCGCGGACGGCGGCATCGAGATAGCAGATGCCCGCCGAACCGCGCTTGTCCGCATAGCGGCTGATCGGCAGCGTGCCGTGGCCATCGCCGAAATCGGCGTTCATGTCCGCGATATGGTCCAGACGCCGCGCATGCGCGACCGCATGCAGCCGCGTGGCAAGCGGCGACCAGTGCTGCAGCGGCTCGCGGCGGATCGGCACCGGGCCGTCGCTGCCATGCAGCGGGCCGGGGAAGTCCTGGTCCGCTTCGAGCTTGCGGAAGAACGGCAGCACGTCGCCCCAGCCCCAGCCCGTGGCACCTTGTTGCGCCCAGTCGTCGTAGTCCTCCGGACGGCCGCGCAGCGCGAACATGCCCATGATCTGCGAGGTGCCGCCGAGCACGCGTCCTTGCGGAAAGAACGACGGAGCGGAATCGGCGGCGCTGCCCCAGTGCACGCGCGTGTCGGGCCAGGTGTAGGCCGGGTTGAACGTCGACAGCGGGAAGATGCTGCGGATGTCCTCGGGCTCCTCGCCGGGCCGCACGTCGCTGCCCGCTTCGAGCAGTAGCACGCGGTTGGCGGGCCGCGCCGACAGACGGTTGGCCAGCACGGAGCCAGCCGCGCCGGCGCCGATGATCAGGTAGTCCCAGTCGCTCATGGTGTCATCGTCTCCGGGCTTTGCACGGGCCCGATACCGGCCGTGGCTTCGGCGGTCAGCACGCTGGCGATGTAGTCAAGCGCGCCACGGCCCTGTGCGATGGATGCGGTGTTGAGCTGGCTGGCCAGTGCCGCAAGCGGTAGTGGCACATTCTTGTCGCTGCCGGCAGCCAGGATCAGTCGCAGGTCCTTGGCCATCTGCTCGCACGAGAACAGCGGACGGAAATCGCGTTCGCGCAAGGAGGCAGTCTTCACCTTGAGCAGCGGAGAGGCGACTGCGCTCGTGTCCATGACGTCGAGCATGTCCTGCCACGCAATGCCGCCCTTGCTGCCGAGCGCCAGGGCCTCGCCCATCATCGCAGCCGTGGCGGCCACCATCAGGTTCAGCACCAGCTTCATGCTGCGGGCCTGTTCGCCGGCGCCGAGATAGTGGATGCGTTCGCCCCACAGTGCGAGCAGCGGACGCGCGGCAGCATAGGCGTCCGCGGGGCCCGAGACCATGGTGGTCAGCGCGCGCGCCTGCGCCTGCACCGGCGTGCCCGAGACCGGCGCGCGCAGGTACTGCACGCCGGCTGCCTGCGCTGCGCTGGCGACGGTTGCGGAGGCCTGCAAGGACACGGTGCTGGTATCGACATAGATCAACCCTGCGGGCGCCGCGTCGAGAATGATGCCGGCGGTGGCAAGCAGCGCGGCATCATCCGGCAGCGACGAGAACACTGCCTGCGCGCCGTTAGCCACGTCGGCGGCATGCGCCACCGGCGTCGCGCCGAGTTGGCGCGCGCGTTCGCGCGCCTCGGCCTGCGGTTCGAAGACGCTGACAGCGTGGCCCGCGGCGAGCACGCTCGCGAGCATTGGCAGGCCCATTTTTCCTGCTCCGATCCATCCGAGCTTCATGGCGCGCTCCGGTTGTCGAGATGCGGTTTGCGGCCGTGGAACGCATCGTCGAGCAGGTTGCGAATGCCAACCACGTCGAACGGGCGCGGATTGGGGTAGGGGCGCGCGGTGACCTGCAGCGCGGCATGATCGAGGTTGTCGGCGGACATGCCCAGTGTTTCGAGCGACGCTGGCAGATGCAGCCGTTCCAGCAACGCGAACACTTCAGCCGGCGCATTGCGTGCTTCGCCGGTGCCACCGAGCGCAGTGGAAAGGCTTGCCAGCGCAGCCGGCGCATGGTGCGCGTTATAGGCCAGCGCATGCGGCAGCACGGCGGCGTGCATCTCGGCGTGCGGCAGCCCGAAGCCGCCGAGCACGTGGCAGATCTTGTGGTGTATGCCCATGCCGACGTTGCCGAGCACTGTGCCGCACAGCCATGCGCCGTACAGGCAATCGGCGCGCAGCGCCAGGTCGCGCGGCGCGTCGGCCAGTTGGGGCAGTGCACGGGCGAGCGCACCGATCCCCTCTAGCGCCATCAGGCGGATCAACGGGTTGATATCTGCCGCATAGAGGCCTTCCGCCGCGTGCGCCAGCGCATTCATGCCACTGGCCACGCTCACGCCGATCGGCAGTTCCAGCGTCAGCGCCGGATCGTAGATCACCGTGCGTGGCATGACGCGTGAATCCTTGCCGGTGGTCTTGGCGCCGTCCTGCGTGGTGCCATACAGCGGCGTGACTTCGCTCCCGGCATAGGTGGTGGCAATGGCCAGGAAAGGCAGTGCCGTTTCCAGCGCGAGCATCTTGCCGAGCCCCGTGGTGGAACCGCCGCCGATGCTGACGATGCCGTCCGCGCCGATCTCGCGGACCACGGCAAGCGCGGCATTGACCACGGCGACCGGCACATGCATCTGCGCGCCGTCATGGATGCCTGCGGCCAGTTGGCCGAGCGCGGCTGCCGCCTGCTCGGCCAGCGCGCGCTGGTCTGGCGTGCATAGCACCAGCACACGGCGGCAGCCGAGGCGCTGCATCTCTTCGCCTGCCTGTTGCAGGGCGCCCGTGCCGAACACGACGCGAGTCGCGGGTTGTTGATAGACAAAGCCCGCCGATGCGCCGCCGCTCATTGCGCCGCTCCCGCGGCGCGGTCATCCACGCGCTTGTAGAACGCATGGATGCGCACGGTTTCCCAGATGCCTAGCGCCCAGAATGGGTCGTTGCGATTGAAGGCTTCCACCTCGGCGCGTGTGTCGGCCTCGACCAGGAAGAAGCTGCCGATCATGTCAACGCCCGCATCGTCCATCAGCGGTCCGGAGACCAGTGTGCGGATCGGGTGCGTGCTCAGGTATTGGCGGTGCTTGTCCACGTTCTCGGTGCGCTTGGCGAGCATGCCGGGCTTGTCGACGGCGTAGAGGATCCAGTGCATGGCGGTCTGGCCTTTCGAGTGGGTTCAGATAGGGTTGACGGAAGCGGTGGGGCCGTTCGGACTGCCGAAGGTCCAGTCCCAGCGGCGGATTTCCACGCTTTCAAACACGCCGGCGTGGGCATAGGGATCGGCCTGGGCGAAAGCCAGCACGTCCTCGTAGCAACTGGCGGCAACCACCAGCAGCGAGCCGTTCATGGTGGTGCTGTCGCGTTCGAGCGAGGCGCCGCTGGCCACCACCGCCACGCGTTCGTGGCTGCCGCGCAGCCAGTCGCGGTGGCGCGCGCGCGTCGCGACGCGCAGCGGCAGGGCATCAGGCTTGTCGGTGCCGATGACCATGAAGTACATCGGCACCGGGTTGTCGGCGGAGGTCATGCGGCGTCCTCCTGCTGGTACGGGATGGCGTGGTCGACGAGGTCCCAGATAAAGCGCCCGCTGGGACGCAACTGTTCTTCGAGCAGATGCGCAACAAGTCCGGCCGTGCGAGACAGCAGCGCAAAACCGCGCATGGCGCCGACCGGCACGCCGATATCGCCGAGGATGGCGGCCACGGCGCCGGTGGCGTTGATGGTCAGGTGACGGCCGCGCGCCGCATCGAGCGCCGCCGAGAAAGCGCGCAGCGCGGCGACGTGCCGGCCTGCCACGCCGCGCGATTCGGCGAGTGCCAGTAGGGCGACAGCGCGCGGATCATCGGGTTTGTGCAGATGGTGGCCGAAGCCCGGGCACGCCTTGCGTTCCGCGGCGATCTGCTGCGCGAGCGCCTGTGCGGCGACATCGGAGTCCTCGGCTGCAACGATCTGGGTCAGCAACCGGGCGCAGTCTTCCATCGTGCCGATAAACGCGCTGCCGACGCCGAGCAATCCGGCCGCGACACCGGCCTGCAGGCTTTCCGGCGAGCTCATGTAGATCAGCCGCGCCGATACGGCGCTCGGCGTCATGCCGTGTTCCATCAGCACGATCAGGATCGCCTCGACCAGCGCGAGCTGGTTGTCGTCGGGCTCGCGCCCCAGGATGTGCCGCACCGCGGTGCGCGTGAAGGTGTCCTTGCCGATCAGGTCGTCGACGAGGTTCTTGTCGCGGTACCAGATCGCATCGGTGCTGTGGTGGCACAGCGCGGTAGTGGGGGCGTTGCGTTGGCTCATGACTGGCTCTCGGTGTGGGGATGGGCGTGGGTGTCGGCGTCGGCGTCGGCGCTCTCGCGGATGCGGCGCGCGACCTCGTCCTTCTGCGTCTTGCCGACGGGGCTTTTCGGCAGCGCGTCGAAGAGGTGCACGGCCTTGGGCGCCTTCACGGAGCCGATTTCCTGCTTGACGAAGCGGATCAGTTCCTCGGCCGAGACCGTCGCGCCGGGACGTAGCTGCACGGCAGCGTGCACGGCCTCCCCCCACTTGTCATCGGCAATGCCGACCACCGCGCTTTCGTAGACGGCCGCGTGCCGGCCAATGGCTTCTTCGACGTCGGACGGGTACACATTGAAGCCGCCGGTGATGATGACTTCGCGAGCGCGCGACTTGATGAACAGGTAGCCGCGCTCGTCGAGCGTGCCGATGTCGCCCGTGTGCAGCCAGCCGTCGACGATGGTCGCGCCGGTCTGCTCGGGCATGCGCCAGTAGCCACACATCAGCAGGTCGCCGCGCGCGACGATCTCGCCTTCCTCGCCGGGGCCGAGCAATCGCCCGTCCTTGCCCATGATGGCCACGCGCATGGCCATGCTCGGACGCCCCACGGACGCGAGGTTGCGCGGATCGGCCAGTTCGTCGGGCCGCATGCAGGCGAGCACCGTCGGCGCCTCGGTCTGGCCGTAGGTGGTCGCCATCACATTCCCGAAGACACGTTGTGCTTCGCGGATGCGTGCGGGCGGCATCGGCGCGGCACCGTAGATCAGCAGGCGCAGCGTCGATACGTCGCGCGGCGTGCGCTGCTGCTCGTCGCACAGTGCGTAGATGGCCGTGGGCGGCATGAACATCGCCGTCACACCGTCCTGGGCGATCGCGTCAAGCACGGTCGGGGCGCCGGTGTCGGCCGGGAACACCAGGCAGCCGCCCGCGCCGAGCACGGCGAGCACGTAGGTCGACGCGCCGTGCGTGAGCGGGGCGCTGACGAGGAAGCGGTCTTCGGTGCCGAAGCCGAACTCGTGCCACTGCGTCAGCACGGTGGTGTTCCAGGCGCGCATCGGCTGCATCACGCCCTTGGGCTGGCCCGTGGTGCCACCGGTGAACTTGATGGCCTGCAGCGCGTCGAGCGGCAGTTCCGGCGCCGCCGGCGGCGTGCCGGCATGCGCGGCGGCGACCTGGTCCAGCGCTTCCACGTCGACCCCATGGCCCGGGACGTTGCCAAGGCGCTCGCGCATGGCGGCATCGAGCACCGTGATGGAAGGCTCGGTGAACGCGATGATCCGTTGCAGTTCGGGCGTGCCGTTGCGCGGGTTCAGCGGCACCCAGACCTTGCCGGCTGCCAGCGTGGCCAGCAGGGCGACGAGGTGCTCGACGCTGTTGGCCGCGCCGATGGCGACACGCGATTGCGGTTGGGCGTCCAGTGCCGCAAAGGCTGCGGCCACCCCGTTCACGCGGCCGGCCAGTTGGGCATAGGTCAGTTGCGCGTCGGGCAGACGCACGGCAATCCGCTCCGGATACCGGGCCGCGGCCCGCCAGAAGAAGTCGATGGGATACATGGGATTTCCTGGGTGTCTCTCTGCAGTTCTCGTTATCGTATGAACGTGCAAACGTTCGAATGTTGTGGAGTATAGCGGCGCTTTGTATGATGTCAACATTCGAATGATTTGGACCCGCCCATGGAATCGCCCATGTCGCAACGCCTGCAGGCGCCGCAGCCGCAATACCTGACTGTCGCCAATGAACTGATGGAGGAGATCCTGTCCGGCCGCCTGGCTGTCGGCGACCAGTTGCCGCCCGAGCCGGAGCTGGTCAAGCGCTACAAGCTGAGCCGCTACGGCGTGCGGCTGGCGGTGAAGGCACTGATCGACCTGGGACTGGTGTCGCGCCAGCAGGGCATCGGCACGCGCGTGCTCAGCAACCAGACGCGCGCGCGCTACAGCCAGTCGATTGCCGGGCTTGACGACATCGCGCGCTACGCGCAGGAAACGCATTTCCGCATCCTGTCGAAAGGGCACCTGTCGTCCGCGGCGGAGGGCCGCGTGGCATTGCCTGAGGTCGGGGACGGGAAGTGGCTGCATATTGCCGGCTTGCGGACTACGCAGGAAAAAGGGGCGGCAATCTCGCTCGCGGACATCTACGTCAATCCGCGCTATGCCAAGTTGCCGAGGCTCGGTACGACGCTGAACGTGCCCGTGCACGCGCTGATCGAGCGGCAGTCGGGCGTACGCGTGACGCGCGTGGACCAGGACATCCAGGGCGCACTGATCGCGGAAGACGAGGCCGGGCTGCTCGGCGTCAGCGCTGGCGAGGCCGCGCTGCGCATCGTGCGGACGTACTACGTCGGTGAAGAGGTCATCGAGGTCACGCTCAGCGTGCACCCCGCGGGCCGCTACAGCTACAAGCAGACCTTCGCGCTGGAAGGCAGCTGAGCGCGCCGCCGCGCAGCAGCAGCGCGCTTGCGCATCAGCGCGCCGAGTCGAGCGCTTCGCCGTTCTTCTGGACGTCCTGCGCCTTCATGTAGCTTTCGATCAGCAGTTGATAGGCCGGGAAGATTTTCGTGTAGATCTCCGCCCACTGCTGGGCGTCGTCACGGTTCCAAGTGCGCTGCAACTCGGACGCGACCGCTGCCGTATCCATCGGCACGACACCGGCTTGCACCACGCGCGCCAGCGTGATTTCCTGCGCCATCTTGGAGTACGTGCCGGAAGCATCGACCACGGCAAACACCTTGTAGCCGTCGGCCACCGCGCTGATCGACGGGAAGGCCATGCACACGCTGGTGATGGTGCCGGCGATGATCAGCGTCTTCTTGCCAGTGGCTTCCACCGCGGCGACGAACTCGGGGTTGTCCCAGGCGTTGATCTCGCCCTTGCGTGCGACGTACTTCGCGTGCGGCGCGTTCTCGTGGATTTCCGGGATCAGCGGGCCGTTCGGGCCCTGCGGCACTGAGGCTGTCGTGATGACCGGCAGCTTGCTCAGCGTGGCCATCTTCGCGAGCGCGGCGGCGCGCTGGCGCAGTTCCGGCATCGGCATGTCGCCCACGGTCTGGAACAGGCCGCTTTGGTGGTCGATCAGCAGCATGGCCGTGTCAGAAGGGTCGATAACTGGGCGCTTCCCGTTGAAGTTGGCGGGACTGCTCATGGTGTTGCTCCTTGGAACGGATGGTGCCTGAGCACCGGCAGTAGAACCTGCCGCCGAGTGGCGGCAGACGAAGAATCAACAGAAGTGCGTTCGCTGAGGTCAGGCACTCGCCGGCCGGGCCAGCTCGCCAAAGTGACCGCTCTGAAGGTCGCTGAGTGCCTGGGCGATTTCCTGCTCGCTGTTCATCACGAACGGGCCATAGCCGGCGATTGGCTCGTCGATCGGCTCACCGGCGAGCAGCAGCGCCACCGCATCGGTGCTAGCCTCGATGCTGATCCCATCGCCCGAGCGCTCAAGCAGCACCATCTGAGCCTCGCCTGCCACGGTGCGCGCATTGACCTTGACGGTGCCGCGAAGCACGATCAGCGCAGCATTCCATCCTTCCGGCACCGGCAGTTCGCTCAGGCTTCCCTGGTTGAGACGCAGGTCCCATACGTTCATCGGCGTAAAGGTACGGGCCGGTCCGACTTGGTCTTCAAACTGGCCTGCGATCACGCGCACCGTGCCCGCGCCGTCTGGCAGCATCACAGCGGAAATGTCCCGGTCATTGATGGCCTGATAACCAGGCGGGGTCATCTTGTCCTTCGCAGGCAGGTTGACCCATAGCTGCACCATCTCCAGCGCGCCGCCGGATTCGGAGAAGGCCTCCGAGTGGAACTCCTCGTGCAGGATACCGGCGCCAGCCGTCATCCACTGCACATCGCCCGGGCCTATTGTCCCTCCCTGGCCTGTGGAATCGCGGTGCGCGACCTCGCCCTTGTAGACGATGGTGACCGTCTCGAAGCCTCGGTGAGGGTGCACGCCGACGCCACGCGGCTGGCTGGTCGCGCTGAAGTCCGCCGGACCGGCATAGTCGAGAAGCAGAAAGGGGCTGAGTTGCTTGCCGTGGCTCTGATAGGAAAACATCGAACGCACCGGAAAGCCGTCACCAACCCAATGGGGACGTGGAGCGCTGTAGATGCCAAGGACTCTTTTCATTTGCCTCTCCTTATGACCGGCCGCGCCGTATCGATGGGAAAAGCATAGAGGCGGGTGAGAGGGGGGCGGTAGATAGCGGAATCGGCTATCAGAGTCCTATTGCTGCAACGATGGGTTGGTTATTCGCTGTTGCGGCAGCTGACGAATGGTGCCGGGGGGAGCACAAATCTACCGCTATCTCGCCGGGCTGCCCGGCGTTCTCGACGGGGTGTTGGCGGCTAATCCTCGACCATCTGGCCGAAACGGTCGGCCAGATGGTCAATCAGCAATCTGACGGCTGGCAACAGGCCGCGCCGCGACGCGAAGACGACATGCAGAATCTCGCGCCGTGGCGCCCAGCCCGGCAACACCCGCACCAGCGAGCCTTCGGCCAACTGGTCGCGCACCATCATGACCGGCAACTGGCAGACCCCGACGCCCGCAACCGCCGCGTTGCGCACGGCGATCATGTCACCGGTGACATAGCGCGGGACGTGGTGGATGGTGGCTTGCTCCCCATCGGGGCCAAACAGCTTCCAGGCGTGGTCGCCCTGCGGGGTGCCGATTGCCAGGCTCGGCCAGTCATGCAGCGCGACGGGAAACTGCGGCATGCCGAAGGCTTGTACCAGTGAAGGGCTGGCAATCAGACACTGGCTGCGCTCGGCCAGTGGGCGGATGACGAGGTCGCTGTCTTCAAGCGGGGGCGGCCGAACGCGGATGGCTACGTCGATGGCCTCTGCCACCGGATCGACCCGGCGATTGGTGGCCTCCAGATGGACTGTCACCAGCGGATGCCTTGCCATGAACTCGCCGAGCATGATCCCAACGTGCGCCTGAAGTAACGCGACCGGACAGGTCACACGCACTGTGCCGCGCGGCTCGGCGCGCGTCACTTCAATCGCTTCCTGCGCGGCCTCGGCCTGCAACAGCATGGCCTTGCAGTGTTCGTAGTAGATGCGGCCGATCTCGGTAACGGCGAAGCGACGCGTCGAGCGCTGGATGAGGCGCACCCCTAGCCGCTCTTCCAGTATCGCCATGCGGCGGCTAAGCCGTGACTTTGGCATGCCGAGTGCTCGACCGGCCGGGGCGAAACCGCCGTGGTCGACGGCCTGGACGTAAAAGTAGAGGTCATTGAGGTCTTGCAAGTAGGGTCCCCATCGTCCATAGAGCAGGACTCTGATACGTCTGATACGTCTGATACGTCTGCTAGGCAGACATGGCGTCTAGAGCCACCTTCGTTTCTGTCGCATTCGCACGAATGACGATTTCCAACGGCGTGGCCGAATTTAGCGGCCAGCGCCAACATCCTTGTTCCCCGGCTCGCCAGCGTAATACACGATATGCCGTTGCAATAGAGACAACATCGTCTCTGCTGCCGGCGTCGGCGGTAAGCCTCGCCTCCGCACAAGCACGATGTCTACGGAAGGCAGCTTTTCGTCGATCGGTATCTCCGTGAGCACGCCCTTCATCAGCGCGGCCTCGACCCACTGCCGGGGCTGTACCGCAAGCATGTCGGTGGACGCCAGCAGTGACCATGTCGCCGTGCCGTAGTCGCACTGCACTATCCGCGGCGGAACGTCGAGCCCGTGCGACTGGAAGAACTGATCGTGGTCGGTCGCCATCATCCCCGTGGCGCTCGAGACCAGCCATTGCGCGCCGATGAGATCGCGCAGCCGGCGGGCCTTGCGCAGCGGATGATCTTTGCGGCAGACGATGGTGCGCCTGTTGTGCATCAGTAGTTCGACGCTGTAGTCGTCGCCGAGCGGCACGGAAGGGCGCGGTCCGACGGCAAAGTCCAGGGCGCCGGCGCGGAGTTCCGGAAGCATCGTGCCAGGCTGAGCAGGGATGATGCGAATCGCCGCATCGGGGAACTTCGCGCTGAACGCCTTGATCGTGTCGGGAAGGACGGAAAGCGCCACTGCCGCCGAGACGGCCATGCTGACGCTGCCGCCCGTCCCGCTGGATATCTGCCGCACTTCACCCTGGCCCCGCTTCAGCTCATTGAGTGCTGCCTGGGCGCGATGGAGGAATGCCTTTCCTGCCGGCGTCAGCGTCGCGCCGCGCGCGTTTCGCTCGAACAGCGTCGCGCCCAGTTCCGTTTCGAGCTGCTGGATGCTCTTTGACAGCGACGGTTGCGCAAGCTCCAGCTTGCGCGCGGCCGCCCGCAGGCTGCCCGTCTGGGCGACGGCGACGAAGTCGCGGAGGTTGTGAAGCTTCATCGGAGTCGGGCCTTCCTGGATTCAGTGATAGCCATCGGCTATCTCCGCCGCAATTTTGCCATCTTTCGGGAGGGCAGTGGCGGCGCTACCTTTCGTTCCGTGGCGCGACGACATGCCGCGAAACGACAAACAAATCACCCGAGACAGCCCCCATCATGCGCCTTGCTTCCTTCCTTGTCGGCAACCGGCCGGCCTACGGCGTCGTCACCGATGACGGCATCATTGACCTCTCCGCGCGCGTTGGCGATCGCTATCCTGACCTGAAAGCGCTGCTGGGTGCGTCGGCAGAAGCGGTACGCGCCGCGGTCGCCTCGGCAGGCCGTCCTGACCTCCGTGCCGACGACGTCGTATTCCTGCCTACGATTCCCAACCCGGGCAAGATCCTGTGCGTCGGTCTCAACTATCACGCCCACCTGGCTGAAACCGGCAAGGCCGAAACCGCCCATCCCCCCATTTTCCTGCGCGTCGCCGATTCGCAGCAGGGGCATGGCCAACCGCTGCTGGTGCCGCCCGAGTCGCACAAGTTCGACTTCGAAGGCGAAGTCGCCGTGATCATCGGCAAACCTGGCCGCCGCATTGCGGAGGCGAACGCCTGGGACCACGTCGCCGGCTATGCCTGCTACAACGACGGCTCCGTGCGCGACTGGCAGGTCCATACGCCGCAGTGGGCGCCGGGCAAGAACTTCTACCGCACGGGCGGATTCGGCCCGTGGATGGTCACCGCCGACGAGATTCCGCCCGGCACCGTGATGACGTTGACGACGCGCCTGAACGGCGAGGAAGTCCAGCGCACGACGACAGACCTGCTGATCTTCGGCATCCCGCATCTGGTCGCCTATCTCTCCACGGTCATGCCGCTGGAGACCGGCGACGTGATTGTCTCGGGCACGCCGGGCGGCGTGGGCGCCAAGCGCAATCCGCCGCTGTGGATGAAGGCGGGAGACGTGGTCGAGGTCCAAGTCGACCGCATCGGCGTGCTGCGCAATCCCGTGGCCCACGACCCGGCCGCGCAATGAGAGGCGGCCCGGCATCAATCCACGGACACCCCGCCATGATCCAGCTCGAAGACATCGCCCACGTGGCGTACTACGCCGAAGACCTTGCGACGATGTCGGCCTTCCTTGCCGACTTCGGATTCGTGCCGCTGTCGCAGAACGGCGACGCGTTGTACATGAAAGGCAGTGGCGCACAGCCGTACGCGCATGTCACGCTGGCCGCCGGCAATGACAAGTCCGGCATGGCCTACGTTGCCTTTGAAGTCGCATCGGCCGACGAACTGCGCCGGGCGGCTGCGATTCCGGGCGCGAGCACGATCGAGGAAGTCGACGGGCCTTGCGCGGGCCAGCGTGTGCGGCTCCGCGATCCCGACGGCTTCGCGATCCACCTTGTCCACTGGACGCAGGGCGCAGCGGCGGCCACGGTCAGCGCCCAACCGCCTGCCTGCACGGCAATGACCAACACGCCAGCCGCGAAATCACGGCTTGGCGCAACCTTGCGCCCGCCGCGTGGCCCCGCTCCGGTCTTCCGGCTCGGGCACGTGCTGCTCCATGTGCGCGACATCGCCGCCACCGACGCCTGGTACACGCGGCATCTCGGGCTGCGGCTCTCCGACGGCTTGACCGAGCCTGGCGGCGACCGCATGGTGGCCGGCTTCTATCGGTTGTCCAAGGCAGACCAGTACGTCGATCACCACGCCATCGGCTTCGTCGAGGCACCCGCCACGCTGGCTGGAACGGCACATCACGCCTCGTTCGAGGTGGAGTCGTTCGACGCGATCAGCGCGGGGCACCACTGGCTGGGCAGGCGGGGCTGGAAACCACGTTGGGGCGTCGGCCGCCACGTGCTGGGCAGCCAGGTGTTCGACTACTGGCACGACCCCGCCGGCAATGTCGTCGAGCACTACGCCGACGGCGACGTCTTCAACGAGAGCACGCCTGCCGGCTTCCATCCGAACAGCATCGACATGCTGGCGAGCTGGGCGCCGCCGTATCCAGGGACTGCGGGCACCGCGGGCGCTCAGGGCAAGGCCGACTGAGACGGTCGAAGCAAGTCAACGGCGCCGTATGGCGGCGCCAGTCAACAGGATGGAAATCATGCAGATGAAGGATGAGCGCGTCGCCGCATGCGACGTCGATGTCCTGATCGTCGGTGCCGGGCCCGTGGGCCTGGCCGCTGCGATCGAACTCGGCCAGCGCGGTGCGACGGTGCGGATCGTCGAAGCCAATGCGCGCGTGGGCAATGCCCCCCGCGCAAAAACCACCAACGTCCGCACCTGCGAACACCTGCGGCGCTGGGGCCTGATCGACGCGTTGCGGGCCAAGGCACCCTTTGGCGTCGACTATCCCTCGACCGTCTGCTTCGCGACCCGGCTTGCCGGCCGGCCGATTACGGCCTTCGAGAACGCATTCTATTGCCGGCCCGGACAGAACCCGCTCTATGCGGAGCACGCGCAGTGGATTCCGCAATACAAGCTGGAGGAGGTGCTGCAGGACCACGTGCTCGCGCAGCCCGGTGTCAGGCTGTCGTTTGACACGCGGCTGGAAGCGTTCACGCACGACATCGACGGCGTGACTGCCGTGCTCGAGGGTGATAGCGGTGCAGAGTCCGTTCGCGCCCGCTATCTGATCGGCGCCGACGGGGCCCGCAGCACCGTTCGGCGCCTGCTGGGGATCCGCATGGAAGGCTCGGGCGGACTGTCCCGGAACCGGATGATCGTCTTCCGCCAGCCCGGCCTGGAGACCATGCACGGACTGCCCAGGGCAGTGATGTACTGGCTCGTCAATGCCGACTCGCCCGCGGTAATGGGCCCGCTCGATACCGGGGACCGCTGGTACATCGGCGGGCCGGTATCGGCGCTGACCGAGGATCCCGTGCGGTTCATCCGCGGCGCCACCGGGCTGGACATCTCCCCGGAGATCCTCTCGGTCGACGACTGGGAAGCACACCAGTTGCTGGCGGAACGCTACCGCGAGGGGCGCGTGTTCCTTGCTGGCGATGCCTGCCACCTCCATCCGCCCTATGGCGGCTACGGCATGAATCTCGGCATCGGCGATGCCGTGGATCTCGGCTGGAAGCTCGCCGCGACACTGCAGGGCTGGGGCGGCGATGGCCTGCTGGACAGCTACGAGCGCGAACGGCGCCCGGTGCACCGCCGCGTGGTCGATGAAGCCGTGCTGAACCACGCCACCCGTACCAACAACCTGTGTGTGCCGGACATCGAGGCCGACGGCCCGGCCGGGGATGCCGCGCGCGAGGCCGTGGCCGCGCAGGTCTGCACCGCCAAGGCGCGGGAGTTCGACTCGCTGGGTGTGGTGCTTGGATATCGCTACGCCGAGTCGCCGCTGATCGAAGATGGCACCGGGGACGGCGCGGACTGCCATCCAGGCGACTTCGTGCCGTCCGCTGCCCCTGGTTGCCGCGCCCCGCATGCGTGGCTGGCAGAAGGCACGGGCAGCGGCGCATCACTCTACGACATGTTCGGCGGCGGCTTCACGCTGCTGGTGCTGGACGACAGCGCGGACACCGCCGCTGCGCTGGAAGCGGCCGCTGCCCGGCATGGATGCCCGTTCACGATCGTGCGGCTCGACAACCCACATGTCCGAGCGCTCTATGGCGCCCGCTACGCACTGATCCGCCCCGACCAGCACGTTGCGTGGCGTGCGGATGCGCCGCCGCCCGATCCCGAAGCGCTGCTCCGGCGGGTCACCGGGCACGGCTGACTGCAGCGGCGGCAATACCGATTTCAAGTACGCGAGCGCCGCCGCAAGCCTGCACAGTCAGGCCGCCACGCCCTCGCACAACAACGGATGTCCTCGCCGGCATCCCGACAACAAGGAGGAGACATTGCAACCCAAGCAGCCCCCACAAGACATTCGCAGCCGTTCCGGCCAGGCAGCGCTGGCGCTGTGCCTGGCAGCCGCCGGCGCGGCGCATGCCGAGAACAGCGTCACCATCTATGGCATCCTCGACAACGGCATAGAGTTCATCAACAACCAGCCCAATGGCTCGCACAGCGTTACCCGCATGACCAGCGGCGGACAGGCGGGCTCCCGCTGGGGCTTCCGCGGCAACGAGGATCTCGGCGGCGGCAATTCCGCGTTCTTTGTGCTGGAATCGGGCCTCAGCATGGACAGCGGCTCGCTGCAGCAGGGTGGCCGGCTGTTCGGACGCCTGGCCTACGCGGGCATCGAGACGCCTTACGGGCAGGTCTCTCTCGGCCGCCATCGCAATGCCATCTTCGACGTGGCGATTCCATTCGACCCAATGGTCTACGACCTGTACTCGGTCTTCGGGCAGGATCCGCAGATGGGCGGCCGTGTTGACAACGCCGTGCGGTACACCAAGGAAGCTGGCCCGCTGACGGTGTCCGCGCAATACAGCTTCGGCTATGACTCGACGATCGCCAACGGCAGCGAAGTCCCCGGCAACCTGAAGGTCGGCCAGGAGTGGGGCGGCTCGATCCAGTATGGCAAGGGGCCGTTCGGTGCGATGATCGCCTACGATGAGCGTCACGGGGCCGCGGTCGCCACGCAGGACAATACCGACCGCCGCACGGTCGTGGCGGCCACCTATGCGTGGGAGCGCGCCAAGGCCTTCGTTGGCGTGCGCAACCTGCGCTCGCGCGTGGGCGGCACCACCGCAATCGCGGATATCTATTGGACGGGTCTTACCTGGAAGTTCACGCCGGCCTTCAGCCTGACCGGTGCGGTCTACCAGAACGACCAGAAGGGCAGCGACAAGGACGCGACCACTTTCGCGCTGTCGGCCTTGTACAACTTTTCCAAGCGGACCCTCGCATACGCCAACATCGGCTATGCGAAGAATCGCCACGGCTCCACGGTCGGCCTCGCAGCGCCCAATAGCGTGACGCCAGGCGAAAGCCAGACCGGCGTCGTGGCCGGCATCCTGCATCGATTCTGAGGAGACAACATGATCCGACACATTCGTTCCCTGACGGCTGTGGTGCTCGCAGCCGTGGCGATGTCAGCCGGTGCCGCAGGATGGCCCGCTCATCCGGTCCGCATGGTCGTGCCCAGCGCGGCCGGCAGCCCGCCCGACGTGATGGCCCGGCTGATTGCTCAGCGTCTCGGAACGCGCTGGAACGGCCAGGTGATCGTCGACAACAAGCCCGGCGCAGGCGGCATCATCGGCATGAACGCCGTCAGGCAGGCGCCGGCGGATGGCTACAGCTTTATCCTGACCCATGCGGCAACCATCGCCGTGACGCCATTGGTCAATGCCAGCGCCCGCTACGATATGGATGCCGAATTCGCGCCGGTGGCAATGGTGGCCATGGGCCCGCTGGTCATCGTTGCCGACAAGCGGCATGGGGCAGACTCCCTGCCGTCGTTCATCGCGCAGGCAAAGCAGGCGGGCGGCACGGTCAACGTCGGCGTCAACGGGCAGTATTCGCTGCCCCACCTGGCGGCCGAGTCCTTCCGCCGCAGTACCGGACTGGACCTGAATATCGTCTCCTTCAGCAGTAGCGGCACGGCACTGACGGCGGTGATGAATGGCGACGTCCAACTGCTGTTCGACGGCATCCCGGGTGTGGAGGGCATGCTGAAGGGCGGACGCATCAAGGCGCTCGCGGTCACGTCGAAGACTCGCGTGCCGCTGGCCCCGGGCGTGCCGGCGTTGGCGGAGACGCTGCCGGGCCAGGACGTGAACGGCTGGTTCGTACTGCTGGCGCGCAAAGGAACGCCGGCGGACATCATCGAACGCATCAACCGTGACCTCAATGCCGTCGTGGCCGACAAGACGGTGATCGAGCAGATGGCCAGTGTCGGCGTACAGCCCCGTCCGATGTCGGTCGCCGAAGTTGGCCAGTTCATCCATGCCGAACGTACGCGCTGGTCCAATGTGCTCGCGGGCATGAATATCCGGAAGCAGCCATGAGGCTCAGGATTTCCGATATCCGGCAGGAGACGGCGTCGATCCGTGCGTTTGAACTGGTCGACCCGTACGGGACCAACCTGCCGCCGTTCACCCCAGGGGCGCACGTGGATGTCCTGACCCCGGCCGGCCTGACCCGTCAGTATTCGCTCTGCAATGGCCCGAACGAGTGTCACCGCTACGTGATCGGCGTGCTCGACGCCCCGGATTCCCGTGGCGGATCGCGCTCCTTGCACGCGCACGCGAAAGTGGGCGACGAACTGGAGGTGTCGGTGCCCCGCAACCATTTCCCGCTGGATGCGTCGGCCACGTCGAGCCTGCTGCTTGCGGGCGGGATCGGCATCACGCCGATGCTGGGAATGGCAGAACACCTGGCGCGTGGAGGTGCGTCGTTCGCGCTGCACTACTGCGTGCGAACCGAAAATGCCGCGGCGTTCCGTGAACGGCTGATGCAAGCCGATCTGGCCGGGTCGGTATCGATCCACGCCGATGACGGGCCTGCGGCACAGCGGCTGTCGCTGGACGCGCTGCTGTCATCGCCCGATGGCGGGACGCACCTGTATGTTTGCGGCCCCGCGGGACTGATCGACGCGGCTTTTGCCGCGGCGCGCCGGAACGGGTGGCCGGAGTCGCGGCTGCATCGCGAATATTTCGGCGCGATACCCGACGTGCGCACGGGCAATGCGGCCTTCGATATCGAGCTGGGCCGGTCCGGCGTGCGGATTCGCGTCGAATCCGACCAGTCGGCCCTGGATGCGATGACTGCCGCCGGTATCGACGTGCCGCATTCCTGCGAGCAAGGCGTATGCGGTACCTGCCTGACGCGGGTGATCTCCGGTATTCCGGATCACCGCGACGCGTTCCTTGGCGACGGCGAGCGCGCGGACAACGACTGCTTCCTGCCGTGCTGCTCACGCTCGCTTTCGCCGCTCCTCGTACTCGACCTATAGGACGACCTGCCGCACCAGGTTCGCTTTGCTCGTATTGCTCGTATTGCTCGTATTGAATTGGGAGACAGTTATGTTTGTGATGAATGCCTGGTACATGGGCGCATGGGCTGATGAGGTCAAGGTCGGCGAGATGCTGCAACGCAAGCTGCTCGACCGGCCGGTCGTGTTCTACCGGCTGCGCGACGGCACGGTCGCTGCCCTGGAAGACCGGTGCTGCCACCGGGCACTGCCCCTGTCGCACGGCTGCGTGGTAGACGATCAGGTCCAGTGCGGCTACCACGGCCTGACCTTCGACCGCCATGGCAGCTGCGTGAAGGTACCCGGCCAGACCCGCATTCCGTCGGCGGCGAGGGTCGCCAGCTACCCCGTCGTCGAGCAGGACCATATCGTCTGGATCTGGCTCGGCGATCCGGCCCAGGCCGAACCGGCCGCGGTGCCGCGCCACGCGATCCACGACGATCCGGCCTGGAGCTGGGTCAAGGACCGCTACCTGGTGAAGGCGAACTATCAACTGATCACCGACAACCTGATGGACCTGACGCATGTCGGCTACGTCCATACCCGCACCATTGGCGGTACGCCGCAGGCGCATTCCGACGCGGAGACGAAGACGACGCGGCTGGATAACGGCGTGCGCGTCTCGCGCTGGATGATGGATTCCGTGCCGCCGCCCTCTTACCTCGCCGCTCATGCGTTTGGGACGCCCACGGTCGACCGATGGATGGAGATCGATTTCATCCCGCCGGCCGTGGTCCGGATCCATACCGGCGCCGTGGATACGGGAACGGGGGCGCGTGAAGGCAACCGCAGTGGCGGCATCGCGTTCATGGGGCTGAACCTGCAGACGCCGGAGACGGCCACGACTACCCACTACTTCTGGTCCGGGGCGCGCACCTGTGGCCCGGAACGGCACGAAGAGACGAAGGCGTCGCTGATGCGCAGCCTCCCGATCACGTTTGGTGAGGACAAGGTCGTCGTCGAGGCGCAGCAGCTGTCGATGGACGCCAGTCCGGATGGCCCTCTGGTGATGATCGCCTCCGATGCTGGCCTCGTGCATGCCCGGCGGATCGTCGCCGACATGCTGGCGCGCGAGGCTGCCCCACCCACGCAGGGCAGTGCGCCCCGGCAGAGTTTCCAAGCGCAAACCTGACAGGAGCCGGACCTTGACCACACCACGACTTAGCTGGGTCGAATCCGCCAATACCGGCCTGACCGACTTCCCATTGCAGAATCTTCCCTACGGCGTGTTTTCCACGGCTGAGCGAAGTGCACGTGCTGGCGTCGCGATCGGTGACCGGATTGTCGATCTCCAGGAACTTGCCGCGGCCGGTCTGCTGCCCGAGGCAATGCAAGAGGTATTCGCGGCAAGCACACTGAATCCATTCATCTCGCTGGGCCAGCCCGCCTGGCGCGATGTGCGCCAGCGACTGACTGAATGGCTCGCGATGGACGCCGGCGCGCACGCCGCAGCGGCGCTGCGCGAACGCGCGCTGGTGCCCATGGCACAAGCACGGCTTCACCTCCCGCTGGAGGTGACTGGTTACACAGACTTCTACTCGTCGCGCCACCATGCCGAGAACTGCGGCAGGCTGTTCCGCAGCCCCGAGAACGCGCTGCCGCCCAACTGGCTTGAACTGCCCATTGGCTACAACGGCCGCGCCAGCACGATCGTGGCCAGCGGCACGCCAGTGCGCCGACCCAGCGGCCAGCGGCGCCAGCCAGGCGAGCCGCGGCCGGTGTTCGGCCCCTCAGTCAAGCTCGATTTCGAACTTGAAATGGCCTTCGTCGTCGGCAAGCCGAGCGCGATGAGCGAGCCGATCCCGATCGCACAAGCCCCTGACCACCTGTTCGGCATGGTGCTGCTCAACGACTGGAGCGCGCGCGACTTCCAGCAGTGGGAATCGGCGCCGCTCGGACCGTTCAACAGCAAGTCGTTCTGCACGTCGATCTCGCCATGGATCGTGACCATGGATGCGCTGGCTCCCTTCCGTTGCGCCCATCCGACGCAGCAGCCAGTCCCGCTGGACTATCTTCGTCAGGACGGGGACGGCGCCTATGCGATCGAACTGGAGGCGTCGATCCGGCCCAAAGGCGGAAAGGCCCGGTTTCCGGTTACCCGCACCAATTTCCGCACGATGTATTGGACCATGGCGCAGCAACTTGCCCACCACACCGTATCCGGATGCAATGTGCGCGTTGGCGACCTGATGGCCTCGGGTACGCTCAGCGGCGCGACGCCCGGTTCGCTTGGCTGCCTGCTCGAGATCACGAAGAACGGCAAGGAAGCCTTGACCCTGCCGGACGGCAGCACGCGGTACTTCCTGCTCGATGGCGACGAGGTATCGATCGGAGGGTGGTGTCAGGGGAATGGCTACCGTGTCGGATTCGGTGAAGTGAGTGGGGAGGTCCGGGAGGGGAATGACTCTGCGGAATAGTTCCGTGACAGACCGGGCTGGTGTTCGAGGCACTGGCGAATGCGGTTCAGGGAACTGGAGATTGAGCCGGTACGGAGCGAGGCACTGCTTTCTTCAGGATCAGATGCAGCGCCCCGCGTGACAGCTCTTTGTCTCGGTACTCTCTGCCCTCGCGTCCGATCGCCGGCTATCCTTACATCCCGCAATCAAGTCTTTTGCGAAGCAAGCAGATCATTCACGAGGCCGGTGTGCAGGTCACCTGCCAGCCAGGGACCGTATGCCAACATGCGTTGCAAGAGCGGCAAGTTGGTTTTGACGCCAACGATTTCAGTCGCCGACAGTGCCTCTTGCGCCAACGCGATCGCTGCCAGCCGGTCCGGGCCGTGGACGATGATCTTGGCGATCATCGGGTCATAGTACGGACTGCACCGAGCAATCGCGCTCGAAGAGGTGGCGAGCGTTGCCGTGCCGGTCAGCCAGGATCTGAAATTCGATATGCCGCGGCCGTTCGAAGAGCTGCTCGAGATACACGTCTCCGTTGCCGAAGCTGCGTTGGGCCAGAGCCCGTGCGCGCGCCACCGCCTCGACCAGCGAGGTAGCGTCCTGCGCCGCGACCATGCCAATGCCACCGCCGCCGCCAGCAGGCTTCACCAGCACCGGGTAGCCCACAGCCGCGCCAGCCGCTTCAATGTCGCGGGGATCTTCGCCGACGACATCAGACGACCGGCACATTGGCATGCCATGTTCGGCCATCAGCGTACGTGCCCGCGTCTTATGGCCCATGGCATCGATCCAGTGCGGACTCGGGCCGATGAACGTCAGGCCGGCACCCTCCACGCTGCGCGCGAAGCCTGCATTCTCGGACAGGAAGCCGTATCCGGGATGGACGGCTTCGGCGCGGGAGCGGCGCATGACGTCGAACAGGGCCCCTTCGTTCAGATAGCTTTGCACCGCCGGCCCCGGGCCAATGCAGTACGCCTCATCCGCCTGCCGCACGTACGGCAGATCGCGATCGGCTTCGGAGTAGACCACGACCGAGCGCAGCCCCATCCGCTGCAGGGTGCGTAGCACGCGGGCAGCGACGGCCCCCCGGTCGGCAATCAGTACGGTTCGCATGGTTCGTCTCCTTAGTAACTGGTGGGCCAGGTGCGCATGAGGTGCTGCCCGACACCGCCCGTCAGCCGCAGCCGGTGTATTTCAAGCAGGCGCGTCAGCGTCTGACGCGTATCGACCGGGTTGATGACCATGTGAGCCGCGTAAGCCGCGCCCATGTCCCACGCAGACGTGTCGCGCTCCATGTCCCGCAGGAGAGCGGCATAACGTTCGGGGTCGTCGTCCTGTTTCACGCCATGCACGATGGTGACGCCGGAGCGCGGGTCCATGAAATTGACTTCGGCGGATACCCAGGCAATCAGCTCGTCCGCATTGCCGGCCTGCTTCCGCGAAGGTCGGGACGGGGCAAAAACGCAACTAACCGCCAAGAGCTAAACATCCACAACCTCTACGGCCCGCACGGGAGGGGCGCGTCCAGCCGGCGCCATCCTGTCGCGCCTCAATGACCAAACGTAGCGCCGCTGCGCGATAGGTCCCCTTCCGGACACGTCGTTGTCGCGAGCGCTCGATCCTTGGTTGTCGCTCCGGCACAAGAACCACTTTGGTCGTGCCCGCGACTTCCGCCGCACGCAGGCCGCCATGAGCGAGTACCGTGCACATCCAAGCTCTGTGCGCCGCATGCAGCCGCGGGCTTGCATAGAGCCAAGAGATTGCGCCGCCCGGAATCGCCCACGGGGACTGAGACGGTCGCAATTGCATCCGCACTTCAAGTCTCGAGACATAGGGATTACACCAACGTACCTTTCATCCGTGCCAAATACATCACAACATGATGTTTTTTGTAAGCTTCCAGCAAGCCGCATGAAAGCCGGATGGAAGACATCGTTTGTAGATTCCATGGACCCGCCTGCGCGGGCATCGAAGGAGACAAACGATGTTCAAGCTCTGTATGCAGCGTCCAATGCAGGACTGCCGGAGGTCTGACCAATGAGCCAGACCCATCGCTTCAAGAAGGACTACTACGGCGGCGCGTTGATGGCGCTGACCGGGCTGGCAGCGGTGCGCTCTGGCAATCGCATCGTGTCATCCAGGTCGTCATGTGCTGGGCCGACGAAATCGGCACACGTTCGGCATTCCTGGCAGGCGTTATGGCGAAGCTCAGGAGGGCGTCTTGGAGTTCTCCACGGTGACAACCGAACTGCGGCTGACCCCGTTTCATCTCGGCGAACACGAAGACTTTGTCTACGTGGATGACTTCATCGCGTGGTGGCGCCACGAGATACGCATGGAGCTGCGCATGCTACGGCAGCGGCCTGGCAGGAGCCAGCTAGGCTGCCGCGCGGGCGGGCGTTCCGAAGAGGATGCCGATGATGGCCTGGACCGCACGCCATGGCCTGGTCATCAGTGCCTGCACTTGTTGGCTGCGACCCTGACCAGACAGACACCACGTGCAGAAGTGCTCGCAGTTGTTGGTAAGGAGGTGGTAGTCGTTTTCACCGAGCCGTGACCTCGCTCGCCGGACAATCTCCACGCCGATATATTGCGCCGCCGTGCTCGTTTCGACGCTGAGGCCATACCCATTGGCGAAGTCCGACAAGGTAGTCTTTTCGACCGGGCCGCAGCGCAGGAGTCCCTTGAATCCGACATAGTGTATGACCTCGCCATTGCCGGCATAGATGCCGTGGTGAATGTAGCCTTGGCGGCGCGTCACGAGATGCGCGCCAGGGGCAAACGCTTCCGCGAGTGCTGTCAGACTTGCCGCGGATTCGATGTATTGCGCGTCGTGGTTCATCGCACGCCCCTTTCTTATGTTCCTGGTGCGCCCGGCAGGCCACTGGTGTGGGGGCAACGTGACCGAAAACCCGAGCCAGCGACTGTGCCTGCGTGGATGCCTGGAGTATGGGCGGCGCGGCGCTTACCCGATATCAGCCTCGGACGAGAGTGCTGTACGGCTGGAGCGCTTCTTCTTGTACGGCGCGGATAACGCCGGTGTCGGACGATAGTGACGGCCTGTCAGGGAAATCTGACAGCAGCGAAAGAGAAGTACCACATCGACGGTCTAGCGGCACCGCGGATGGTCATGCTGTTCAATGCGGGACGTAATGCGTGAACTTGCCAGTCCTTTTCAACTAGCGACGAGTTCAGTGCGCCGCGAAATCCACAGTTGCGCCCGCAGATTGGCACATCCCCTGCCGCCACAACTATCACCGACTTCAGTCGTCATCTTCCCAAGGCCCGTATGACGTGAGGAAACGCGTTGGCGTCAGGCCAATGCGAATCAGGGTGCGACACAGACGCGCGGCTTTGTTGACAGGCATCAACCCAACTCACCTGGTGCGCGCTACGTTTGAACAAACCGTGATCGAACCAAACTCGCCCCTGTATTGGGCTAGGTTTTTCGCGGACAACCGTGATTTCGTCTTTGAGGTTAGCCACGGCAAAGATGGCCGATATCAATGGCCCACACGCCTGAGGGCAACTGGCATGCGATCGAGCACCAGGGTTGGCGGAGGGTCTGGCAGCCCCACAGGACTGGGGAGGCGATCCGGGCATAGGCAATTAGTGGAGCGCGGACGTCATCGTCATGGGTGCGGGGCCGCGGGGCATTCGAGGCGCTAATTGCGCTCCGTCTCAGAGCCGGTCACTACATGGACGGTTCGCCCAGTGCTGCTGGCGAAGGATCGATCTGATGGTGAACCACCTGTACAGTCGGCTCCCATTGTGACCTGCAATCGGGGCCGTTATCGAGATTCAGAGGAGGGCAGGCATATGCAGATCTCGAAAGGACTTGGCATTGCGATATTGTCGCTGTTGGCCGTGCTGGTGGCAGCGGGTTGCGCGACGCGGACGGAACCTGCGGAAGACCGCGTGCAGATCATGGAGCAGCGGGGCATTCCCTACGCCTGTGCCAGAGACGACGAAGCCGGAAGGCGGGCCATGGAAGATGTCGCCGCGCGCTTTAATGTCCGACTCAGCATGATCGATGCAGGCAGCGCCAGGCCGCTAAGCGGGGCGACTGTGGTCGTGACAAGCGCCGATGGCAAGGCCGTGCTGCGCATTGTTGCCGGTGGTCCACTCCTATACATGCGGCTTAAGCAAGGTGCGTACAGACTCACGGTCGGATACCAGGGTCGTGACCAGATGCGAGACATCGTCGTGGCAGACCACCCTCTGGACGTGACGTTCCGATTCCAAGTGAATACGCTCGAAGATGACTGGCTGCTTTGCACGAGCACGAACTGCCCGTGCCGCTAACCGAGCTGCCGCGTGGCGCGTTAGCACCTCCTGCATTGCGCCACGAATTGGGCCTCGGCTTGCACCGCGCGGACGTGACGGTCTGACGCTGATGACAGGTGCGGTGTGCAGTCTTTGCCGATAAGGTCGTTGCGCGCCAACGCGGCATATTCTGCATCGCATCCTCCATCCGAAAACAATTGCCAAACCTGATGCACCGCATTGAATCGACCGGCGCGCAGCCGCAAGACACATCCGCTTGTCGACGCTGTTCAAATTGTCCTGGCACCTGATGGGTCGTCCTACAGCGATGCTGCTGCTCGATGCATGGCGAATCGAAAGTTGTTCCGCAACGACATATGCGTGCATGTCGTGCTCTGCCTGCCCGACGTGCAAGGCAATGTGAAGGTCGCTTTAACGCGGCGCGTTCAGGAGTTGCGGGCGCGGCTCAAAGCGGCAATTTGATTTGATTGAGCGCAAATACTCTGGGATCTCATGACTCCCGTGGGACGTCGACTTCTATAGTCTCAGACACGTGCCGGGGACCGGATCCGGCGGCCAGGAGAGGCCGCTGCGGTGTACCAGGCATGCCCCGTCAAACTTTGCCGGAGACAGGAGATGCTAAGTCCTCACGAGATCGCAGCCCTGATGGTTCTCAGTGGCGCAAAGAGTCACCGCGAACTGGATCCCGCTGACATTGGCGCTCTTGTCGAGCGCCAGTTGGTCCGTCTCGAAGCTGCTACACCAGACCGCAGGCAAATCCGTGTAACCGGGAAAGGACAGCAACTGCTAGAGGCGATCAGCGGCCGCTGACGGAGCGGGTTCCGTGCGGCCGGGTGTGCGTGGCGCCTTTGTCCGCAGAGGTGTCCTCGGCCAGAAACGTCCTGGCAGCATTTGCCTGCCCCGACGAACACAGCGTTTCCATAGCCTGCCGCCCACGTTCCAGCCCCGCGCTCGATCTCTCCCAAGGCGGTCATGTACGGAGTCATACTGCGCGCTCACCTGCGCATGATGGCAAGCTCGGATGCATGTCATCTCCGACCTTGAACACACTGAACAGCGTGATACGTGGTGTGCATCATTCCTCACCGGCACCTTCGAAAGGTCTGATGTATGTCAAGAGACCGCGCATCTCGCTATCTAGAGTTCAACTACTTGGGCGATCACGCGCTTGTGGAGATGAACATGAATTTAAAAACACTACTCTTTAGCGCAGTCGCCTCTGCTTCTCGGAGCGCGTGTCGCTTAGGTGGTGGCAATGACGGAGCCGGTGGGTCTTCATCAATCGCCCCAAACGCTGATCCACGAGGGCTATGGCGAAGTCAGACGAGCGATGGTAGCCAAGTGATTACGCTTGTCTTGGAAACCGGTCAGTGCTTTTCCGTCAATTTGTCTTGCACACGTGCCAGTGGCATATATGAGGGAATCCTCGCCGCTAAGGTTGCCCTCATCGCTGCCATCGGCGCGGCGAGCGTTCTCCTGGCTGGATGCGAGACGACGAACTCGATCCCCTATAAGGCCTCCGCCGCCAACGTCATCGCCATCCAGCAGAGCCTGCAGTCGAAGAAGGTCAGCGTTGGCGACATCGGAATGGCGCCGGGCGTTGACGAGAGCCCTCTGTGCCGCATGCTTGGGCCGGTAAAGGTGGCGCCGGGCAAGACGCCGTCTCAATACATCAAGGACGCCTTTCAGGAAGAACTCCTGATGGCGCAAGCCTATGACATAAAGGGCCCCCCAATCGAGGGCCGCATCGAGGAACTTAGCTTCAGTTCAGTGTCCCCTGCGTACTGGCAGATCGCGCTGGCCGTGATGTCGCCCGTGGATAAGGGCTACAAGGTCTCGGTCAAGTACTTGTTCGACACGAGCTTTTCTGCCATGGGAGCCTGCAAGAACGTTGCGGACGCATTCGGCCCGGCTGTGCAGGAGCTGCTCAAGCAGGTCGTGGCGAATCCGCAATTCCCCGCGCTTTCCGGCAAGTAACCCGCCTGGCAGTATCCTTGCGAAGTGGCCATACGCATTTTTGCGCGAGCGACTCTGATGGCCTGGAGGCTTGTCGCGAGACGGTGGCCGTGGCGTACCGACCTTTGTCGGATATCGCCAGATTGGTCTCTAATGCGTCGGACAGTGCCCGGATGCGCGCTTGAAGCGCGAGCCGCAGCAGGCTCGGTCGAAGACCGCCCAGGCACGTCGGCGTCGGGCGAGAAGCCCGAATACGACGCCGCACTCAAGCATTTTCAGGCGAAGGACTTCAGGATTTCCGGAGTGTGGGGTCAGCGATGACCCCCGGTCCTACCGCTGGAATCCGTTCAGGGGCCTGCCGTCCCCACTACCGGTACACCAGCACAGGGATCGCGCAATGCGTCAGCACCTTCTGCGTTTCGCTGCCCACCAGCAGTCCCTCAAGGCCGCGACGTCCATGCGATGCCATGAAAATCACATCGCATCCGTGCCGGTTGGCGGCCTCGATAATCGCCTTGTACGGCGTCGTCGTGATCGCCGTATCAGTACTGCAGGCAACGCCAGCCGCCTGCGCAGACGTCACGACCAGGTCGAGCCTCGCCCTTGCCTCGATCGTTGCATGCTCCTCGAATGCCTTGCGAGTCTGATGGCCCGAGTCGGACGATGTGAGGAAGGGGTACTCGTTCATGCAAGTGAACGCCGTGATCTTTGCGCCCATTACCTTGGCAAACTCGATCGCAGCGGCAGCGGCCTTCCCAGAAAGGTCAGAACCGTCGGTGGGTACCAGTACGTGCTTGAACATGGCTTAGCCCCTATGTTGTCGGAACAGCATTTCCCGTCAATTCTAGGATTTTTTCGTGCTCTTGGAGCGCCACAGACAAATCAGCCTGATTTGGCGCATGCATGGCGCTGAGTGGAGCGACCCAGACGTACTGGTGCTGCTGCATGTGCTGCGGGATGCTCATGGCGTCATGCAGGCGCATCGCCATCTGATAGTGCAGCGTCTGCTAGAAGGGCAGCAATCGCAGTGACGATTTCCCAAGCCGCGCGAGTATCGGCGAACAAGCCGGCATGCAGAACTCTGCCGGCGCGCCGGGATGTCTACACCGGCTCGAGTGCAGGAGCGCCGATACCGTTCATATATCAATCCGCTTCATTTTTATATTGGACAGCGCGTTGTCCCTTCAATAGCCTTTATGCCCAATTGGCGGGCACGTTTCCCGACGCCGGAGTCGAAGCAGCCGATCCGGCCGAGCGCCGCCGCAAGGCGGTGCAACTGCACGGCGGCATGGGCATGACGGATGAACTGGAGGTCGGCGACTACTTCAAGGCGCTGACGCAGGTCGACGTGCTGCTGGGTGACACGGACCTGTACCTGGAGCGCTACGGCGACGCCATGGCAGCCTGATAGGAGAGAGCATGAGTATCAACGGAAAGGCATACATCGTCGGGGCCTACGAGCACCCGACCCGCAAGGCAACCGACAAGTCCGTGGCGCAGCTCCACGCCGAGTGCGCCAAGGGCGCACTGGAAGACGCCGGCCTCACGCTGGCCGACGTCGACGGCTACTTTTGCGCCGGCGACGCCCCGGGCCTCGGTATGGTCAACATGGTCGACTACCTCGGCCTCAACGTCCGCCATGTCGACTCGACCGACACCGGCGGCTCGGCCTACCTTGCGCACGTCTCGCACGCGGCGCAGGCCATTGCCGCAGGCAAGTGCAACGTGGCGCTGATCACGCTGGCCGGGCGTCCGCGCTCCGAAGGCTCCAGCGGCACGCAGGCCCGCAACTGGGGCGCGAACCTGCCGGATGCACCGTTCGAAGCGCCCTTCAGCCCGGTCACTGTCAACCTGTACGCCATGGTCGCGATGCGCCATATGTACGAATACGGCACGACGGCCGAGCAACTGGCATGGATCAAGGTGGCCGCCTCGCACCATGCACAGCACAACTCGCACGCCATGCTGCGCGACGTGGTCACCGTGGAGGACGTGCTGAACTCGCCGATGATCTCCGATCCGCTGCACAAGCTCGACTGCTGCGTGGTCTCCGACGGCGGTGGCGCGCTGATCATCGCCCGCCCGGAAATCGCCGCGAAGCTCAACCGCCCCAAGGTGAAGATCCTCGGCGCGGGCGAGTACGTGAAGGGCCAGCTTGGTGGCTACATTGACCTGTCCTGGTCCGGCGCGAAGTTCTCCGGCGCGACGGCGTTCGCCGAAGCCGGCGTGACGCCGGCCGACATCAAGTACGCGTCGATCTATGACAGCTTCACCATCACCGTGCTGATGCAACTGGAAGACCTCGGCTTCTGCAAGAAGGGCGAAGGCGGCAAGTTCGTGATGGACGGCAACCTGATCTCGGGCGTTGGCAAGCTCCCCGTCAATACTGACGGCGGAGGCTTGTGCAACAACCACCCGGCGAACCGCGGCGGCATCACGAAGGTGATCGAAGCGGTGCGACAGTTGCGCGGCGAAGCCCACCCGGCGGTGCAGGTGAAGAACTGCGACGTCGCCCTCGCACAGGGCACGGGCGGCTACCTGGGCTCGCGCCACGGTTCCGCGACCCTGATCCTTGAACGCGAATAAGAAGGGAGACACACGATGACGACTCCTTATGTCCCGACCGCATACAAGGCGCCGGACGAGCAACCCGACAACCTGGCCTTTTGGCAGGCCGCCCGCGAGGGCAAGCTGCTGGTCAAGCACTGCAAGTCGTGCGGCAAGGCCCACTGGTATCCGCGCACGCTGTGCCCGTTTTGCATGGGCGAGACCGAGTGGAAGCCGTCGACCGGCCGCGGCAAGGTCTACTCCTACAGCATCACGCGCAAGGCGGGGCCGACGCCGTTCTGCATCGCCTACGTGACGCTTGACGAGGGCGTGACCATGATGACCCAGATCGTCGACACTGATCTCGACGCGGTGAAGATCGGCATGCCGGTGCAGGTGCGCTTCGCACCGACCACCGAAGACGGCGCGCCGGTGCCGGTGTTCGCACCGGTCTGAGGGGCACGCGCGACGCGGCAGCTTTCGCCCTTGCGGGCGAGAGCGGAAAAGCCCCGTGATCGCGGTGGTGGACGGCGTGGCGTTCGGCGCCGGCCTGTCGCTCGCGTTGTGTGCGGACTTCATCATCGCGTCGCCGCGCGCCAGCGACAGCGGGTACCACCAGGAAGCAGTGCAACGCATCGATGCCTTCTTCGAGGCCTTTCGCAGTGAAGTGCGAAACCTGCCTGCACTGCTGCGCGAAGTCTGGTTGTCTCGCCATTTCAGGCGATGATTCTCTACTCTGCGGCAAGCTGTTCGCGCATGCGACGGGCTTCGTCGCGCAGGAACTGCTGGTAATCGTCCAGATCCCCGTCGAATGGCTCGACGCCGCCCTTGGTAACCAGCCAGAACTCGTCACATACGGCGCGCAGCAGGGCCCGGTCGTGACTGACCAGCATCACTGTGCCTTCGAATTCGTTGAGCGCCATGCCTAGCGCTTCGCGTGTGGCCAGGTCGAGGTGGTTGGTAGGCTCGTCGAGCAGCAGCAGGTTGGGGCGCTGCCACACGATCATGCACAACACGAGCCGCGCCTTTTCGCCGCCGCTCATCGTGCTGACCGCCTGATGGACCATGTCGCCACTGAAGTTGAAGGTGCCAAGGAAGGTGCGAAGGGATTGTTCGGTGCCACTCTGGCCCGGGGCTCGCATGTGCGCCGGCGTGTCCTTGGCAAGGCGGATCATGTGCTCCATCGGCGTGTCCAGCGGGCGCAGCACGTCGAGTTCCTGCTGTGCGAAGTAGCCAATGTTCAAGCCTTTGCCTTCGCTGATTTCGCCGGCAATTGGCGCCAGCGCGTGCGCCACCGTCTTCACCAGCGTGGACTTGCCCTGGCCGTTGGCACCGAGAATGCCGATGCGCTGCCCGGCCAGCACGGAACGGTTGATGCCCCGCACGATGACCGTGGGCGGCGTGCCCGGCAGTGCGCCGGTCGGCGCCGGGTAGCCGAAGCTCGCGTCCAGCATCGACAACAGCGGGTTCGGAACGTTGAGCGGCTCCTTGAACTCGAAGTTGAACTCTGCGTCGGCAAGCACCGGTGCGATCTTCTCCATGCGTTCGAGCGCCTTGACCCGGCTCTGCGCCTGTTTCGCCTTCGAGGCCTTGGCCTTGAAACGGTCGATGAATTTCTGCAGGTGGGCGATCTTGTCCGCCTGCCTGGCCATCGCGGCCTGCTGCAAGAGGAGTTGCTCCGCGCGCATGTCTTCGAACTTGCTGTAGTTGCCGCCATAGCGCACGAGCTTGGCGTTGTCGACGTGCACCGTCACCTGCGTTACCCCGTCGAGGAATTCGCGGTCGTGGCTGATCACTACCAGGGTTCCTGGATAGCGCTTGAGCCAGGCTTCCAGCCAGACCAGCGCGTCGAGGTCGAGGTGATTGGTCGGTTCGTCGAGCAGCAACAGGTCGGACGGGCACATGAGCGCGCGCGCCAGTTGCAGTCGCATGCGCCAGCCGCCGGAGAAACTGTTGACCGGCTGGCTAAGCTGCGCAGTACTGAAGCCAAGGCCCAGGATCAGCGCCTGGGCACGTGCGGGGGCATCGTGTGCGCCGGCGTCGTGCAGGGCCATGTAGGCATGCGCCATGCGCATGCCGTCGTCGCTGGCCTCGGCGGCGGCGACTTCTGCCTGCGCGGCCAACAGCACGGTGTCACCCTCGACGACGAAGTCGGTCGCGCTCTGCTCGGTCTCCGGCATCTCCTGCGCGACCTGGCCCATTTTCCATGCGGCGGGAATCGAGAACTCGCCGCTGTCTTCGTGCAGCGTGCCGTTGAGAAGGCCGAAGAAGGACGACTTGCCGGCGCCATTACGGCCGACAAGACCGATCTTTTCGCCGGGGTTGAAAGTGACGGACGCGCGGTCGAGTACGACATTGACGCCACGACGCAGCGTGACATTACGGACGGAAATCATAGAGGGCTACTTCGGGGAGGATTGGCATGATAGCCGAACGGACGTGCAGGGCTGTCGCTTTTCTGGCTGCACGCGTGTGGGCTCTGGGGTGCCCATCGGTCACAAATGAAGGCAGCCCCCGGCGCAACTGGCGTTCCGGCTGCGGGGCTAGCGAACATAGTGGTGAATGACGGCTCCTTAACGTGCGCCGAGCATGCTTTCACCTCTACGGGCACTACGCGAATGCGAAGGATTGGGGGGGAGCATTGATCGAAGAGCCAAAAGATTGAACGATCAATGCCTGACTGCCCTTTCCACCACGCCATGGTTGGCCGATTTCAGGGCGAACCGATGAAGGCACGCGCCTGTGAGGAAGTAGCCGTGCAACTCGTAAGCGAACCGGTTGAGCTTGCCAATGACGACCTTGTTGCCGCGGCTCAGCGCGTTGTAGCCCAGGACTGCCGGAATGGCCACGGCCAGCCCGAAAGCCGTCATGATCAGCGCCTCGCCAACCGGACCCGCCACCTTGTCGACGGTCGGTATGCCCGAGGTACCGATGCCGATGAGCGCGTGGTAGATCCCCCAAACCGTACCGAACAGACCAACGAACGGTGCGGTGGAACCGACAGAGGCCAGGATTGCAAGGCCTGATTGCATGCGGGCCACGATCTCTTCGATCGAAATCTTCATCGTGCGCGTCAGCCAGTCCGAGAGATCCATCCGGGAATGCAACGGCTGCTGGCTTGCCGGTCGATACTGCATGGCCCCGCGCCCAGCCAGAGCCAACGCGCGGAACGGGTTGCCGTCATTGACACCAAGCGTGGCCAGGGCGTAGTCGAAGTTGTCGGAACGCCAGAAGCGGGTTTCCGCCCCAAGCGCCATCCTCCTGAGGCGAAACAGATCCACCAGCTTGCTGAGAATGACGATCCACGACAGCACAGACATGACGAGCAGGACGACCGCCGCTGACCGGATGACGAAGTCGCCTTGCGACCATAGGTGTGAGAGTCCAACGTCGTGCATGATGGCTCCTGGCCGCAGTGTCAGGGGATACCTACCGTTGGGATCGGTCCGCAGAATCTTCCGGCGGTCTGGAAACGAACCGTGGTTCAGCGTTGCCTTGCCGTGGGAAATTCACCACCTCTGGATAGCGTCCGAGCAGCACAGGGAGGGCGAAACAGCAAGGGTGACGCAGGCCGTGGCTTGCATCCCGGCGCGTGGATTTCGGGCAGACATCGCTGCGCCTAAGTCTAGTGGATAGCGACGTCACTTGCAGATGATTATCATGCTCATTTACGCCATCGGCATGGCATGGGCGTGTGGCACGGACCTGGTCACCTCGCCCCGCGCTGCGTAGTCATCGACCCCGTGTGATCAATTCGCCATGTGTCGGCACGGCGCTTCCGGACACAAGACTGTCGGTTTAACCGCACATCCTGTGGGCCCGCGCAATCCCCGGACTTTGTCCGTTGCTTAAGCGCAGCCGTTACCAATTTGTTTTCCGCCTTACTCCGAATGTCTCGTCATTTCGTGGCATCATTACGAATGATTCGCATTTGCATTGTTATCCAGCTGCCACGGAGACTCAGTAACATGTCCAGCGCCCCCGCCTTGTCGCTTGTCGCAACCTTTGTCGACAATCGGGCCCAACTCCGTCGGCTTGCCCAAAGCATCGTACGCAACGCTGAAACGGCAGACGATATTCTTCAGGACGCATGGTTGCGGTTGGCGGATGGCGAGCGCATTCGTGACGTGCAGCGGCCCGTCAGCTATTGCTGCCAGGTCGTACGCAATCTGGCTCTCGACCACTGCCGGCGCCAGGCGCTCGAGGCGACCTACCGGACCTACGACATCGAGGTCGAATCGCTCGAGGTGCCGGCAGCCGCCACCCCGCACAAGACATTGCGCGATCTCGGCGTGCTCCAGGCCATCGAGTGCGCGCTTTCCAAATTGCCTGAGCGCACGCGCAGGGTGCATGAGCTGTATCGCATCCAGGGTCTGACGCAACGTCAGATCGCCGAACATATGGACTGCGCACTAGGCCTTGTCAACGGGCTGCTCGCCGATGCGGCGCGAGCGATCGAGTCGTGCCGTCACCTGATGCACGACGATTGATGACGCTGGTAGGCATTGCCGGACACTCCTGTAATACGTTGTAGTACGTGGCGTCAGGCAAACCATGAAATTGCATCGAGTTTCATATTGTCTTATGTCAGAATTAAGCGTCGTTTCAATCGAAGGAAATTGCACGCATGACAGTAGACCGACACGACGCGGTCTGGGACGCCGCCTGGAACTGGGTACAACGCGAGCACGATCACGAGCATTTTGACGATGCGTCGCGTGCGGCGCTGACAAGCTGGCTCGTTGAGAACGCCGCGCATCGCGAGGCCTATGAAAAGGCCGCCCGTCTGTGGATGCTTGCCGGATTGGTTCCCCCCGCCAGCGATCTCGACGACGCGCCTTCCCCTGGGTCGTCGCCAGACTTGCACTAACGCTTCGCCAAACAAGCCGCCTCTGTATGAGGCTTTTTTTTGGTTCTTCGCCGAATTGCGTGACCGCTTAGAAACAAAAAGGGCCAACCGCCCACCGCTGTTATCTTGGAGTTGCGACACAACAAGAATCAGGAAGGTGGAGGTTGGCCCCA